>NZ_CP048265.1:936536-1248715 GCF_019469205.1 Gilliamella sp. ESL0405 | reverse complement strand
TTAACAAAGAAATTGCCTTTAAAGTTATACAGCAATTTTAGTCCGGGAACGGCAAGCGGCACATAGAGTTTAACGCTAAAAGCGGGTGATGCTAAGACTAAAGCACGAATATTGGGCACATAATCATGCACCCAAGCGCTGGCAATAACTGCGCCTACACTTTGGGCGATAATAGCGATATCTTGTTGGTTAAGTCCGTACTCTTGGGTGATATGTTCAATAAAACATTGCGCATCTTTGACTAAAGTGGCAAAGTTTGGGGCATCTCCTCGCTCCCCTTCTGATTGTCCGTTTCCTCTTGCATCCCATGCAAAGATTTGGAAATCGGGCAGCGCAAGTTCATCAGCCAGATGCGCAACACGTCCGGAATGTTCATGCCCTCGATGAAACAGCACCAACGCTTGATTTGATTGTTGGTCGCTATCCACAGCCGGCCAATAGCGATAAAAAATTTGGCAGCCATCATGACTTATAAAAGATTTTTCTTGTTGTTGTCGCATAAACTGATCCTTAATTCTTTGGACTCATTCAATCCCTTTTTGATCCGATTTACAATGGTATAGATAAGTAAAGCACTTATCAGCCACAGTAAAGGATTAATCCAATCCAGTGGGAGTAAATAGCTTGCAATACCTAAACTGATAACACTGAAAACAAATGCGCGATCACTTTTGCCCATAGGTCCGTCATAACGGCGAGTAGCGCCAATCATCAGTCCCAACACGCCACTATATTCAGTCAGAAACGAAAGCAATACCACAAACATAACTAAACTATAGCTAACAGTAGCAACTTGCGTAAATACAGCGATCAGTGCGCAATCAGATATCACATCACAAATCTCATTTAAGTAAGCGCCTAGATTAGATTTTTGGTTAAACTCTCTTGCCAACATACCGTCAATGGCATTGAGCGCCATACGAATAAACATCCATAGCGGGATGAGATAAAAAACCCATTGATATTGCGCTAATAGCCCAACAATTAATGACACAAAAATCGATCCTATACAAGCAGCGATCGTGACCTGATTAGCCGTGATATCGGCATGGTAAATTTTATTCGCATAAGGGCGAAGTAGAGATTGGAACCGTGATTTTAATTGATATATTGACAACACTTGCAATCCTTTTTAGCCATAAATGAGAGTGTTAACCAACAGATTAAGCAACCATTATAGCGCTTTACATATATTAAACAATGCGTTGTAACTGACTATACTTTAAAGCACTTATCATAAAATGCAAACGATTAAGTACATTTACTTCCCCTGCTCCGTCATCAAAATCAAGATATAGTAGATTAAGTTTAGGATTCAGATCTCGCATCCGCTTTTCAACGCCTTTTGATACCACATGATTGGCGATACAACCAAATGGCTGTAAGCTGATAACATTATCTATCCCTTGCTGGGCAAAAGTCATAATACCGGCTGGAATTAACCAACCTTCACCAAATTGGTTGGCTAAATTTAAGATCTCTTGCGCTTTTTGCGCCATATTGCGCAGGTTATGGAAAGGTTGATAGTATTTAAAGTCCGCTAATATCTGGTTGGTTTTATCGATATAAACCTGCGCTATTTTTTCTAGGAATTTAAGTACATAAGACAGGTAACTTTTAGCAATCAGATGATTTTTGATATTGCTGTCATAGTTAACAAAACATTGCGCAAAAAATTCAATCATTGGTGGCATCACCGGCTCAATGCCTTGTTCTATCAGCCACTCTACACTATGCTGATTACCAAAATTATTATATTTGACATAGATTTCACCCACAATACCAATCTGCGGGCAGGCTCTATTGTGCGTTTCAATCTGATTAAACTGTGCCACGGCTTGACTTAATAAAGTAAAAATCGCTTTTTTACCCTTATGTTGGCTAATAAGCTGTTTTAGTTTGTCGGTGTAAAACTGTTTAAGCTCATCAGCTTGCTGTTTCACTTTTGCCCTCGGCGCAATGGCGTAATACATTTTAGCCAGCGAATCGGCAAACAGCATGGCAAAGAAAGTCGTCGGTAGAGTTTTAAGCCAGTTCATTTTAAAGCCCGGTTGCTCAATTTCATTGATATTACCGGTACTAAGCGAAATAATCGGTACATCGGCAAAACCATTACTTATCATCGCTTTTTTAATTAATGATAGATAGCTACTGGCACGACATTGCCCACCGGTTTGGGTAATGCCAATAGCGACTTGATCACGCTGATATTTCCCCGAACGCAGTGCTTTAATAATGTCGCCGACAATGATTGTTGCCGGATAACAGATCTCGTTATTACAATATTTTAAGCCCCACTCAACCGAACGCTTATCCGGCTTAGGCAAAATTTCCAATTTATAACCGGATAAAGCAAAAATCGGCGGTAACAAAGGCGAATAAAAGTCAGAAATAAACGGCGCTAATATCGTTTTTCGCTGTTTATCGGGTAGCGTAAAAATCGCTGTTTTTTGGCGCTCTTGCAATGTCAATGGTTGGTGATGATTCATCCGGATTGATTCAATAATTGAGCGTAACCGTAATCTAACTGAGCCGGTAGCAGTGATCTCATCTACCCGAATCACAGTGCAGGTTTTGCCTTGCGACGCTAAGATCGCTTTACACTCATCAGTGACAATTGCATCGGGTCCACAACCAAAAGAGTTTAACTGAACAAATTGAATATTATTTGGCTGCTGAGCTACAAACGATGCTGCGGCGTACAGGCGGTTTGGGTAACTCCACTGCGAGCAGATTTGCAGTTCCGGCGAAAGCGCATCAGTGGCGCCTAATACTGAATCTTCGCAAATCACATCACAACCTAAAGCGTTTAAAATCTCAGGGGTTTTATGGTTGATTAAGCTGTCGCTATGATAAGGACGACCAGCTAAAATAAAGACATAACGCCCAGTTTGCTTAGCCTTATCCAACACGTCAACTGCTTTATCATAGAGCGCTTTTTTGTAGTCACTTTGCGCAATCAAGGCTTGTTTAAACGCCTTATTGGCAACTTGTTTAGTAATGCCTAATGATGTTAGATATGCTATGCAGCCTTTTTTAAGCAATTTACTATCGCTAAAATTGATGACCGGATAATCAAGCGCAATACCATATTTGCTAGCCGGATTGATAGCGCTATTTATCACTTCGGCATAACTACTGACAATCGGACAGTTATAGCTATTGACCGCATTATTAAACTGTGCCGATTCAAATATCACCATAGGCATAAAAATACGATCAACATTGGCGTTAATCAGCGCCATAATATGCCCGTGCACCAGTTTAGCGGGAAAGCAGATGCTGTCTGACATTACAGTGCCGGCGCCTTTTTCATAAATTTCATGGGTCGAAAATGGTGAAAGGGTCACATTGATACCGCTGGCGGTGAGCAGTGTATGCCAAAACGGGAAATTTTCATACTGGCCTAAAACACGAGGAATACCAATATTGATTGTGGCATTTGGCACTTCACCGTTACAGCGATCAAATAAAAGCGAGTTTTTGAAATCAAACATGTTAAATGCATGTTTATCTTGATAAGGATTATTGCTTAAAAAGCGTTCGCATTTATTGCCCGAATAATAGCGCTGCCCATTGGCAAAACGGTAAATCATAATATCACAATGATTTTCGCATCCTTTACAGCGTGAAGGCTTAGCTTTGTTATCTAGCGCCTTATCCAAATTATCTAAACCGATAAAAGTTGATAAGCTCGGATGCTCAGTGTAATGATGTTTAGCAAACAGCGCTGAGCCATAAGCGCCCATTAGTTCCGGAATATTGGAGCTGGCGATCTGTGCCCCGGTTAACTGTTCCAGCGCCCGAAATACCGCCGGATTTTTAAACGTTCCCCCTTGCACCACAATATGATCGCCTAGTTTTTTTATATCATGCAACTTCAGCACTTTATGAATGGCATTTTTAATTACCGAAAACGCAAGCCCGGCTGATATATCGCCCATGGTGGCGTTTTCACGCAGTGCTTGTTTCACTTTAGAATTCATAAATACCGTACAACGAGTCCCTAAATCGCAGGGGCTGGTGGATTGACAAGCGGCATTGGCAAACTCGATCGTATTGGAATTAAGCGATTTTGCAAAGGTTTCAATAAATGAACCACAACCCGATGAACACGCTTCATTTAACTCGATATGATTCACCACACCATTAGCGATAAAAATGGCTTTCATATCTTGCCCGCCAATATCCATAATAAAACTGACTTTGGGATCAATATGTTTGGCTGCGGCAAAATGCGCCATGGTTTCAACTAATCCATCATCAATAGCAAATGCCGCCTTTAACAGCTCTTCCCCATAACCAGTCACACCGGTGCGAGCAATATTGATGGTTTTGCCGGATGCGGTAATCTCTTGTTTTAACTGGGTTAAGCCTTTAATTAAGGCACTAATGGAGTGTCCATTATTGGGCGCATAATAGCTAAAAAGTAGCTGGTTATCTTCACCAATTAAAGTAATTTTGGTGGTGGTTGAACCACTATCAATACCTAAAAAAGCATTTTGCTTTGAATAATCCGATAGGCTTACGCTGGGGATTTGAATATAGTGACGCTGCTTTTGCCAATCTGCAAAAGATAACGACTGACTAAATAGCGGCTTTAAGCGAGTGGGAGAAGCGAGCTGAATTTTATTTGAAGCAGTTAATCTTTGGGTAAAATCATCAATCGAAAGCACTGTTCGGCAACAGCTATCAATAGCGGCGCCCCATGCCGATAATAGCGTCGGGTGCGCCGTTTGCACAACCTCATCAGCGTTCAACTTTAAAATATCGCAAGCAGCTTGTTTTAAGGTTGGAATAAATGAAAACGGCCCGCCAATAAACATCACCTTTGGCACAATATCATAGCCTCGAGCAAGGCTGTTTACCAACTGAATACAAACGGCATGTAATACTGAATAAGCGATATTTTCTTTCGATACATTACGGCTGATAAGATTTTGCACATCGGTTTTGGCAAAAACACCACAGCGGGAGGCAATTGGAAAAATGTTGTCATGATGCTTAGCGAGTTGATCGAATTGTTGTACGGGAGTATTGAGCAAAGTAGCCATTTGATCGATAAAGGCGCCTGTTCCACCGGCACAACTGCCATTCATTCGAATATCTGGCGGACGGTCGGGAAAAAAGAAGATCATCTTACTATCTTCACCGCCGATATCAATTAAAGTGCTAACTTGCGGATATTGGCGCTGAACCACTTCAGAAGCCGCAACCACTTCTTGAATAAAGGCAATATTAGCTTTTTCGCATATTCCCATACCGGCCGATCCGGTCACTTTTACCGACAGCTCGATATCATTGCCAATTTTTTGTTTGATTTCGCTTAAAAGGTCAAGCACGGTGGCGATGATATGGGTATTATGACGAACATAATTGCTATAGACAAAATGGTCTTGCTCATCTAACAAGACACATTTCGCAGTAGTCGAACCGACATCCAATCCAAGCCTATATATTTTTGACATAACAAACTCACATTTTGCAAAAAAGGACTTAAAGTATTTAAAGATGCTTATCACAAACTTAGTTTTATCATAATATTTTTAAATAACTTAAGATAGTGTAATTTTTGCAGTTTTTATTTGATGCGTTCAAAATGCACACACTTTATAAGGTGTGTGCTAGCGAAAATATTCAGATATCACTTCACTTTGTGTGGGTTTATCCTTCCCCCAAAAATTAATCTTTTTGGTGTTCAGCTAACCCTTGTTTTGCAGTTGCAATGACATTTTTTAAATCGATGCCCTGCGCTTTGGCGGCAAAAATACAGCCGCAATAACATTGACGATAGACATCGTACTCTTTGCAAATTTCAATCGATCGTTTATAGCCATTATTCTTCTTAAAATCGGAAGGAAGATAGTTAACAGAGAAGATCTCTTGAATTTCAAAACCTAATTGATTGATCTTCTGACTGTTCTTTTTCGGGCTTAAGGTTAAGGCGCTGGCAAAATAGTCATAGCCCAGCTCTTGTGCTTTAATTGCCGCTAAATCTAACCGCATTTTATAACACAGATGACAACGTTCCCCCCCTTCCGGTGCATCACGCAGATGTTCAACTTGTTTAATAAATTCAGCCGGTTGATATGGCGCTTGTAAAAATTGCACATGGTGACCGGTTTTTTGATTAAAATCGGCAATAAATTTTTGCTGAACAACGCTACGATACTCATATTCAACCCGAGGATGAATATTAGAATTAGCAAAATATATGGTGATATCAGCATATTGCGCTAAATACTCTAAAACATAAGTACTGCAAGGGGCACAACAGCTATGGATCAGTAATTTCGGGCGAATCGATTCGCTTTGCCAATCAGCAATGACCTCTTTTAGCACTGAATCGTAATTGACTTTATTATGGGGATTTAATTTATCAAGAATATCTTTGGCATTAATTAACATGTGAGCTCTTTTATTTTTGTTATTTTGCTAACTGAAATTTTTAAGCCGACTATGATATAGCGATAATCGGTGTCCTTCAAGTTATCGCTATAAATTTTATGGCTAAAAAGGCCGACTTAAAGAGTCAGTTAAGCTTTTAATATTTAACTTAGCTCAAAGCGCTATATTAATATCACACCCTATTAACAAAAACCTTGTTAACAAAACACCGTGTTAATAATAAACCACGTTAATAAAGCATGATATTAACTAAACGATTAACCTTATTCACTTAGATTAATAACCCAACCGCACCGATAATCAGGCATATAACCGGCAAGATAATAAAAATATTGCTGATAATTTTCTTGATACGATCATTGACTAAAAATGTGATAGTGCCAACGGTCATCAGCGTTAAACTCGGATCCATGGCTAACATATCATCAATCGCAACGGCACTAATGCCAATCGTTGCTAAAATGATGCTAAAAAACTCTCGATGTCGGTTTTGAGTGACAAAGAGAATTAGCATCAAACCCACGCAGATCAAAACAACGGAATAAATGGTATAGTTAGGATTTAATAGCGGATCATGATATTTGATTGAATACGTCGTTCGAATTAACAAGCCAATCATCACCATAAAAACACTGATGCTTTTGACAACATTATCACTCGCAAAACGCAGAGTGATGCCCAAAATAAATAAACCTAAATAGACCCACCAACAGGTAGTGAGCGTCAATAAAAGTAAGTTCATTGGGGTATTTTCTAAAACCATTTGTCGTTGCCTTACATTTTAACGATAAGCTTAATAGGATTAACTTTAATCGATTATCTTGTGTCAGACAAATTAATCTTGTCATTTAAATGAAAAATAATATTATCAATAAGATAATAGCCAACTCATCCGCTAAATCATCGTCCAATTTTTTTGACTATTTTTGATCGCTTTTTTAAAACAGCCATTCATTTTTATTTCATAATGGAGTTATAATTGTGTTTATCTTTTCCTGATGTCAATTAGGCCTGAAATTGGATGTTCAACTCCTTAAACGATTAAAGAATCTGCAATTATATAAAAAAAGACACTCGAATAATGTCTTATTGTGGAAAGAGATCTACCCGCTAGCCATTCCAATTTTCATCGAAAATCTATCGGTTATATTAATGGGCATTTTCAGCACTTTTCTGGTCAGTTGGATCGGTAAAGCTGAAATGGCAGCGGTTGGGCTTGCTGAAAGTTTTAATATGATCGTAATGTCCTTTTTTATGGCGGTCGCCCTGGGTACGTCGGTGGTGGTGGCGTTTAGCTTAGGTCGCCATAATCGTAAAAAAGCAGTGGTTGCTGCCCGGCAATCGATTACGCTGTTAGTGATTATATCAATCTTACTATTTCTATTTGTCGAGTTTTCCGGTTATTGGATAGTTGAGATTATTGCCGGAAAAGCCGAAGCAGACGTAAAAGAACTCACGTTAACTTTTCTGCGATTAACGGTGTTAGGCTACCCTGCTTTAGCCTTTATATTGGTTGGTTGTGGGGCATTGCGAGGTGCCGGTAACACCAAACTGCCGATGTACTTAAATATTATTATGAATATCCTCAACTTATCGATAAGTTATATCTTAATTTATGGTATTTTTGGTTGGGGTGGTTTAGGTTTTATTGGTGCCGGAATTGGCTTAACCATTTCACGTTATTGCGGAATGTTCTTTATTTTACTGGTGCTGACCATAAAACCTAGTCGAGCGCTATTTATTCCTTTTCGAAGTTATTTCCATTCATTTAATAGTAAAATCTTGATTGATATTCTTAGCATTGGTATTCCCGCCAGTGTGGAATCGGTGATGTTTAATATCGGTAAGCTGCTTACTCAAACATTTGTTGCCGGAATGGGCACATCGACTATTGCCGCAAACTTTATTGCTTTTTCAATAGCTGGCTTGCTCAACTTACCCGGTGGCACACTTGGCGCAACCTCAACGATCATTGTCGGTAAACGTATCGGCATGGGGCAGATCTATCAACCGACCAGACAACTGAAATTTATCTTTCACTTAACTAACTTTTTACTCTGCTTTTTAGCGTTTTTATCCATACCTTTTGCCGGCTTTTTAAGTTCGTTATATACCAATGATCAGGAAGTGATCGACATTGCTAAACATCTCCTGTGGTTTAATGCCCTATTTACGCCATTTTGGGCTTCATCGTTTGTTCTACCTTATGGCTTTAAAGGCGCTAAAGATGCCAGTTATACCATGTGGGTCGCTATCGGCAGTATGTGGATGTGCCGAATTGTTGTCGGTTATATCTTTGGCGTATACTTTGGCTTTGGCGTGATTGGTGTCTGGTTTGGTATGTTCCTAGATTGGGTGATAAGAAGCCTGTTTTTCTACCACCGATTAGTCAGTGGCAAATGGTTATGGCGACATCGAAAGCGAAACTAATAGTTTAACGTTTATAATAGCGCAATATTAAAATGTTCCATACAACATAGCCGGTAAGATCTTGTCAAAAAGTTTCAGAAAACACCTATGTTTTAGTAAAAACAGATTATCTTTAAGATGTTAAAAAGATATTAATCCTAAATATTATTTAGCCAATATTAACCAACCTAAACCACCTGTCGCTTGTTAAATAAAAAATCATTGGTAATTCTTACTTAAATAAAAACCCGTAAACGCTTGTCAAGAAGTTTCAGAAAATACCTATGTTTTAGTAAAAAATCAGATTATCTTCAAGATATAAAAAATATTAATCCTGAATATTATTTAGCTAATATTAATCAATCTAGACCGCCGGTCGTTTATTAAATAAAAAATCATTGGTTATCTTTACATAAATCAAAGCCGGTAAACTCTTGTCAAGAAGTTTCAGAAAATACCTATGTTTTAGTAAAAACATTAGATTATCTTTAATATATTAAAAAATATTATCCTGAATATTATTTAGCTAATATTAACCAACCTAAACCGCAGTCGCTTGTTAAATAAAAAATCATTGGTAATTCTTACTTAAATAAAAACCCGTAAACGCTTGTCAAGAAGTTTCAGAAAATGCCTATGTTTTAGTAAAAACATTAGATTATCTTTAAGATATTAAAAAAATATTAATCCTGAATGTTTTTTAGCTAATATTAACCAATCTAAACCACCAGTCGCTTATTAAATAGAAAATCATTAGTAATCCTTACGTAAATCAAAGCCGGTAAGATATTGTCAAGAAGTTTCAGAAAACACCTATGTTTAAGCAAAAAAAATCAGATTATCTTTAAGATGTTAAAAAGATATTAATCCTAAATATTATTTAGCCAATATTAACCAACCTAAACCACCTGTCGCTTGTTAAATAAAAAATCTTTGGTCATTCTTACGTAAATCCAAACCAATAAACTCTTGTCAAGAAGTTTCAGAAAATACCCATGTTTTAATATAAAAGCCGAATTTTAACTTTTAAATCGTTTTTCTCTGCAAAACCAAACAGCAAATCTAACCAAATCCCCTTAGTCTTTGCACGATAAAACTGTGATATCAATCACATTAACCATATAACGTAATTACGCTACGTAAAATCGTAATACTGTTTTGAAAACTTATTTTATAAACTCAACTTATGGTTATTGTTTAGCAATAAGTTATCAGCAGTAAACCGTTAATTTATAACGGCTTAATATCGATTGTCATTAGGGTTATAAGGAGATTGTAATGGATAACAAGAAATTATCAGTCATGGAAAAAATAGGATTTGGCATGGGGGATGCGGCATGTGGCATTGTTTACTCGTCGGTCACGATGTTTTTAACCTATTTTTATACTGACATTTATGGTCTTTCAGCTGCGGCGGTTGGGATCATGTTTTTAGCGACACGCATTTTTGATGCAATTATCGACCCAATAACCGGTATGGTAGCTGACCGCACCAAAACCCGTTTTGGTCGATTTCGGCCTTGGCTTGTATGGTTCGCAATTCCCTATGCCGTGCTTGCCGTGATGACCTATACCACGCCGGATTTTGGTTATTCCGGTAAATTGTTATATGCCTATATCACCTATGCGCTATTAATGCTTTGTTATACTTTTATAAACATTCCTTATTGTGCACTTGGTGGGGTGATTACTCGGGATGAAAAAGATCGTCTGAGCGCCCAATCCTATCGTTTTACCATTTCATCAGCGTCGGGGTTAATGGTATCAGTCGGCACATTATTTTTAGTCGATTGGCTGGGCAAGGAGGATAAGCAACTGGGCTTTCAACTGACCATGGCGATTATGGGCATTATCGCTATTGGCATGTTACTGCTCTGTTTTTTTACCACCAAAGAGCGTGTGACGCCGATTAAAGATGAGCAAGTCAGCGTTAAAAAAGATCTTAAATGCCTACTCGCCAATGACCAGTGGTGCATTGTTGCTATTATTACTTTTTTCTCGAGTATGGCAGGCGTGATGCGAAGTTCCGCTACGCTTTATTATGCCACCTATTTAATGTTGGGTGGCATCAGTTCAACAGCCGGCACGGCGATGAAATCGGCCTTTGTTTCTACCTCAGTTGTTGGCACCATACTCGGTGCCATGGCAGCAGGATATTTTGCTAAGCGCTTTAGTGCGATTTCACTGTTTAAAAATATTAACTTAATTCTGTTTGCCATTGGTGTGCTGATGTTTTTTGTGCCGCCGGTTTGGTTACCGGTTGTATTTCCTCTCTACTTTTTAATTGGATTTTTTCATCAAATGTATCAACCGTTTAAATGGAATATGATGGCAAACGCCGCTGACTATGGCGAATGGAAATTTGGCCGACGTGCAACCGGGCTATCATTTTCCGGCAATCTGTTTGCATTAAAATTAGGTATGGCGGTAGCTGGTGCTTTGGTTGGGGTCTGTTTAGGTCTTTTAGGCTATCAAGCTGGCGTCGATGAGCAAACACCACTAGCCACCATGGGCATCATCGGGCTGTTAACCATTGGACCGGGATTTTCCTATCTGTTACTTTGGTGGTTAATGCGCTTTTATAAATTAGATGACAGCATGATGAAAAAAATTCAAGATGATCTGCTTGCCAGACAAAAGCAAGCTGATAATCATCAGTAAGATAGTGTTTCGGTGATAAATGGACAAACCAGAAAGGTATTAATATGAGCAGTAACTATTATCATAATCCGATTATTTGCGCCGACTATTCTGATCCGGATATTATCCGAGTTGGCGATGACTTTTTTATGGTCGCATCAAGCTTTAATCATTTACCTGCACTACCTGTTTTACATTCTAAGGATTTAATCAACTGGCAGATTATTAATCATGTTTTTTCGTCGTTTGAGTTTGGTGATTATGATCAGGTGCAGCCGGGTAAAGGCGTCTGGGCACCGTCTATCACTTATCATGATGATAAGTTTTGGGTCTTTTTCAGCACTCCCGATGAAGGTATCTTTATGTGTCATAGCACCGATCCTTGGGGCGAATGGAGCAAACCGCATTGTGTTCAGCCAGCGCTAGGTTGGATTGATCCTTGCCCGTTTTGGGATGATGACGGGCGGGCATGGTTAGTACATGCCTTTGCCCAGAGCCGTTGTGGTCTAAAGCATCAATTACAACTGTTTGAGATGAAAACTGACGGTAGCGCATTAATCGGTGAAGGCAAAATCATTTATGACGGCACCGCCGATTTGCCTACGCTTGAAGGTCCCAAACTGTATAAAAGAAACGGTTGGTACTATATTTTTGCGCCAGCCGGCGGCGTCGAAACCGGTTGGCAAACGGTTTTACGATCCGATAAGCTAACCGGCAATTGGACAGCGCGAAATGTGCTTTTTCAAGGTAACAGCCCCATTAATGGCCCACATCAAGGCGGTTGGGTGGAGTTAGCCAATTCGCAGTGCTGGTTTGTACACTTTCAAGATGCCAATGTATATGGGCGAATTGTGCACTTACAGCCAATGTATTGGGACGATGATAACTGGCCAAGGATCGGCCAAACGTTAGATGATCATGGTGCCGGACAACCGGTTTCATCTTACCCGAAACCGCTTGTTAACGGTGAGTCTACAGGCGATAAAATACAAACCAGTGATGATTTTGAGCAGGGAAAATTTGGCTTACAGTGGCAATGGCCAGCCAATCCACAACCACACTGGCTGGCTGATAGTGAGGCGGGATTGGTGTTAAATTGTTGCCCGTTACCGATACGTAATGGGCAAGATACACTCTATTTTGCGCCAAATTTACTGTTACAAAAATTTGCGGCATTTCAGTTTTCAGCGCAAACAGAAATGACCTTTAACCCAACCCAATCGGGCGATTTTGCCGGAATGATTATTTATGGTGAACGCTATGCAGCTTTAGTTGTTTGTTATGATAACGGCGAATATCGTCTTATGTATCGTTATGGTTGGGTTAAAGATTCGGGTGTTGTTGATGAGTATCATCAGCCGATTGCAAAACTCGACTTCGCCTCCTGTCAACTTAAGGTAGAAGTCGGATTAAATGGTATCTGCCAATTTTATTATCGCCAATCGCAAGATAGTTGGATTGCACTACCCCGTCAATTTGCTGCCGGTAAAGGTAAATGGGTTGGAGCTAAAATCGGTATGGTGGCAGCAACTGATGCTGGACAAAATATGGGTGGCAATTGTCATTTTAAATATTTTAGCGTTATCGCTAAGTGATAAAAAAACGCCCACGGTTATCGTGGGCGGTTTAGATTGTTTGTTATAGGCTTTTAATCGCTAGGTATTACGCTTGCAAATAAGATTGCACTACCCCGTCAATTTGCCGCCGGTAAAGGTAAATGGGTTGGAGCTAAAATCGGTATGGTGGCAGCAACTGATGCTGGACAAAATATGGGTGGCAATTGTCATTTTAAATATTTTAGCGTTATCGCTAAGTGATAAAAAAACGCCCACGGTTATCGTGGGCGGTTTAGATTGTTTGTTATAGGCTTTTAATCGCTTGGTATTGCTCTTGCAATTTAGCTTTATCATTAATATAGCCTTGTTGTTTTTCTTTCTCTTTCGCCACAACAGCCGCTGGCGCTTTATCGACAAAACTGCTATTGCTCAGTTTTCCGTCGATACGAGCAATTTCGTTATCGATGCGTGCCATCTCTTTTTCCAGTCGAGCTAATTCATCTTCTTTGTTAATTAACCCAGCCATTGGAATAAGTAGTTCAGCACCGTCAACTAACTTAGTGACCGATAATGGCCCGGTTTCACCTTCATCTAACAGCACAATTTCTGATAATCTTGCCAGCGATTCAATAAAGGTTATATTATCACTGATAATACGATGAACAGCAGGTGAAGCTTGACGAATCAACAATTGTAATGGTTTGCTCGGTGCAATATTCATTTCAGCTCGAATATTACGCACGGCAATCACCGCCTCTTTGATCCAGTTAATATCGGCAACAGCTTGATCGTCAATATATTTACTATCAAAAGTCGGCATCGGTTGTAACATAATAGTATCAGCCTTGATACGCATTAGTGGTTTAACACTTTGCCAAATTGCTTCAGTAATAAATGGAATAATTGGATGTGCTAAGCGTAACAATGCTTCCAATACAGTCACTAAAGTATGACGAGCGGCACGTTGTTCAGATTGTTCACCATTTGCCAGTACTGATTTGGTTAACTCTAAATACCAGTCACAAAACTGATTCCAAGTAAATTCATATAAAATATTAGCGGCTAAATCAAATCGATAAGTATCGAAGGCTTCTCGATAGGTTTTCACGGTATGATTAAATTCAGCTAATATCCATTTATCGGCTAATGAATAGGCTAAATCACCACCGGTAAAACCACAATCGTGATCTTGCGTGTTCATAAGGACATAACGGCTAGCATTCCAAAGTTTATTACAGAAGTTGCGGTAACCTTCCAAACGTTTGAGATCCCAATTGATATCACGTCCGGTTGAGGCTAGTGCCGCTAAGGTGAAGCGTAATGCATCGGTACCGTGCGCTTCAATGCCGTTAGGGAACTGTTTTTCAGTACGTTTGGCAATTTTTTCCGCCAGTTGTGGTTGCATCATATTGCCGGTACGTTTTTCCAGTAAATCAGCAAGTGAGATGCCGTCAATCATGTCTAAAGGATCGATAACATTCCCTTTAGATTTCGACATTTTTTGCCCTTCTTCATCACGAATTAAGCCAGTAACATAGACTGTTTTAAACGGAATCTGCGGCTTACCGTCTTTATCTTTGATAAAGTGCATGGTCATCATAATCATTCTAGCGACCCAGAAGAAGATGATATCAAAACCAGTTACAAGTACATTGGTTGGGTGGAAAGTTGCCAAATCATCGGTATTTTCTGGCCAACCCAATGTAGAGAAAGTCCAAAGTGCAGATGAGAACCAGGTATCAAGCACATCTTCATCTTGTGATAACACCACATCATCGGCGATATTGTTTTCCCGACGGACTTCGGCTTCGTCTCGTCCAACATAGACATTGCCTTGCGCATCATACCATGCCGGAATACGGTGACCCCACCATAATTGGCGTGAAATACACCAATCTTGAATATCATTCATCCACGAGAAGTACATGTTCTCGTACTGTTTTGGCACAAATTGGATATCGCCATTTTTAACGGCATCAATAGCAGGCTCGGCCAATACTTTCGCTCGCACATACCATTGGTCAGTTAACATTGGCTCAATCACCACGCCGCCACGATCGCCATACGGTATGGTTAAATCATGTGGTTCAATCTTTTCTAAAATGCCTTGCGCTTCACAGGCGGCAACAACCGCTTTACGGGCGGCAAATCGTTCTAAATTTTGCAATTCAGTCGGAATATCTCCCCCATAAACATCACTCGGTTCGCCGTTTGTGTCAAACACTTCGGCTTGTGAGCGGATCTCACCGTCAAAGGTGAAGATGTTGATCATCGGTAATTGATGACGGCGACCCACTTCGTAATCATTAAAGTCATGTGCCGGAGTAATTTTTACGCAACCGGTACCTTTTGTCATGTCAGCATGTTCATCACCAATAATCGGAATACGACGATTAACCAAAGGTAAAATAACAAATTTGCCGATCAGATCTTGATAGCGAGGATCAGCCGGATTGACCGCTACCCCGGTATCACCTAATAATGTTTCCGGACGCGTTGTGGCGACAACTAAATAATCTTTACCGTCAGCCGTTTTGGCGCCGTCAGCAAGTGGATAACGTAAATGCCACATTGAGCCTTTTACTTCACGATTTTCAACTTCTAAATCAGAAATCGCGGTACGTAATTTTGGATCCCAGTTGACCAAACGTTTACCACGGTAGATCAAATCTTCCTGATAAAGTCTGACAAATACCTCTTTTACCGCATTTGATAGCCCTTCGTCCATAGTGAAGCGCTCACGATCCCAATCCACCGAATCGCCTAAACGACGCATCTGTTTGGTAATGCTACCGCCTGATTGCGCTTTCCACTCCCAGATTTTTTCGATAAACATTTCACGACCATAATCGTGACGGGTTTTGCCCTCTTCGGCAGCAATTTTACGTTCAACCACCATTTGTGTTGCAATACCGGCATGGTCGGTACCCGATTGCCATAACGTATTGTTACCTTGCATACGATGATAACGTATTAATGCATCCATAATGGTTTGTTGGAATGCGTGCCCCATGTGTAAACTTCCGGTCACATTCGGCGGTGGGATAGCGATGCAGTAGCTTGGCTGTGATTTGTCGCCATTAGGCTTAAAATAGCCACTTTGTTCCCAATGTTGATAAATTGGTTGTTCGATTTCTTGTGGATTATAAGTTGTATTTTTCATAATAAATGCATAAATCCTGATTCAAGGCATAAAAATGCTAACTATTCTACAGTAAAATAGCCAAACAATAAATTGGCTAAGTGAGAAACTCGTTGATTAAATCTCTTATCAATCTCGCTTTTATTGGAATGATTGGCATTAAAAAACCGCTGTGTCATAAGCGGCCTTTTATACAGTTAAATTTCGATATGTTAAAAGCTAACTGGGTTGATAGATAAAATTATCAATTAATCGTGTTTTACCAATATAAACGGCAAGTGCACATAAGCTATCTTGCTTAAGGGAATCAATCGCATTGAATGATGCCATATCGACAAATTCGATATAATCAATTTTAGCAAGCGGCTCAGCGTTAATTATTGCTTGCATAGCACCGGCAATGACATCAACCGATCTTTCACCCTGTGCAATCATTTCGCCAGCGCATTGAATGGCTCGATAAAGGCAAGTTGCCGCTTCTCTTTCAGTTGCAGATAAATAGCTATTGCGTGAACTTTTTGCCAGTCCGTCTGCTTCTCGCACAATCGGGCAACCAATAATTTCAATATCGACGTTAAGATCGCAAACCATTCGTTTAATCACAGCAAGCTGCTGAGCATCTTTTTGTCCAAAATAGGCTCGATCCGGTTGGGTGATGTTAAATAATTTAGTGACCACCGTGCAGACACCCTTAAAATGTCCCGGTCGCTTTTTACCACATAACGCTTCTGTTAGCCCATTAACATCGACACAACTGTTAAAGTGAGCATCGTACATTTCACTGGCTGTTGGGCAAAAGATAAGATCGACTCCCATTTGCTGGCAGGCAATTTTATCTCGCTCAAGATCACGAGGGTAACTTGCCAAATCCTCGTTAGGGGCGAACTGGATAGGATTAACAAAAATGGTCACAATCACTTTTTGATTCTGCTCTTTGGCCGCCGCCATTAAACTTTGGTACCCTTCATGCAAAAAGCCCATAGTGGGAACTAAACCAATACTTGCGCCGGACTGTCGCCAAGCTTTAACTTGCTGGCGAACTTGATCAATTGAGGTCACAACTTTCACGGTATTATCCTTGATGACTGATGAAAAATTCAGATTTAATTTTTGCCATTACATCGCTATCGATAGCAAATTCATGATTTGCAGACGGAAACTGTTGCTGCTTCACTTCTGCGCAATAATCTTTAAAAGCCTGCTTCATTTGCTCGCCAATTGGCGCAAATGATTTTACAAATTTAGACGATACACCTTCATACATCGACAACATATCTTGATAGACTAAAACCTGACCGTCACAACCAACACCGGCACCAATGCCAATAGTTGGAATGCTAACCAGTTCAGATATCAGTTTTGCCAACTCCGCCGGCACACATTCGAGTAAAATAGCCGCCGCACCTGCTTGCTCAACCGCCAATGCATCAAGCACTATCTTTTTAGCGTCGTTATAGTCTTTGCCTTGAACTTTATATCCGCCTAATGCCAGTACCGATTGTGGCATCAAGCCAATATGCGCAATGACCGGAATCGATGCTTGTGTAATCAATTGAATATGTTCACAAAACGCCTGCCCGCCTTCAAGCTTGACCGCTTGTGCTTGACCTTCTTGGATTAAACGACCGGCATTATACACCGCATCATAGGCCGAAGTATGGTAGGACATAAAAGGCAGATCAGTCACAACAAAAGCCGTTTTAGCCGCTCTGGCAACCGCTTTGGAGTGGTGAATCATATCTTCCATTGTCACCGATACGGTACTTTGGTAACCCAGCATCACCATTCCCAATGAGTCACCAACCAATAAACAGTCAACGCCACTCTCATCCATTAATCTAGCGGTGGTGTAATCATAGGCGGTTAACATCGTGATTTTTTCTTGATTCAGTTTTCGTTGTTGTAGGGTGAGTATTGTGTTTTTCAAAGCTACAGCTCCAGTTCTAATTGTTTGTAGTCCCTGTTTGGATGTTTTTTTCGACTGATATTAAGCAATATGGTCGATAGTTGCTGGTAAATGGGCTTTAGCTCATCGGGCATGGCCATAATATGTTGTTTGATTGTTTCAACATCGCCACGTTCAACCGGTCCGGTCAACGCATCAATGATACCCGCCCGGCAAGCATTATTGGCATTGCCTAAAAATAGTGGATGCCACGCCTGTTCACTAAACTCTTGATCCAATCCACACTGCTCGTTGAGCAGATCAACACCAATTTGCACCAAAGCCAAAACTTGATTGCTAAGCATGACACAAGCGGCATGGTAAAGCGGCTTTTTAATGGCGGGCAAAATGGCGATAGGGTTGGGGAGTTTTGCAAAAAATTCAGTTAAGGTTGGAATGATATCGGCATTGGCTTCCAGCGTGAAAGACACATTAACCATATCAGAAAAACAATCAAAGCGATCGTAAATTGCATAGAGTGGATGTAATGAAAAAGCGAAGGGATGAACAACTTTATTTTGGCTAAAGATATGAGACGTTAACAGCCCGCTACAATGGCCAATCCATTTATTGCCAATTGGCAGTTGACACAAATCATACCAAACTTCGGCAATTTGACTATCTGAGACGGTGACCAACAAACAATCACACTTAGCAACTATCTCAGCTAGCGTTAAAAATGCATGACTTTGAGTAAATTCGCTTGCTTGTTTTGCATGCTCATACGAGCGGCTATAAAATCCTGCGACTTCGATTCCACAAGAACTAAAATACTTCCCTAAGGTGCAACCAACCTTCCCAGCACCAATAAAACCAACGATCATAACAGATACAAATAGTCAAAAATTAACGCATTATAGCGTAATTTGCTGTTTATTCAATTGAATTAGTTTTATATAAACAATATCACAGCATAACAAAGGCTAGCGTTTAAAAAGTGATAAAGGTGTTTGTCAAAAAGTTTCAGAAAATATATACGTTTCAGTATAAAACAGTGTTGATTATTGTAAATCTATTAAAAATTTATCTGATTACCTTACATTAATGGCAACAAATTTTCGTCAAAAACTTTCAGAAAATGCATACGTTTTAGTATAAAACTGTTTTAATTACTGTAAATGTCTAAAAAAATCTATCTCACTACCCTATAGAAACGGCAGCGGATTCTTGCCAAGAAGTTTCAGAAAATATATACGTTTTAGTATAAAACGGTGTTGATTATAATAAATCTATTAAAAATCTATCTGATTACCCTACATTAATGACAACAAATTCTTGTCAAAAACTTTCAGAAAATGCATACGTTTAAGTAGAAAACTCTTTGAATTATAGTAAATCTATTAAAAATCTAGCTTACTTCCTTACATAAACGACAACATATTCTTGTCAAAAACTTTCAGAAAACACATACGTTTCAGTATAAAACTGATTTTTAATTGTGCTTAGAATTCGACTGTTACTTTACAAAATTAAAAATACAACTTTACGCCTTAATAAAGTTTGCATAATTAGGTAGTCAAACATGCTAAAAGCGATGGTGGGATAAGCGTTGGTATATAGACTTTTTGCAAAAAGCAAAGCGGGAGAAATACAAATTCAATAAGGCTGAGTTTGTGAGAAGATTAATCGTTATACCAAGAAAATAGACTGTTAAATTATCTATAAAAAAACCTTATAACAGAAATTGCTATAAGGTTTTTTCTCAACAACGATAATTACCAAGCCACACAACTGCTTAAGAAATTACCATAATTATCGGTTCTGAAACCAACAACGCCGGTTCCTGATTCAACTACGTAATGATTTTCGGGACTATGGACGGTCGCAGTCCAATAATAAGCGTCACCATAATCACTATCATAAACTATCCAATCACTATCCGGATAATATTCCCTGGTTACCTTACCCCATTCAGAGAATATACCCCCCATCCATTCGGTAGTCGCACTGTTTCGGTAGCTAATCTTCCTACGGTAAATTTCGCCAACGCCTGGTACACCTTCTTCCCAGTTAATTTGGTTGCCGGATGAGTCGACTTTACGATTAGAGTTTGTAAAATCCCATACTGCCGGTAGATGGTATGTACCATTTAAGGTGTTACAACGATCAGAACTAGCAGCCCAATTTTCGGAAGGACCATCCGGGAAGGCGATCATCCAGCGCTGGATAAAAAATGAATAAAATACATTAGTTTTACTGCGATCGGCGTACAATTTGAAAACTGAAGGTACAAATTTACCGCCATTGGTTGCAGCTGAAGGGCCTTTTAAGGTCACTCGCAATTTTCCGTTATGCTCACTTAAGACTAAATGTACCCCTGTTCCGCCGAGAGATGAAACGTTAGTACCGTTGATATCAATAACTTCAGCAACACTTAAGCCGGCAAGTTTAAGGTCGAAAAATAAGTTGTTAGATCCAATCGTAGGAAAATTGTTTCCCGGATTATTGGTATCATTCATCGTAAAGCCCTTACCTCTAACCCAAGTGTTATCTACATCACCTTCATTGTTAAGATTCGGTTGTGCATAACAAAATTTAACCACAGAAGGGACTTTAGGGTACATATAATAAGCGTGTTGTTCGCCGATAAAAGAACTTTGGTTAGGAATACCATATTGCGTGCTGATCGTGCCATTGTCAGAAGATACCAATAACTTCAAAGGTGCATCACAAGGCTCTAATACAGCATTTTCATTATTTTTAACAAAATTTGTAAGATCGTTACCGTCACCGTCAGTCCAGTTTACCTGTAAATCGCCGGTTATTACCGGGTTATAATCGCCGTCATCATCACCCCAAAAATTGGCATTAAGGATGACATCTTGAATAGGTAGTCGAGGGTAATTCGCGTTTTGTGAAGGCAATGTGACGATAGTTTTTATATCGGAGAACTTGACATTTTCGTTATCAAATTTTATCGGATTTGCTGCCGTTGAGGTATCAGAATGGGCAGTGATTTCTTCGCCATTTGGTAATGTGATTGACAACAAAGGGGATAGATACTCCGTTTTGGTTTGTCCATTATCAAATGTTACATAAGGGGCGTAACCTTCGATACTTCGTAAAGTAGATATCGAGATTGACGTAGCTGGATTGGATAAAGCAAGCAAGCCTAAAGTTAAGAGTAATGTCTTTTTCTTATGAAGAAGACAATTGCATTTCAACATATTTTAGTCCTTTTTAGTTATAATTTATTATTATTGATTTTTTTTATTGTTTTTTGATCTTTCCTGACCTTTTCGGCAAGTATAAATTAAACATATTCGTTAATCAATAAGTTATACCTATCGTAATAGTCAGGAAAAATTGATCTAAGGTATCTTTCGAACAAAATCTGGAGGATTTGGATTTAACGCAACAGTGATGAAGAGATACTACATAAATATTGCGGGTATAATCGTCACAACTACTCGAATTCCCTAACTTTTTTACCGATATACTTAGCAATATTAGCTAATTAAGATCGGAATAGTTTTAAGATTAAAACCTGCTTGTTTATAGGTTTTATACCTTTCCCGGGCTAACACTTTCAAGTGTTCATCTACCGGCACAAAGTCAATCACATCTCGGTATACGCCGGAAAATTCCGGGAACTGCTCTTGCAGATTGATCAGTATCTGCCGACTACCGCTACTACGTCTTTGCGGCCAACAAATTTCAACCGGTGAACCGCCTCTCATGCCTTCACCGGCTAAATTGTGCGGCACAAAATGTTGCGTATCTTGTTGCCACAGGTATTCATCTATGCGTTCAGCTTGCGCTTGATCTTGACAGGCTACCAGTATCCGTTGCTTCGTTTGCCAAGCTTCGGTAATTTTTTGACAAGCCAATTTTTCATGAAACAAAACACCCGCCTCATCCGCCGGTGCCTTGTTTTCTAAGAGATAAAATATGACTTTTTTCATAAACCCCTATCTTTATATTATTGCGCTAATAGATATTCGATTAACATCGCCACCGGTCTACCGGTTGCACCTTTGTTGGCGCCTGACTGCCAAGCAGTACCGGCGATATCTAAGTGTGCCCATTGATATTTTTCGGTAAAACGAGATAAAAAACATGCAGCCGTTATTGTGCCACCGTCACGCCCACCGGCATTAACTATATCGGCGCAAGTGGAGTTTATCTGATCTTGAAAATCATCGTCAATAGGTAACGCCCATGCTTTATCCCCTGCGCTGTTTGATGCGGTTATTAACTGTTCAACTAATTTATCATTATTGCCCATTACGCCGGTATAGTGATGACCTAAAGCCACAATACAAGCGCCAGTTAAGGTGGCAATATCAATAACCGTTTTAGGTTGATAACGATCAACGTAGGTTAAGGCATCGCATAACACTAAACGGCCTTCCGCATCGGTATTGATGACTTCAACGGTGATGCCGGACATCGTGGTTAAGATATCACCCGGTCGATAAGCATTGCCGTCCGGCATGTTTTCGCATCCTGCCATAATACCAACCACATTTATCGGTAAGTTTAATTGAGCAACAGCCTGCATAACTCCATAAACGGTTGCCGCACCACACATGTCATATTTCATCTCATCCATACCGGCTGATGGTTTAATCGAAATACCGCCCGAATCAAAAGTTAAACCTTTACCGACTAAGACATAAGGCTGCGCTTTTTTATCTTTGGCGCCATGATACTCAATAACGGTCATGATTGATTCGTTTTGTGAACCACGCCCTACCGCTAAATAAGCATTCATATTTAATTTGGCCAGCTCTTTTTCACCTAAACAAGTGACTTTTAACGAAGCATGCTGCTTACCGAGTTTTTTACCTTGTTCTGCTAAGTAGCTAGCATTACAAACATTAGACGGCATATTGGCAATCGTTTTAGTTGCACTAATAGCTTGCGCAATAATGTTACCTTGTGATAAAGCTTCGTTTGCCTGTTTAACCAGTTTTTTATCGCCACAAAGTAAAGTGATTTTGGTTAAACTTGCTAACGGTGATTTTTTTGATTTGTAGTCATCAAAGCGATAAGTTAATTGAGCAACAATTTGGGGCAACTGTTTAGCGATCTGTAATGTGATAGATGAATTAATGTTTAAGATATCCCAGCTGATCTCTTTTACTTTTTTCGCTAATAATTCTTTAACCGCTGCTTGAATTACTTTTTTCGATTGCTTTAAATCAAACGCTTTTAATTTGCCACAACCGACAAAAAGCAGTTTTTGTTTTAATTGAGTTGAGCAGGAATATAAAAAGGTTGTGTGCCCTATTTCGCCACTAATTTCACCTGACTTAATCATTTGGCTAATTAAGCCGTTGGTTGTGAGGTCTAATTCTTTTACTGAATCTATTTGATTTTTATCTAGAAATATTGGCAGCACGAAACATTCGGATTTTTGTTTTGTGATAGTTGCGCTGTTTTTTATTTGAAATTCCATTAGCTTTCTCTTTAGTGTTTGATTTAAAGTGAATGATAACATTTTATCGGTTCATAAAGCGATAGCAACAAAAAGATAACGAAACCTTGCAAATCAGATTATAATAGCCAAATTTGGTTGAACTAGTAGATAGGTAAAATGTGATTATTCGTCGATATTTAGTAAGAGAAACATTGAAAACGCAAGGTGCAATACTATTTATATTATTGCTGATCTTTTTTTCTCAAAAATTAATCAGAATTTTATCCAGCGCCATTGATGGAAACATTCCACGTGATTTAATCATGCCTTTATTAGTGTTAGGCATTTCCAATATGGCTGATCTTATTTTACCGCTTAGCCTGTTTCTCGGTGTGCTTGTGACTTTCGGCCGATTATATGCAGATAGTGAAATGGTTGCAATGCACGCTTGTGGCGTAAAAAAATCGATCAACTATCAAGTTGTGTTCTTTCTTTGCATTTTAACGTGTGGCTTAACTGCCCTCAATAGTCTGTGCTTTGGTCCTTGGTCGAGTTCAAAGCAAGATCAGTTAGTTGAAAATGCGAAAATTAATCCTAGTTTAGCCGGTTTGTTAGCCGGTCAATTCCAGCAAACCCCGGACGGTAATTCGGTTATCTATATTGGTAATGTGAACAATAATAATTTAGACAATGTCTTTATTGCGCAAATTAATCCTAAAAACAATCAACGTCCGTCAATTATTATTGCCAATAAAGGTAAAACCGGGCAAGATGAGCAAGGCAATCAAATTATTACCCTGCAAGATGCTAATCGCTATGAAGGCACCGCTCAATTAAAAGATTTTCGTATTTCAAACTTCCATAACTATTTAGGCATCATCAAACCTAAAGAGTTAGATATGAATAATGAGGATGAAAAGATCGACGTGCAACAGTTGAGTATGACTGAACTGTATCACAGCAATACCGCGAAAGCTAACGCTGAGTTTTATTGGCGATTAACCCTTATTATTTCTGTACCGCTTATGGCCTTTATGGTGATTCCGTTAAGTGTCTCAAGTCCACGGCAAGGGCGATTGGCGCAAATATTGCCGGCATTGTTGCTCTATTTAATCTATTTTCTTTTAGCCAGTTCATTTAAAGCGAACGCCGGCAAAGAACGGCTCGATCCGGCATTTTGGTTTTATGTTATCAATTTAGGCTATCTGGTTATTGCCTTAATTTTGAATTGTTGGGATAACTTATTTATGCGTAAACTTCGTTTAAAATATATTGCATCGTAAAGGAGAAAAGGGATGTTTTCGATTTTAGATCGCTATATTGGTAAAACTATAATAAGTACAATCGGACTTTGCCTGTTTTTATTAATCAGCCTATCGGGCATTATCCGTTTTATCGATCAGCTTAGAAAAATTAAAGTTGATTATGATGCTTTTTCTGTCGGTATGTATACATTGTTAATGGTGCCTAAAGATTTGGAAATATTTTTCCCTATGGCGGCACTGTTAGGCGCGTTAATCGGCTTAGGTATTTTGGCGTCCCGTAGCGAACTTATCGTTATGGAAACATCGGGATTTAGTCGTTTTAAAATTGCTTTGGCGGTAATGAAAACCGCACTACCCTTAGTTATTTTAACCATGGCTATCGGTGAATGGGTCGCACCCATTAGCGAACAAACCGCACGCAATATGCGTTCAGAAAAGCTTTATGGCAATTCGTTAATGGCTGAACAAGGCAGTTTATGGGCTAAAGATGGTAATGATTATGTGTATATCGGTCATGTTAATAATGACAGTTCGATAGCCAATATTGATATTTATTCAGTGGGTAACAATAAGTTGCTCTCGATAACCCATGCGGTTAGCGGTGTGTTTAAAGACGGTGTTTGGACGTTAAATCAACTTGAAAAGAATGATTTAACTAATCCAAATCAGATCACCAATGTCAATATGCTCTCTATGGAGTGGAAAACCAATATTACGCCCGATAAATTGAGCATTGTGGCTTTCGATCCCGATTCTTTGTCGGCTTCCGGTCTTTATCAATATTCCCAATATTTAAAAAGCTCCGGTCAAGACACCAAATATTATGATCTGCTGTTTTGGAAAAAGATGATTAAACCCGTTTCTGTAGCCGTTATGATGCTGTTGGCTTTATCGTTTATATTTGGTCCTTTACGTAGTGTATCTATGGGGATTAGGGTGATTATTGGGATTAGTTTTGGATTCTTGTTCTATATTGCCGACAATCTTTTTGCGCAAATTAGTATTGTTTGGGGCGTCTATCCGGTGGTTGGCTCGCTTCTAACCAGTTTGATCTTCCTGATAATCAGTTACATCTTATTTAAGCGCAAAAACTAAGTTAAATTTTACTATTGGAAGAATTTAAGGTTAGTTTGCTTATTACGCTAATTTTGGTATTTCCCCCTCCTATCACCCAATGAGAGCATGATAGGAGGCGGGTTGGCTAGCTATTTAAATAGATGCAGATATTCGCCATAACCTTTTGCTTCTAACTCATCTTTCGGAATAAACCGCAACGCAGCAGAGTTAATGCAATAGCGTAAACCACCTAACGTTTTCGGACCGTCGTTAAAGACATGCCCCAGATGCGAATCGGCTTGCTGTGATCTCACCTCTATGCGGCGCATACCGTAGCTGTTATCCTCTTTTTCGATGATACTGTCATTGTTGATTGGCTTAGCAAAACTTGGCCAACCACAGCCAGAATCAAATTTATCTGTCGAGGTAAACAGTGGTTCACCCGATACCACATCAACGTAAAGCCCTTCTTGATGATTGTCATTAAACTCGTTTTCAAATGGCGGCTCTGTCCCATTTTGTTGAGTGACATGATATTGCATAGGACTTAGCGCTGAAACGGCTTTTTCTTTCAATAATTTATTCATAACCCACCTATCTTACGCAACTTAATTAATATGAATTAACTTAGGATCGTTAATCGCCCTATAACATCGATTGCAAAGCTTTATCTTTAACCCAAAAATAGTGATATAAAGCCCCGGCAATGTGTAACATCACTAATATGGCTAACAAATACGATCCCACTATATGAACAGAGTGAAAAAATCCATATAACCCATTGGGCATAGGTATAGCCGGTATGGAGATGAGGCCAAACACATTCAAAGCACGGCTACTCATAAGATACCCGGATAAGGGTAATATAAATAATAGAATATAAAGAAATCCTTGAGTTGATTTGGCTAAAATGCGTTGTAATTTCTTATTTTTAGGTAAGACATCCGGCACGCCGTCTTTACTAATGACAATCACACGCCATACGGTAAATAGGAAAACCACTACTCCTAGCGATTTATGCCATAAATAGATATTAGCCATGCCACCTAAAATAGGTGACAATGTCACTTTGAAGATTAATAACGCAACGACAATGACCACCAGTAACGCTGATAACCAATGGATCGTTTTTTGTTTACTGCTATATTGTGGATATTTCTGCATTGTTTTTTTCACTCTCATTTATTTTTATCAGCCCAATTTTTCGAGATAAAGGGTGCTCGACCCGATAACTGGTAATAACGATTATAATGTTCCGGTCGCTTTTTATAGTAATCTTGATGATATTCTTCTGCCGGATAGAATGCAACAGCCGGTTCGATTGCGACATTGATTGGTTGGGAAAAACGTTTGCTGGCAATTAATTTTTGTTTAGACTCTAAAGCCAGTTTATGTTGTGAAGGTGTATGATAAAAGATAACCGGGCGATAAGAATCCCCCCGATCAGCAAACTGCCCATTGGCATCGGTTGGGTCAATTTGTTGCCAAAATATATCAAGCAAGGCTTGATAGGTGATTTTGTTCGGATCAAATGTGATTTCTACCGCTTCAGTATGGCCGGTTGTTCCTTGACAAACTTGCTCATAAGTCGGATTAGGCACATGCCCGCCGGTATAACCAGAGACAACACTTATTACCCCCTCATATTTGTCAAACGGCTTAACCATACACCAAAAACAGCCGCCGGCAAATGTTGCTTTTTCATATTTTTGCATAAAGACCTCCGATAAAATAACCCATACCTTTTGAAATTAACGTTATCAGACTACTTTTATCATTCTAACTTTTCTTTTAAGCAATAATCCCCACTTGAAATTGTATAAATTATCACCATATTGATATTCAATATTCCTACACGGGAGGATTTGAATATGGCTAGTGGTTGGGCATCTGATGATGCTGTAAATCAACAAATTGAAGGTACCATTGCTGATGCTATCGAAAATGTTAGACGTCATTTAAACCAAAATACAAAGAGTGCCGATTTTTGTATTGAATGTGGTGAGCCTATTCCCGAAGCTCGCAAACAAGCGCTACCGGGTGTTCAATATTGCTTATCTTGTCAGCAAGAAATCGATAAACAAATTAGCAAAACCGCTACATTATATAATCGACGTGGCAGTAAAGATAGCCAATTGCGTTAGTATCAATGGATAGCAAGGTGGTTAACAATCCAAATCACCTTGCTACTTCATCTTATTGTACCAGTGATGTTATTTATTCGCCTCGCCATTACGCACTGAATCGTATGGATAAATCAGAAATTTGTTATCAAACCATTCTGCACAAAAGATGTCTTCAATCTTATCATAACCCTGTTTTTTGATTTCACTTTTCACCCAATCTTCAGATTTTTTTAGCTGTTCCAGATTATCATGACTGATTCCACCATTTTCGATAATCAATACCGCTATATCTTTTTCACCTTTCTTGATAATGGTTAATGAGCCATTTAATTCATACCAAACTTGTTTTAGCTGATCAAAAGAGGAGATACCTTGAATATTGACTAATGTCTCAAAGTCTCTGACCGGTAAATTAGCTTTTATAAAGTTATCACTCAATAGATTGCCGTTTTTCACCAATTGAATTGGCTCACCGTCAATGGCATCACGCAAACGGGAATTTTTTGATTTAATAAAGCGAATCAATATTAATAATCCCGCCCATATGGCAACTAATCCTGCCGATTCCCATGCAGAAACTGTTGGACTTAATAACGCTCCCCCGACTAACGCACCGATAACCATGCTACCGACCTGATCTAACTGAGACATTGGCGCTATTTGGCTTTTTCCGGATAATTTGACATAGATAAGTAATATTATTAAAGCTAACAAAAATTTTGGCGCCATTGATAATAAATACATGTCCTACCTCCAAGCTAAGATTTTATTATTCATTCCCGATAAATATGTTTTTAGAAAGATATGTACTGATATATGGAACAATAAAAATATGTGCAAATTGGAATATATTTAGTCACGATAAAATCAAACTATTTTTGCTGACGATTTTAAGCGCTGTAAGATCAGTTAGAACAGAAAACTTCTTTATTTTACACGAATTTGGATATTTTAAAATATCCTACTTACAATTGATATTGATTATATTGATGATAAATGCAGGTCAGTTGGGATTTTAATTAGATAAGTAAAATGATTTTATCGACGGTTAAAAATCATCAATTTATCGCTTTAATGGTTAAATAATTCCTGTCACAAGTTTTTTGTCGAAATCAACGTTAAAAATATAGCGAGCGGTCATAACGGGGTAAAAACTAGCTATTACGATTAGAAACAGGCATAATAGCTTTATCCTTATGGTAGTAAATCAGCTACTACATACCCGCAAGGGTGTATTAATAATTATCCTATCAACATCTGTCTTATTGAATTTTAATCTTTTTTGACACATTTAATTAATCGTTTTTTAATATTCTTTGTATGATTTTAATAAGGGGTACAGATTATGAAAAACAAGCAATTAGTTGAAAACTTCTTTAAAGATGTATTTATCAATGGCGATGTAGAGAAAATTAAACATTACGTCGCTGAAAACTATATTCAACACAATCCTCAAGTTAAAAATGGTTTAGACGGTTTTACTGAATTTTTTAAGTCTTATATTAAAAGTAAACCGAAATTTGACGTGATTAATATAAGTTGTGAAGCCGATATGGTTTATGTTTTTTATAAAACCACCATGCCCGATGGCTCGATTAGTAAAGTTTGTGATATTTACCGTGTTGAAAATAATAAAATTGCGGAACATTGGGATGTGATTGAATCGCATGTCGAAAAAATTAAATCGGTCAATCATAACAGTGTATTTTAGAAACAGGATTGCTAAAACAGATTTTTAAATCTCGCCTTTCGTGGAAGTTTACTTTGACATAAGCTTCCACGAAACCATGCGCAATTAGCTAACTATCAGTAAATTTTATCGGTGTTTCTAAAGTACTTTAAGCTTCTGTCAAAACAAAGGCTTAGCAAGCAATAAACCAGATATTTTAATAATACTTGCAGCCTAATAAAGCCAAATACCTCAATCAATTCCTGTATTTTTATTTAACATCTAAACGAATTTCAAGTTTCACTGCTTGTTTAGCAAATCATTTAATTTACTAGCTAATGGATCTCGAACTAAGTGTTACGGTAAAAAATAGCAATTTATTTCAGGTATTTAACCTAACTCATGGTAAACAACACACCTTAAAGGTACTGTTTGAAAACTAATTAAGGTTGATTGATACGGTCGTTATAACATTCGACTGCTTGATTATAATGTTCGACCATATACGTTGTTACCGCACGCGGATTATTTCTGATAGCGCGATAATCACCAATAAAATCTTCTAAATATCTTATCATCGAGCTAAATCCTACAATATTTCTACCGTTTTTTTCAGCAATTTGTAGCTCATTTTGTAGCTTGTCGAGTCTGTCCTCTAACAGCGCTAAATATTCATTGGCTTTAGTGATTTTTTCTTTATCCTGAAAATCTTCAAGATAGTCAAATTGCGCTAAAATTTGTTCGCCATAATTTAAACACTCTTCAGCATAAAGTTCTAAGGTTCGACCCTGCTTTTTAAATAACTCTAGACTTAATTTACTTTGCTCATATGCCAACTGTTGGACAGAGGCAGAAAATTGATTATAAAGTTGGTTTGCTTTTAAATAATCTGGCGTAAAAGTCGCCATTAACTCTTTTCCTTTTGCCCCATTATCATCTTCAAAACGTCTGGTGGAGTTATATTTTTCCAGTTCAGCCCAAATCGGTAAAAGCTCATCTAGCGTTGCGATTAGATTACGAGCATGAGTATCTACCGGTTCAATCGGAATCGGATTTTTAGTTAAAGTGGCAATCAAGCTTTGGCGTAACCTTTCGTAACCTCTGGAGTTTAAAAGCAGTGAGGATTCAATAACGCGATAGTTCTTATTTTCAATCCCCTGCTTTATTTTCTCTACCCTATCAGACCAAACCGATAAACCAGCACTTAGGCGTCTACTGTGCTGGTTTGTCGCATCGATATAGTTAGATACTTTCTGAGTTATTTGATACGCTTTTTGTTCTTCAGTTAAATTAGCTGTTGCTGTTGCCGTTGTTTGAGCTGGCTCCACAATCTTTTGAGTATCAAGTTTAACAATATTAGTAATGTTGTCCTGTTGTTTAGTATTTTCAACGTCTTGTTTAATATTTGCGTCGCTTTGTTTAGTATTTACGACATTTGGTTCGGTGTTTACGACTGCATTATCATCAAAAGAATCATCAGATAAATTGATATCATAAGAATTAATTGAAGTTGACACATTAGATTTTTCCGAAACATCATTATTATCACCTTCATCACAACCAGTCAAAGCCAGCACATTAATCACTAATGCTAATAATAATTTTTTTTCCAAAATCTTATCCTTTCAAGCGAATTAAAACTTAAGTTTTGCGTAAAGCATTTATTGTTTATTAGAATTATTGAAAATTCAAGTAGATTATTTTATAAACACTAATTATTTGTGATCCAGATCAGTAATCGGTGTTTTTTGTCGTGCATAAATTTGGATTTTCTCGAATGTTTTGAGAAAACTAGTACAACTGGCAGTTAGCTCGGTTAACGTTTAGGAGATTAAGTAAGGCTTGTTAATTGGAGCGGGAAACGAGGTTCGAACTCGCGACCTCAACCTTGGCAAGGTTGCGCTCTACCAACTGAGCTATTCCCGCATAAGAGATGATTAATAATGGTGCCCGGGGCGAGACTTGAACTCGCACGGCCAAAAAGGCCGAGGGATTTTAAATCCCTTGTGTCTACCGATTTCACCACCCGGGCTCAAAACTGGTTACGTAAGGTAATTCGCTTTGAATGCTGTGCATTTTACCTATCTAAATTTCAACGTCAATAAAAAAATGAAAATAATTGATTAACTGCTCAATGTTTGTCTGATTTGGCCTCTATTCGACCTTGTTTTGATTTAATATCGTTTTTTGAGCATATCATTATTCGGCGAAGCCCCAAACTGGCGTTTGTATTCTCGACTAAACTGTGACTGGCTTTCGTAGCCGACTTGAAAGGCGACCGATTTCACATCTTTGCCTTCTTGAAGCATAAGGCGTTCAGCTTCATATAAACGTAACTGTTTTTGAAATTGTAAGGGACTTAGAGTTGTGACTTGACGAAAATGGCGATGAAAGGTTGAGCTCGACATATTCACTAACTTTAATAAGGTATCAACATCAAGTGGCTGAGTGTAGTTATTGCGTAGCCAGTTAATCGCTTTGGCTATCTGCTTAAGGTTTGCCCCTTTTAGATTGGAAAATCGTAGACTTTGACCCAATGGACTGTTAAGCAAATAATAATGAAGTTCTTTGATAAGCAGTGGCGCAATAAAGCCTATACTTTGGGGCTGTTCGAGCAACTCAATTAGGCGCAAAAACGTATCAATAATTTGATGTGTTGCTGTAGAGACGACCACCGCTGATGTGGGTTTATTTGTCGCTAAGTCAGGTTTTATTGCCATTTCGCTAAGTAATTGACTGATGATGTGCTTATCAAGTTTTATTGATATTGAAATAAAAGGATCTTTTGGCGTAGCGCCCGAAATATGAAATACTCCCGGCAGATCGACCCCAACAACCATACATTGGCCTTGACCATAATTGAATGTTTGATTTCCTATCATAGACCGCTTATGCCCCTGCACGACCATGGCAATCATTGGATGATAAAAACAGCTTTCAGGTGGTCTGTCATGGTCATAACGAGATATCATTAATCCCGGAATATCTGTGGAGAGTCGAGCTTGTTGCGGTAGTAGTTGCAAAATCTTCTGTTTTAAATAAGCATGCGTTTGTACCAACCGATCGTTATGCATTTCCCCCCCTTTGCCTCTCAGCTTTATGTTTTAGATCTTATTATCAAGCCAATTAAACGTTTAGTTGCCATAATTAATTTATTGATGACGTTAAGCAGCAACTATTTGTTGTTGCCATTGGTTAATCTATTTAATAGCAGGTAGTGAACAAAAGATAACATGATAAAGCATGCATTCGAAGATCTGATCTTTTCAAATCTATGCACAAAACAATCATTCAATTTGAGTATGTCACAGCTTGATTAATTTCAATCGGATAAGATCAACCTATTTAAAGATACAAATGAATAAACCTAATAGATTAATTTAAATCAATAATAATCTTTCAGCGTTAACTTAATTAATATGGATAAATCAGCTACAGAAACACATGGTTTCTGAGCCTTTAGTAAGATAAGAAGAGAAAAAGAATACTACACGCTAAAAGATGATCCACAGCCACAAGTTGTTGTTGCATTGGGATTATCAACAACAAAACGCGATCCTTGTAGACCTTCAACATAATCAATCGTTCCACCAACTAAGTATTGTAAACTCATTGGGTCAATAACTAGTGAAACGCCATTTTTTTCGATTGACAGATCATCTTCGTTTACTTTTTCATCAAAAGTAAAGCCATACTGAAACCCACTACAACCACCGCCAGTGATGTAGACACGTAATTTTAGATTAGGGTTTTCTTCTTCTGTGACTAGTGATTTAACTTTATTTGCAGCAGCATCAGTAAAGTTAATCGGTAAAGCATCGCTCATTTGATTCTCCTAATAGTTATACTGTCATATTATATACTGTTGGCAAATGAAAATACAAAATGAAAACTTCTATCAGATAAATTTATTAAAGCTTGCTTGAATTAAATTCAATTTTATGAATAAATACATCAACCTTTTCTTTAGAGAATGCCAATATCATGCAAAATACTTTAAAATCTGAAAAGCTTTATCATCAAGCATTATCCTTTATGCCGGGCGGTGTAAATTCGCCAGTTCGGGCTTTTAACGGTGTTGGTGGTACGCCAATATTTATTGAGCGGGCTAACGGTGCTTATATTTATGATGTCGATGAAAAAGCCTATATTGATTATGTCGGCTCTTGGGGTCCAATGATTTTAGGTCACAATGATCCGGATGTGGCTAACGCAGTTATTAAGGCTGTTCATCAAGGTCTGAGCTATGGCGCCCCCACGGAAATTGAAACAAAGGTTGCTGATCTTGTCACCCAGTTAATGCCGTCAATTGAGATGTTACGTATGGTCAACTCCGGTACAGAAGCCACCATGAGCGCAATTCGCGTTGCTCGTGGTTTTACCGGTCGAGATAAAATTATCAAATTTGAAGGCTGCTATCATGGTCATGCGGATTATTTATTAGTTAAAGCCGGTTCCGGCGCCCTTACCTTTGGTCATCCAACATCGCCAGGTGTTCCGCATGATTTTGTTAAACATACTTTAGTTTGTGATTATAATGACTTAGCCTCCGTCGAGCGCCAATTTGAACAATATCCGGATGATATTGCAGCCATCATTATTGAGCCAGTAGCCGGTAATATGAACTGCGTACCGGCCAAAAAAGAATTTTTACATGGTTTGCGATCGTTATGTGATAAATATGGCGCTTTGTTAATTATTGATGAAGTGATGACAGGATTTAGAGTTGCATTAGGCGGAGCGCAAGAGTATTACGATATCACCCCGGATTTAACCTGTTTAGGCAAAATTATTGGTGGAGGAATGCCAGTTGGCGCATTTGGTGGTCGAGCGGAAATAATGCAACAATTAGCGCCGACAGGTCCAATCTATCAAGCCGGCACCCTTTCCGGCAATCCGGTAGCAATGGCTGCGGGATATGCAACTTTAAACAAATTGAACGATGTGGGGATTTATCAACAATTAGCGGATAAAACAGCATCACTGGTTAACGGGCTGTCAGATGTCGCCCGGAAACATAATATACCATTAGTAACCAATCATGTGGGCGGTATGTTTGGCTTATTCTTTACAACTGCTTTAGAAGTAACCTGTTATCAAGATGTTATGCAATGTAATGTTGAAATATTCAAAAAATTCTATCATCATATGCTATCTGAGGGTGTTTATTTTGCTCCTTCAGCATTTGAAGCAGGTTTCATGTCACTTATGCATACAGATAGAGAAATTAATCACACCATTGATGCGGCAAGTCGTTTTTTTAGTAATATTAAATGAATTAATGACACAGAGTTTTTAATACCAAATAGAGATTAAAATTTTAAACTATTAACATAGGTAATAATTTATGGTTAATCCACTAAAAGAAGGTGAAAAAGCACCTCAATTTTCTTTACCAGATCAAGATGGGGAGCTAATAAGTTCTAAAGATTTTAAAGGTCAACGTATTTTAATCTATTTTTATCCCAAAGCTATGACGCCTGGTTGTACTATTCAGGCTTGTAATTTACGTGACAGTTCTGATGAATTGAAAAAATATGATGTCGTTGTTATTGGCATTAGTACCGATAAACCGGAAAAGTTGTCACGTTTTGCAGATAAAGAGTTATTAAACTTTACCCTTCTTTCAGATGAAAATCATGAAGTCTGTCAAGCATTTGGTACTTGGGGGGAAAAGGAATTCATGGGGAAAACCTATGACGGTATTCATCGAATCAGTTTTTTAATTGGTAAAGACGGTAAAATAGAAAAAGTCTTCGACAATTTTAAAACCGCTGATCATCATACCGTTGTGTTAGATTATCTTAAATCGCACGCAAAATAGCATCTTATTGCATCACGAATGATAAAGCAGATTAGCCCACTAATCTGCTTTTATTTTTTGATTAATCTTATGGATTTCTTCAGGATTTGGCCAAGCATTAATAATGGCTTTTACTAATGTCGCTAACGGTATTGCAAAAAAGACCCCCCAAAATCCCCACAAACCACCAAAAATAATTACCGCTAAAATGATCACTAATGGGTGCAAGTTAAGTTTTTCCGAGAAGAGATAAGGCACTAATAAATTACCGTCTAATGCTTGAATAAGCACATAGAAGAACATTAAATAGCCAAATTGAGCAGTCAGCCCCCATTGGAACAAGGCGATTAAAACGACCGGAATACTGGAAATAATAATTCCAATATAAGGGATTAAAACTGATAAACCAACGCCTACAGCCAATAACAAGCCATAATCCAGCCCAAAATACCAAAACGGAATATAAACGCTAATGGTTAAAATAAGGATATGTAAAACATTACCGACTATATAATTTGATATTTGCATATCCATTTCAGAAGCAACTTTATTTAAAACTGTTCTATTTTTGGGCAATATCACTGAGCAGTAACCCCAAATTTTAGTTTTATCTTTCAGTAAGAAAAACATAATAATTGGGATTAAAACAGCATTAATCGCGACTGAAACTAAGCTAAACAAAGAAACAATTGAAAATTGTAAAAGCGAATTACCGGTTTGGACAAATTTACTGGTGATACCTTGAATAATTGAATCAAACAATCCTACATCAATCAGTTCCGGATAGTGTTCCGGTAGCGAGGTCAGTAAGTTATTAACAAAATTAAGCATGTTAGGGATATTGGTGATTAAGCTGATACTTTGTTGCCAAATTAAGGGAACTAAAATCATAAATCCAGCTAACACCAGCATCACAAATACTAATAAAACAATGATGACTGCAAACGTGCGTGGTATATTCTTTTTATGTAAATAATTGACCGGTCTATCAAGTAGATATGACAACACGATAGCAATTAGAACGGGCAAAAGAATTTTATGAAAGAAGTAGATTATAAAAAATAAAATCAGGATAACAAACATTAACGATACAACATGGGGATCGCTAAATCGTTTTTTATACCATTGCATAAACATTTTAAACATCTACAAACTCCTATTTTGTAAATAATTTTTATTATTATTTAATTATATTTATTTTTTTATGCCGCCTAATATACCACGACTAATTTGCCGACCAACATTATTTATTATCTGTCTGGTTGCGCTTTTGGCTACTTGTTGAACAACGCCGTCATGTTGCCCACCTTTTGGGCCATTCCAACCAAAAAATAGCGAACGAAGAAAATCGACCACACCACCATGATTGTTCTGTTGATCGGTGTTAGCCTCATCAGCATTGGTATTTGGCTCATTAGTATTCGCGTTAGCAACTCCGTTAACGTTAAATCCATCCCTAATTTTTTCGTAAGCGGATTGACGATCAATCGTTTGCGAATATTTATTATAAAATGGCGATTGATGAATAATAGATAATTGGTCATCTAAAGGCATTGGTCCCATTTTTGAGCCAGGGGCAATAATAAATCCACGTTCAACCATATTGGGGCGCCCTTTTTCATCGAGAAACGAGATTAAAGCTTCACCTACACCTAAGTCCATTATGGCTTTTTCGGTATCGAAATTTGGATTAGCCCGCATAGTTTGCGCTGCAACTTTAACTATTTTTTGATCTTTAGGGGTGAAGGCACGTAAGGCGTGTTGTACTCGATTGCCTAACTGCCCAAGTACAGTATCGGGGATATCGGTCGGATTTTGGGTAGCAAAATAGACGCCAACGCCTTTTGAACGAATTAAACGAACAACTTGTTCAATTTTTTCTAATAAAGCCGGTGAAATATCATTAAATAGCAGGTGGGCTTCATCAAAAAAGAATACCAATTTCGGTTTATCCAAATCGCCCACTTCTGGCAGATGTTCAAACAGTTCGGAAAGTAACCATAGTAAGAACACCGAATATAATTTTGGTGAATTATATAACTTGTCAGCTGCCAGTATATTGATAACACCATGACCTTGTGCATCTACTTGCAGCAGATCGGCGATATCTAACATAGGTTCGCCTAAGAAATATTCTGCGCCCTCTTGTTCAAGGGTCAATAAGCCCCGTTGGATAGCACCAATTGATGATGAGGAGATATTACCGTATTGAGTTATGAATTTTTTAGCATTATCGCCGACAAATTGAACGAGTGTGCGCAGATCTTTAAAATCGATCAATAATAAGCCATTATCGTCAGCAATTTTAAATACCAGTTGTAAAACGCCGGATTGTATATCATTAAGATTTAATAATCGAGCCAGTAATACCGGGCCAATATCAGACACCGTACTACGAACAGGTATCCCTTTTTCACCAAAAACATCCCATAATGCAATAGGCGATACAACTGGAGACCAATCTTTAACGCCAATGTTTTCTAACCGAGATTGCAATTTTTCCGTTAATTCACCTTTTAAGCCAATGCCGGTTAGATCGCCTTTTACATCAGCTAAAAAAACAGGAACGCCAATTTGTGAAAAACTCTCAGCCATTTTTTGCAAAGTCACCGTTTTACCTGTACCAGTTGCACCGGTAATTAAACCATGACGGTTAGCTAATGAAGCAAGAATATAAAGATCTTTGCCATTACTTTTGGCAATAACAATTGATTCACTCATGGGTTAAATCCTCATAAAAATTGCTATTAAAACAATTGAGAATATTGTAAGCTGAAACAGTAATAACTGCTAATGTTATTATTTTCACTCACCTGATTAAGGAGTAGCTATGTTTCCTGAATACCGCGATTTAATTTCTAAATTAAAAAATACCGATTTACGTTTTCAAAAACTGTTTGCTGAACATAATGAACTGGATCAAAAAATTAAAAATATTGAATCTGGCATTGCTGTTGATACATCTGAATCGATTGAGACGCTAAAAAAGCTTAAGCTTAAATTGAAAGATCAGCTCTATGAAATACTGAAAAAAGCCTCATCATAGAAGGTTTGTTTATTGTAATAATGCACCCACCATTATAGTAAAGTTTATTCGTGCATTAAATAGAGTGAAAACTGGTTTATGTTTAATTGACTTTGTTGATATTTAAAAAAACCCACATCAGGGGTTTTTTAATCATTAATATAATAAAATATAAATTTTAACTGATTATTTAATACGTTTCTCTTGCGCTTTTCTTTGTTTGCGATTTTTAATGAGCACGATTAAATTTTTATGTGGTGTTTTCATTTTTGATTCCTTTTATCGTTATTGTTATAGATGAAAATAATAAGCTACAAAGCAATGAGTTTTGATTTGTGCTTAAAACTTGTCGGGTCATAATCAAAAATTATCTTTTTGTAAGTTAAGATAACTTTAACATAAAACCTCGTTTTTTGATATGTTTAAGTTTATTTAGGTAAGCAACCATGTCACTTACCTAATGTTTCACAGTATTTAGAACCATTGTCCGAAACGTTTAATATAAATTCGTTTCATCAATTGAGCCACAACACAATAACTGAGTAAAGTGGCGACCAACCATGGGAAATAGGACCATGGCAACGGTTCAAGACCAATTAGGCTTCCCATTGGTGAGAACGGAATATAGATCCCTACTGCCATAATTAGCATTGTCATCACAATGACCGGGAAAGCAGCGGTACTTTGAATAAATGGAATTTTTTGCGTCCGTAACATATGTACAACTAATGTTTGTGACAATAAACCTTCGATAAACCACCCGGAATGGAATAGCGATTGTGCTTCAACACTATTTGCACCAAATACAAACCACATTAACGCATAAGTAGTAATATCAAAAATAGAGGATGTTGGACCAATCCAAATCATAAATCTTTTGATATTTTGTGCATCCCATTTACGTGGTTTTTGTAAAAACTCATCATCCATTTTGTCCCATGGTAATGATAGTTGTGAAATATCATACAATAGATTTTGAATTAATAGATGAATTGCCAGCATTGGTAAAAATGGTAAAAAAGCACTGGCAACTAACACTGAGAAAATATTTCCAAAGTTAGAACTTGCCGTCATATTTAAGTACTTCATGATATTACCAAAGGTTTCACGACCACAAACTACGCCTTGTTCTAAAACCATTAAGCTTTTTTCCAGCAGGATAATATCGGCCGACTCTTTGGCGATATCGGTTGCGGTATCGACCGATATTCCCACGTCAGCATCTCTTAATGCCGGTGCATCATTAATACCGTCGCCTAAAAAGCCTACTGTATGACCATTTTCTTGTAATAAACGTATAATGCGTGATTTTTGTAACGGTGTTAATTTAGCAAAAATCGTGCGCTGTTCAATTTGCTCTTTAAGTTGAGCATCATCCATTTTCTCAATTTCAGCGCCTAACAGTGGTACACCAGGTTCAAGTCCTACTTCACGGCATACTTTAATTGTGATAATTTCATTATCACCTGTTAACACTTTTACCCCAACACCATGTTCATTTAATGCAGATATAGCCTCGTAAGCACTCTCTTTCGGTGGATCGAGGAAAGTAAGGAAACCACGAATTGCTAACGCTTTTTCATCTTGAACACTGTATTGGTCTTTAGCATCATGACCTGCGATATCTTTCACACCAACGGCTAACACTCTAAAACCATCTCGATTGTAATTATGCGCAAGTTCAATTAACGCTTGTTTACGTTCTTCGTTTAATGGTAGATATTGACCATTTTCGTAAACGTAACTGGATATTGAAAGCATCTCTTCAACGGCGCCTTTACAGATCATTAAATGGTTGTCCCCGCCATTTTGTACAACGACAGACAAGCGACGTCGAACAAAGTCAAACGGTAACTCGTCGATTTTTTTGTATAGTCCAACGCCTACTTTTTTAACGTTGGTCTTTTCGTCAGCAAAACGGATGATAGCTTTATCCATTAAGTTTTTCATGCCGCTTTGATAATAGCTATTTAACCATGCAAGCTCTAATACGCTTGGATCTAATTGTCCGTTAATATCCAGATGATGTTCCAAGATAATTTTATCTTGTGTTAATGTACCGGTTTTATCAGTACATAAAATGTCCATGGCGCCAAAGTTTTGTATCGCATTTAAACGTTTAACAACGACTTTACGTTTTGCCATTCCAACTGCACCTTTGGCTAGGTTGGCGCTGACAATCATTGGTAACATTTCAGGTGTTAAACCAACCGCAACAGCAAGTGCAAATAGCGCAGCTTCGCCCCAGTCACCTTTGGTAAATCCATTAATTAAAAGCACAATCGGTACCATAACAAGCATAAAACGGATAAGTAACCAACTTACACTATTTACCCCTCGATCGAAGGAAGTCTCAGCGCGAGAGCCAACAATCGATTTAGCTAATGATCCAAAATGGGTATCAGAGCCGGTCGCCACAACAATAGCGGTTGCTGTACCACTCACCACATTTGTGCCCATAAAACAGACATTATTGACATCAAGTATATTATCTTTTGATATTTCAGATGAATTAACTTCATCAGATGTTTTTTGTGTCACCGCTCCCAATGTGTCATATTTTTCAACGGGTATAGATTCACCTGTTAATACTGCTTGGCTAACAAATAGATCGCGTGACTCGATTAATCGAATATCAGCCGGTATCATATCTCCGGCAGATAAATAGACAATATCACCCGGTACTATCTCATTAAGTGGTAATTCATAGCGTTCAGGGTTCATATCTTTATGCGGTCGTCTTAACACAGTTGCCGTTGTACGAATCATAGATTTCAATGCTTCAGCCGCTTTGTTTGATCTGAACTCCTGCCAAAATCTTAATAATCCACTAAGGGTAACCATTATTAAAATAATAAAAATACCTGTAACATCGGTTTCTTCACCTTTTTGTAGTGGTAACCAATAATCCGTCACAAAGCTTACGATAGCTAATACGAGTAAAACAAATATAAAGGGATTATTAAATGCCATAAGTAACTGCATAAAAGCACTTGGGACTTTTTCTCTGGCAACTTCATTTTTGCCATATGTTTCAATGCGAGCTTGAGCATTTTCTTGCGTCAATCCGGACAGGCTTGACTGAAATTTAGCTAAAATAGTTTCTAAGCTATTTTGAGCTTCATCGAGTGCTTTAACCCCTAAATTGTTTTCTGCTTTAACTTTTGATGTGTTTTTAATCATCTTGCGTACCTATATCTAATCTTATTTTTAGATAAAAAAATCCTGCTCATCGTTGAGGTGACAACAATGAGTAATCGAAATGGGTAATTAATCTAAATTAAATGCAAAGCAAAACTAGCGATGTACGCTATTGCTGCACATACAATTAATTTAATGAAATAATTAATTAAGAATTAGATACAACTCGGCGGTTCTAATTGTTTTTGTGATAGATGTAAAATACACAGCATTAAAGTTTGTGCGCATTTAAGTTTTGAGTTTGTGTGATAGCGTGTACAAAATTGCATATCGTTCACCGTTACCGTTTTTATCAATCTCGGCTTGTGAACTGAAAAAATGATTATTTAGACAGGTTCATTAACCGACAATGATTTGATTGAATTTATCGCCCCCGCAAATGGGGTGACCCGAATGAGTGTCCATATTTCTCCTGTAAATTGAACTCTACGCCTTGGATTTCAACTTTTCTTAACCCTCATTTTTAACCACCGTCATCGTTAAAAAAGTAAGAAAAGCTCGAAGGCGTGCAAGTTATACGCCTTTGAACGTAAGAAGTCAACCGATTAAATAAAAATGTAGAAGCATTTGCTTAAAAACAGCACTTATAGTTAGATAATACAAGCTTTCATGACAGAATCATTACAAGTTTTACTTTATTTCAGTTACAATTGTCATATAACGATTTATTTGGGAATTAACAATGGAACTAAACGAATTACTTACAGATAATTGGTTCAACTTATTTATCATTTTTGTACTTTCGCTAATCGCTTTTATTTTTAGTAAACGCCGTACGATCAACTACTTTGATAACCTTATTAAGTACACAGATATTTTAGAAAAAGCCCCACAACCCAAATATCAAAAAGATTACTTAAATAATATTAAAAGGAAACTACTTTGGGAAAAAGTCTGTTTTTTTGATGTGGGTAACATTAATAAAGAGCGTATTGCTATCTCGCTAGTCAATGCTGATATCAATAATATTATTGAACTCACTCAGCTCAATTTGCTAACCCAATACTTTAGCATTAAAAACAACAAAATTAATCCCATTAATCCATTGTTGATAAAAGAGATAATCCTAATTCTAGTTGCATCATTCTTTGGTGTTTTTGTGATCATCTCTAACCTTTTTACTATCTTTGGTTCACATAAGATTGTTAATGTCATTATTGCTATTTTAGCTATCTTTATCATCATGATTATATTAGCACAGTTTGCATCCGGACCTTTCAAACGACTTAATATCTATCGATTGATTCTTAAAGATCGTTCTTTTTTAACACGTGCCAATAACGTGTTATCCGAAATGCTTCCAAAATCAAATCAAACTGTCACAATAAATTTAGATAAGTTAAAAGTGAAAGGCGAAGAAAACAAAGAAAAAGACAATAAACAAGAACAAGACCCAAAACAAGAGCACGAACAAGAACAAGAACAAGAACAAGAACAAGACAATCAATAAATTTATCATTTTTTGCAAAATAAGATTAATGCAAAAACTAGTTAAATAAACAAGGATAACGGAGTTAAAGATAAGCTACTTTGTTATCCTTTTTTAATATGGGGATCAGTTACCAATTTTCAATCTTGAGTTTTTCAACTGCCCAACCAGTGACAAAAGTGAAACATTGAGTTGATGCATAAACTGTTGATAAGAGAACTCTTTTTTGCTGATCTCATCAAGTTGCATCTCCCAATGGGCAGTCATATCCGGCATAGACATCATCTCTGGCAATGACAAAATAAGATTGCGGCCAACAGGTGTTGATCGAATTGTTTTACCTTGTCTGGTTAAAAATTGCCTTTTAAATAGCAGTTCAATTATTCCCGCTCTGGTCGCTTCAGTACCTAAGCCGTCTGTTTCACGTAATATTTTCTTTATTTCGGGATCTTTAACAAAGCGCGCAATCCCTGTCATTGCAGAAAGTAAGGTAGCATCGGTAAATGGTTTTGGTGGTTGGGTTTCTTTGCTTAACAGTTCGGTATCAACACACTGCACTGACTCGCCTTTTTTTACCAGTTTAGTTAACACTCCGCTCGATTCATTATTTGGGTTATCATTGTCGCTTTGATAGTTTTTGCTACGAAACAAGACTTTCCAACCTTCATCAAGCATTTGGTTAGTTTTGGAGATAAATTTTCCACCGACAATATCAACATCAATTTGTAATTCAGCATATTTATAAGCCGGATAAAACTGTGCCAGATATTGGGTGGCGATAACTTGATAAACCGCCTTTTCATTTTCAGTGAGGTTTTCCATTCTTGCTTTGCGCAAGGTAGGGATAATTGCATGGTGCGCCTCAACTTTTTTATCATTCCATGTTTTAGTACGTAAGGTAAAATCAGCATTATCAATAGCCGTTTTTAGCTCAGGACAATTATTTTCAATCGCAGATTTTACCCCATTAATTTGATCAATATGTTCTTGCGGTAAAAACCGGCAATCCGATCTGGGATAGGTGATTAATTTATGTTTTTCATATAACGCTTGGCAAATATCGAGCACATCTTGCGCACTTAAGCCATTTTTTTTCGCCATTTCGATCTGTAAGGCAGAAAGGTTAAATGGCAAAGGTGGTGCAAGCTCTTTCTTTTTGTTACTCACTTTTTCAACAGTGCCTGTTTGATTGATAATTCTTTGACAGACATTTTCTGCTAATGCTTTAACCAGAACTCGCCCTTCTTCATCTTGATAAGGTGCACAAGCTTCGCTAGGTTGCCACTTTGCCTTGAACTTTTCATTATGCTCAGTTTCTAAAACAGCATAAACTTCATAAAATGGTTTTGGGACAAATTGTTCAATATCGATATCACGCCGAACAACTAAACCCAAAATAGGAGTTTGAACACGTCCAATTGATAATACGCCTCGATACCCACTTTTTTGCCCTACAATTGTACAAACACGGCTCATATTTATACCATAAAGCCAATCGGCTCTCGCTCTCGCTAAGGCCGAAGTGGACAGTGGAATAAACTCTTGGTTACTTCGTAACTGTTGTAATGATTTTTCAACCGCACTAGCATTTAAATCACTGATAAGACAGCGCTGGATTGATTTACGTTTCGTATCGGGTAACTTACAGTAATTTAGTACTTCATCCACCAATAGTTGCCCTTCTCTATCCGGGTCACCCGCGTGAACAATCTGATCGGCTGATTTGATCAGATCAACTAAAATATTAAACTGTTTTGCTGTGTTGCTTTTTGGCATTAATATCCATTTTTCAGGGACAATTGGTAGATCATTAACTTGCCACTTTTTATAACGTTGGTCATAAACCTCTGGCGTCGCTTGTTCAAGTAAATGCCCAATACACCAACTGACAATATCACCATTGCCGGCTTTGATAAAGCCATTCCCTTTTTGATGAGGTTTTGGCAATACATCCGCAATAGCCCTTGCCAGACTAGGTTTTTCAGCAATAAAAAGACGATAGGATTGATTTGATTGCATAATTATTAGTATAAATCATTAATGTTAGACAATTTAAGCACGTTAGGATTTAGCAAAGCTATCACCTTATTTGTTCTATAAAAAACCGGATAATACCTATCCCGGCAAGCTGATATTTGACCTAGCAGACCAAATAATGCGCTGAGTGAAATCAATTAAAGCAAGTTTATATTGTATTTGAAACTTTATGGCGTTAATTTTATGGTCGATACAACGGTTATAGGCGAAATAAAATAATGCACCAGTAGCAATAATATTATCCTTCAAAATAGTCAATCCTTTCCCAATATTGCAAATTCTGCCTAAGACGGTGAATTGTTACATAACTCTTTCGCCCATTCAAGCCCGATAATTTGTTGATAATCATTTTTAATCATTGATTTAATCGATGACATCAGACTTTTTTGAGTTTCTATTTTGGGCTTTAAATAAAAATAATCAGTCACTGTCTAAAAGAGTGAGTATGTCGATATTCATTTAAACAATGTTACTGTTTTTTAAGGCTTCCTTGCCAATTAGTTTGAATTAAAAATTAATGCCTATTGGTGAATAAAATTTTATAAAGGGATTTTTCAAAACTTCATAAAATTACAATCTAATTTGGTTCAAGAAAATTAGCAATGATTACCACCATTTTTTAAATTTGAGCCAAATCGCCGATACAATACTAATGATTAACAGGAGCAATATTAGTCCTATAAATGACCATTGGTGTTCACTAAATGGAATACCGGCCAAATTTACCCCAAGCAGGCTTGTGATAAAAGTTATCGGTGTAAAAATAATGGTAAAGAGCGACATTAAATAGATGCGTTTATTAGTCGATTCAGCCAAAAAGCTATTAATTTGTTCCATAATAGATGCTAAACGCAATAAACAGCTGTCGATATCTGAGACATAGTGGCTTTGTTGATTAGAGATATCATGCAACCGTTGTCGATCATTATCATCGATCCAAGATATTCGTTCGGTTGAGATTTTAACGAAAATGTCTCGCTGGGGCGATAACAATCTTCGTAATACAATTAACTGTTTTCGCACCCGACCAATTTCTTTATGTGAAAAGATACGCTGATTTAATACTAAATCCTCAAGTTTAATAATTTTATTATGGACACTGTCGAATGATAAATTTACTTGATCACTAATTAGTTCTGAAATCTGTATTAACCAGTCTGCAACATCAACCGGTCCGATACCTTTCTCTAAATTATCTTTTAATTGGAAAATAGCTTCGATTTGCTGATGTCTGGTTGATATGATTAAGTTATCAGTAATAAAGAAGCGAAAAGTTACGATAGGATCAGGTAATTCGTTCGGGGTAAAATTCACCCCTTTTAACACCACCAAAATACCCGAATCAAAGCGTATTTCTTTTGGGATTTGATTCGGTTTGATTAATTCATTTTTGACGATATTTGGAATTAAATTTGTGCTGTTTATCCATTTAATGGTTTGTGGTTTAGCAAAATCTAAATGGATCCAGCAAGGCTGTTGGGTCGTTGCTTTACTGTTTGCGGTTAACGCTAAAGCTTTACCTTTTCCATCTAATTGACAACAAAAAACAGGCTCCGCTGCTAGCAATTTTGAAACTAAAACTGAACTTTCATCGTTATCGTTAGTCATCATTAGCCCCATTTTTTAAGTTTTTATTATTATATACTGATTTTGAACGAAAATGGAGCTAGCAATCAATGCCAATAATTTTTGATCTCATTAGGGGTTTAAATACACTTGTGGTACAGCAGAATTATTCGGATGTGAAAAAATCCCTAATTCTACCCCATACCAATGATTAATATTTTTTTCTGTTAGCACTTCTGCCGGTGTGCCTTGTTCTACAATTTTACCTTGATTGAGCAATATAATTTTATCCGCATACAAAGCCGCTAAATTAAGATCATGTAAAATACAACATACTGCTAATTTTTGTTCCTTAGCAAGCCGTTTTAATAAGCGCAACGTGTGTTGTTGATGATATAAATCCAATGCTGAAGTCGGCTCATCTAAAAAGAGAATTTTTTCGCTAGGTTCGGGTTGCCACAACTGTACTAATACTCTTGCTAGCTGTACCCGTTGTTGTTCTCCGCCGGATAAACCGCGATAATCCCGATCGGCTAATGATATGCAATCGGTTTGGCGCATGGCATCTTCAATTGCTTCATTAAAATTGGCTTTTCCGTATGGCGCTCTGCCCATTGCAATCACCTCCCTTACTTTAAATGGAAAGGTTAATTGGCTTTGTTGAAGCATGACAGTTCTTATTTTTGCTAACGCTTTGGTTGACCATTGTGATAATGGTTTATTTTGTAAATAGCATTGACCAGATGAAGGCTTTTGATATCCGGTTAACAGACGTAATAACGTTGATTTTCCTGCGCCATTAGGGCCAATTATAATGACAATTTCACCTGCCTTGATATCTAAAGACACATCATTAATTATCATTCGTTCGCCATAACCAAATGTTAGGTTTTTAGCGCATAATATATCATAGTTCATCGATTATTTATGCCTCAAGATAAGCCAAAGAAAATAAGGACCACCAATTAAACTGGTAAATAATCCAACCGGTATCTCAATTGGGGCAACCAGTGTTCTTGCTAACGTATCGGCAAGTAATAATAAACAAGCACCGCCCAAGGCTGAACCGGGCAGTAACCATTGATGATTTGCGCCAATTCGCAAACGGATCATGTGTGGCACAACTAATCCAACAAAGGCAATAATGCCACTGACTGCAACAGCCGTACCAATTAGTACTGCGCATAGCAATAGTAAATAACGTTTTATACGCTGGACATTAATTCCTAAGTAGTGAGCATCTTCATCACCCAGCTGCAATATATTGAGTTGATGAGATAGCTTAAAAATACAGATTAGCGCAGGAACAATTAATGACATGGCAACTAATACCAAATCCCAAGAACCTTTACCTAAATGCCCCATTGACCATAATGAAAGTTGTCGCAATTGAGATTCGTCACTGATATAACTTAAGCATCCCATTACAGCGCCAATAATGGCATTAATGGCAACGCCTAATAACACCATTTTGGCTAAGTTACATTGCTCTTGTAGGCTATAAAGATAAATTAAAAGACAAATAAATAGGCTACCTAAAAATGCGGCAACCATTTTGCCATATAGCATCATGATCGGTGGAAAAATTGTCGGAAACAGTATTGATAATCCAACCATTAAGCTGGCACCACTACTAATACCTAACAAACCTGAATCAGCCAATGGGTTTCTAAATAACCCTTGCATGACCGCACCAGACGTTGCTAATGCCATGCCGACAATTACTGCTAAAATAATTCTTGGTAGCCGAATATTACACCAAATATTCCATAATGGATCATCAAATGACAGACTAGCCAATTGAAACACAGGTAACTTTAATGCACCTGAATTTGCAGAATAAATAATTAAAATCAAAAGTATGGCAGATAATCCCCATAACATTGATCGATGACTAGAATTGCGCACAGATGAACTCCATTTGTAATATTTCAGACTTTTTATAAATACTAAGAACTAACCGTTAAAGAGGGATCTACAACACTATAAGCGCAATTATCAAGTTGTTGATTAGCAATTTTATCAATAATTATTCTTGCTAGCTCTTGACGGTATACAAATCCATGAACTTCTTGTTGGAAATAACATTGCCCTTGCCCTGTTATTTCACCGTCACGGAGTCCACCTGGTCTTAAAATTAAGAAATTAAGCGCACTGGTTTGTAACCACACTTCAGCTAGTGATTTTTCCCGAACGGCATTACCAAATGCTTGTTTTGCACGTAAAGATAAGGTTGGCCATGAATCGCCACAACCAAGCGAAGTGACTAATACCATCTGTTTTATGCCTGCTTGTTGAGCGCAATCAATAATGACTCGCTGAGCAATATAATTACCGGTTTCACCCCCTAAGGTTGAGACAATTGTAGAATCGGTACCTGCTTTTTGACAAAGGTCGCTAACCAGTTCAACATAGGTTGCATCACCAACATAAGTTTCGATTCCTTGTTGAGACAATTGCTCTGCAAAAGCCGCATCTCTCACTAAAGCAATACAACGCCATTTGTCATAGCGTTGTTTAACTAATTGAGAAACTTGATAACCTGTTCCATGCTTTGGGCTAACGCCAAATATTAGTAATGTTTTCATGTGATTTTTAATAATTAGTTAATGTTTTTAGCTAAAGCTCTGAATTTTTCTAATTGGTCAGCTTTCAATTGATGTTTTTCATCTCGACCAACAAAAATTTTAAACATTGCTTGTCCATAATGATTAAGGAAAATCATTGATGCGGTAGACATTTTCATAAAGCTGCGTTCAATAAAAGCAATATGCTGACAATGTTCGGCTTTAATATGGCCACTTAATCCTTTTTGGTGACGTAAATTGAAATATTTTTGACTGTGTGTTCCCGGTGGTAATTCGCCGGAGATTTCAGCAATAATATCGCCATTATGGATTAAAAATAGCACATCGCCCCATGTGGCAACCTCAGCCCAAATTGTATCAAAGTGGCTACCATCAACAATTTTAGCATCTGGTAGGGCTTGAATTACTTGTGCTAACGGGACTTGAAAATCTTGTGCAATTTTTTCTAATAACTCTTCAGGATTTGATTGCATGTAAGTTGCAAGATTATCTAAATGCGTTTTTTTATCGACCATTGTAATATCCTTTAATTGTGTGATGTTGTTTCGATGTTCTGTTTATGCGAATGAAACTTAGGCATACCCTGCCCCGCTTGCATTGATTGTTTGGCCTGCGCCATTTTTTGTTGCAATTCGATATGTTCCGGATTATTCAGTTGTAATAACAATTGCTGTAAAGCCTGTAACAAGTTACTTGACCAAAAACGACCGGATAACGTTAGCCGTAAGCAGTGATCTTCATTTTGTAACAGACCATTTTGATGCCACTGTTTGATTAATGGATCGAATAATTCCACTTTATCGGTTAACTGGGTTAAATCAACCCGACCTTTTTCAATTCCTGCTTGTAATTGATATAACCATGAGCCGATTAAGGGCTTACCGGTTAACATCATCAGCGGCTTTTTACCATGATCGAGCTGTGCATAATACTGGTTTAAATCACGCTGAATCATAAATGATTGTCCTGCTAATTTTCCACCTGCGCATGATCCAAAAGCAAAAAAATGTGAGCCTTGTTTTATTAGAAAATTATATAAATTTCTTTCGCGACTGGTTTTAGCCCAATGGGCATTGGTTAAATGTGTCCATCCCTGTTTAGCCAGATAATTAGCGCCTTGCAAATAAAAATCACACTTATCCGTAATAGAAGGCAACACGATTCGCTTATTTTCTACCCCTTTAGCCAGTGGTGTGGTAGGTAAAAGGTTTAGAGAGTAAAGATCAACGCCGTCAAGCGGTAGACTATCTGCAATCTCTAAATCACGTTGCCAGCTCTCTGTTGTTTGATTTGGTAAACCAAACATTAAATCACAGACTAAGGCCACGCTATCACGTGAAGCAATGCGTTTAAACCCTTCAATAATTTGTTGTTCAGACGATTGGCGACCTAATCTTTGTCTTATTTCAGTATTAAAAGTTTGAATGCCAATTGAGAATCGATTGGCACCAGCCTCAATATAACTATCAATTCGTTCATCATCAAAATCTGAAATCCGCCCTTCAACCGTTATCTCACAATCGGGGGCTAATGGCGCATACTGCTTTAAATAACCGATCACCCGTGCTAGTTGCCCGGCAGCTAATGCAGATGGTGTACCACCACCAAAATAAACAGCATGGATCGGAGCTGATTGCATTGCGGGATTATTAATTTCAAGTGCAATTTCTTTTAATAAATAATCGACATATGTTTCAGTATTGAATTTACGCAATTGGTTTTGATAAAAACCACAAAATTGGCAATGGATATCACAAAAAGGGATATGTATATAAATCAGACGTTTTCGGCCTGCAAGATTGGATTTTTGTAGGTTATTCCATGTATTTTCTATCTCTTGAGGTGGTACTGGTAAACTTGCTTGAAGAGGCATTACAGCCCAACGATTTTTAAACGGTAAAACAGGATTTGAAGCGTAATACGCACTTACATCTAATGATTTCATAACAGCCATTCTTATAAATAATCTTTGCAAATTAAATAATAATTATTATCATTTATCAATATTTTTTATTAGTAAATTTCATAATATATTGATAATTAATTTATTATTTTTTGTGAGAAAAGCAAATCTGTTAACTTTTTAATGACTTTTTTGAAAAATAATTAACATTAGGATATCATTATAATTGTGTTGATAATAGTTATCATTTTCACTATATTATGGATTCTATCTGAAGTCATAACTACATGGAAAACAAGTAATGAAGAATAAAATAATGGCAAAAATTAGTCTATTTTTGTTAATTTTAAGCTTCAACAGTTTAATCAACCATAGCTTTGCTAATGAAAGAATTGTTGTTGCAGGAGGATCCCTCACAGAGATAGTATTTGCTTTAGGTGCGGGAGATCAAGTTGTTGGGGTGGATAAAACCAGTAGCTACCCCGAAAAAGCGAAGCAACTTCCGCAAATCGGATATTGGAAATTATTGAATATTGAAGGTATCTTGTCATTAAATCCTACCCTTTTTATTACTTTAGAGGATGCCGAGCCTGATAACATTATCAGCCAAGTAAGCCAAGCTAAGGTTGATGTTTTGCCATTGAAGCGAGTTCCGGGCACTATTGAGTTGTTATATGAAAATATTGAAAAAATTTCGGCAAAGCTCAATAAACAAACCGAAGGACAACAATTAACCAATAAGATAAAAACCAACTTAGCACAAATCCAAGACAAAATTACAACTCATCCTCAAAAAGCCAAAGTACTGTTCCTAATGAGCATGGGAGGCACCAATTCTGTCGCAGGTAAAAATACAACAGCAGATGCGTTAATTGAAATTGCGGGCGGTGAGAATCTGGCAAAACATAATAGCTTTAAAAGTTATACCGCTGAATCATTAATTGCTATGAATCCCGAAGTTATTTTGTTAAATAGTCATTCAATTAGCCAGCTAGGCGGGCTTGATAAAGTTAACACAATTCCCGGTATTACCGAAACATCGGCTTTTAAAAATCATCGCATAGTGACGATAGATGATAGCTATTTATTCGGTATCGGCCCCCGTATTGATGAGGTGACCAAAATACTTTATGCAAGTTTTTACCCTGAAAATAAATAACCACAATCGGATTTTAAAAAATAATTATATCAATTAGTTAAAGAAGCAATTGAAGTACATTATTCGTATTTATCATTTTTGAAAGGAATAAAATGTTTGACTTAATTAATCTAAAGAAAACCGGCACGCTAGCAATAGGGTTAACCTTAGCGTTACCTACCGTCGCCGCTCAAACTCAAGATGAAGAAAACAATATTGATACCATTACAGTAACGGCTCATGAAGCCACCAAAACAGCTGGTACTAATACAGAAATTTCGGAATCAGATATTAGACGTGATGGCGGTACGAACTTTGGTAGTATCATGCGTTATCAACCGCTTATTTCAGCGCCGGGCAATATTTCCGGTTCCGGCAGTGGTAAAAGCAGTTGGGATCGTGGTGGATTTACCGGTTACAATATTCGTGGTTTAGATGCTAATCGTGTATCGATTGATATTGACGGTATGCCATTACCGATTGCTCAAGGGCGTGTTAATTCTGTTGGTAGAGCGGGATTTGGTTCATACGGTATTGGTCGTGATTACATTGATACTTATATGTATAACAAGGTTGATATTCAATCTGGCGCAACATCTGTCAGTAATGCAAATAATGCCTTAGGTGGCTCTGTTTCATTCCAAACTAAAACAGCCAGTTATTATTTGTATCCGGGCAAAACCAGCTATTTTGGATTTCAAAATAATTACGACAGCGCCGATAGAAGCTATCATCAAGGTATAACTATCGCCGGAGGTGATGAGTACCTTAATGGAATTCTTGTATTAAGCCGTCGTGACGGACAGCAAGGCCGCAATTACGGAGATTCTATCAATAGCTATCCTGAAAATTGGCACTCAAATTCAATTTTAGCGGGAATTGGATGGCAAATGACGGACGAGCATTTGGTCAACGCAACGATTGATTTCAACAGTAAAACCAAAAACTCTCATTATGATACTTGGGATCGGTATGGTAAAAAAATTGAATCGTATGATCATCAGCGTAGTAAAAATAATCGCTTTAACTTAGCGATTAAAGATCAATGGAAACCAACCAACATTAGTTGGATTGATAGTTTAACCACTCAGATAAATTATCAACGCACAAATGTATTTGATGATACCTATTTGCGCCATAGTTCTAAAGGTAACTTCAATACTCAAACAAATTACAATACAAAATCTTATAACTTTATCACAACCCTATTAAAAAGTTTTGATAATCAAAAAATTACTGCTGGTTTAAATGCTAAGTGGAGTGAAGATGAATCGCCATTTTATACTTCTGCAAAATCACAAAATGGTCGAATTTTCCCTGACGGAGATTATACCAAACCGCAAGCAGATAGCCGTAGCTATCAAATAGGTGGATTCTTTGAAGATCGCATTAGTTTTAATATTAACGATAGCAACAATTTTTATATCGTTCCGGGAGTAAGAGCTATCTATCAAAACACCAAACCACGTAATCTTGAAAATATGGCGGTATCGAATATCAATTCGAGCCAATTAGGTAAACAGTACAATAGTAATAGTGACTTTAAAATCCTACCGTCTCTAGCGTTTATGTACGATCTTAATCCTAATTTAACCGCCTATTTACAATATAAACGTGGCGCACAAATGCCAAACCAAAACCAGTTATACGGTTCGTATTTGGCGCATAGTCAAATGTATGTTTTGGTAGGTGATTCAAATCTTAAAACTGAAACCAGCGATAATTTTGAATTGGGTCTGAAAGGTCAGCCTGTATCTGGTATGACACTATCTTCAGCGGTATTTTATAATAAATACAAGAATTTTATTGCGTATTCTCGTTATAAGAAAAATTTTGTTGGAACAGGCAACCGTATAGTTTACCAATCGGAAAACCGGGATAAAGCCTATATTTACGGAGCAGAATTAAGCAGTGAATTTAATTTTGGCTCATGGTTTGAATCTGTCAATGGCTTAAGTGCTAGATTCGCCATTGGTTATAACCAAGGTAAATCTAAATCAAGCTATTTAGGCGATAAATATGTTGAAATGGATACCATTGCACCATTAAAAAGTACTATTGGTCTAGCATGGGATGATCCAAATAAACTCTATGGAGTTGCTGTGACGGCAACTTTCCAAAAAGGGAAGAAAACAGAATCGACAACACGTGAAACACATAGTAATGACGGAACACCAATTAAAGACTCAACGGACGAATACTTTAGAATCGCCGGACATGGTACCGTTGATTTAACTGGTTATGTCAATATTACTAAAAATGTAAAACTAAGTGGCGGTATTTATAACTTAACTGACCAGAAATACTGGGATTATTTAAGCAATAATAAACTATATCGCTCATCAGATCACAAATACCTAGATATGTTTACCGCTCCGGGTAGAACATTCCAATTAGGTTTAGATATCGATTTTTAATTTAATAGAAAGTTAACATTTACTGATCATAACCCGCTTTAGCGGGTTATTTATTTTCAAAAACCGATCTGAAAGTTTTGTACATTTGATGTAAGATTAATTCTAAAAATAAAATTTAACCTAATCCCCTTCGATAATTTTTTATAAAAACTTTTATTTTAGCCAATTCAAAATGCTTCACCTTAAAAAATATCATTATAAAATATAGATTTATTAAAATTAATTTCTTTCATTATGTATTTAATAAAATATTACATGTAATATTTACATGTAATATTTTTGTGTTAATATTACTGACATTAAATTCTAATTAAATCCAAAATAAATTTTATGAAAAAAACAAAAGAGATCAAAAACTCAGCCTTCTATCAAAAACAATATCGACAACGATTACGTGAACAAGGTTTAGTAAAAAAAGAAGTTTGGATTTTACCGGAAAATACCTCAAAGCTAGTGGAAATTGAAAAACAGTTTCGCAAACCTTTGATATCAAGTAACGTAATTTATAATCATCAACAGGAAAACAATGAAATGAAAAAAAATGAAGTTTGGTTAATTACAGATCTTTATGAACAATTAAATAATTCTGAATTAGTTAAACAAGGTTATGCAAGTATTGAAATTATCGATGGTGTAGATGCATGTTTGTTTATCATTATGCATGAATATGGCGATTTACCCTTGTATTTAAGTGTTTCAAATCAACAAATTATTGTTGAAGCTCTGCTTTGGCCTGTTGATATGATTAAAGATTTAACCCAATTTAACGAAGAAGTCTTATGTTCACGTAAATTATTTCCTTTATCAACCATAGCGATAGAAAAAAGTGGCGACGGTTCAATAAATTATATAATGTATGGTGCTTTAAGTGCTTCATCAATACTTAACAATATTATTTATGAATTAGAAACTTTATCTGATAATGTGATTAAAGCCACTGAAGCTTTTGAAAATTACATCAATGATTAACCAATTGAATTATGCTAGAAAAAAGGAGATTAAAAATGGCTATCTTCAAAAAACTTGTTACGGCACTCCGTGGTGGTATCAATGAGGTTGGAGAATCAATTATTGATACTCAAGCTTTACGTATCTTGGATCAAGAAATTCGTGACGCAGATATGGAGTTAAAACAAGCTAAAGAGTCATTAGCAAATATACTTGCTCAACAAAAATTAGCTGATAAAGAAGTAAAACTTACCGCAGAAAAAATCGCTGAGTATGAAAGCTACGCTATAAAAGCGTTAGAAGCAAATAATGAAGAGTTGGCGTTAGAAGTCGCGGAAAAGTTAGCTCAGCTTGAAACGGAGCATGATAACTATTTAAAACAGGCTAAGTGTTTCACTGAAAGTTGTAAAAATTTACGCCAAACCATTTCCCAAACAGAAATTAATATTCGTAATTTAAAACAACAGGTAGATATTGTTAAAGCAACAGAAAGTGTACAAAAAGCTCAATCAGCTGTTGCACAACGTTACGGTGGTTCAACAACCAAATTGCAAACAGCTTTAGATTCATTAGATCGAATCAAGAAACGTCAGGAACAAACGGCGGCAGTATTGGATGCGAAAAATGAACTAGCTAAAAGTGACAGTGCTAACTCGCTTGATAGTAAGCTCGAGGAAGCCGGCATAAAATCAAGTAATAAAAATGCCATTGCCATTTTAGCTCGATTGAAAGAAAAACAAACTTCCTAGAATTTTATATTATGTAACTATTTTGTTTCTGGTATAAACTAATAAACATTATAACTATTTATCTAACTAAAAATAAAAATGCATATAAAAATGCAATTAAGGAAATATAATGGAGCTTTTTTGGGGAATATTTTTTTCTTTTCCTGTAGTAATTTTCAGTGGATTACTTACGCTTTGTGTGTTGTATTGGTTAACAGCTGCAATTGGTATCTTAACTGTTGATTGTTTAGATGTCGATCTGGACACCGATATGGGCGATTTATCAACAGATATTCCGGGTAATGCATCTGGATTTGCCGGATTATTATTGAAATTAGGCTTCAATCAAGTCCCCATGACACTTGTCATAACCTTAATTTCTTTGCTAGGCTGGTTGATAAGTTATTTTTCCTTTCGTTTTTTTATCTTACCGTTTAGTAACCTTACCTTTGTTTATTACATCGTAGGATTACTCGTTTTATTCATTGCTTTTATTGTTGCGGTTTATCTAACTGCATACATCATAAAACCACTCAGACCATTATTTAATAAATTGAATATAACTCAAGATCATAAAGTTTTACTTGGCCAATCAGTAATCATTCGGTCAAGTGCCGTTAATGAAATTAAAGGTGAAGCAATTTATGAAGATGGCGGAGCTAGTTTAATATTGCAAGTAAGATGTAAAGAGCCGAATCAATTTAAGCGTCACGATAAGGCTATCTTGCTACGTTATGATGAAACCGACAATAGCTATGAAATAGTTAGTTTAGAAGAGTTTAATGGATTATAAAAATTAATTTTTTTGGAGAAAAGTAAATTATGTCAATGAATTTCGATACCATCATTTTATTTGCTACAGTTATAGGCGTTATCTTTCTTGTTATTTTAGGATTTTTCTTATTATTTAAAGCATTCTATATCAAAGTTCCTCAAGGTACTGCGCTTATTGTCAATGATATGAGCTCAAAACCGAAAGTCTACTTTACCGGTGCTTTAGTTTATCCGGTTATACATAAAAAAGAGTTTATGAAAATCTCATTAATTACTTTTGATGTAGAACGTCGTGGTAAAGATGGATTAATTTGTAAAGACAACCTACGTGCTGATATCTGTGTTGCATTCTATTTGCGTGTTAATGAAACCACCGAAGATGTATTAAAAGTTGCAAAATCAATTGGCGTTGACAGAGCATCTGATCAAAAAGCAGTTAGTTCATTATTTAGCGCTAAGTTTTCTGAAGCATTGAAAACCGTGGGTAAACAATTTGAATTAGCCAAATTATTTGAAGATCGCTTAAATTTCCGTGAACGTATTATCGATGTTATCGGTAAAGATCTTAACGGTTATGCGCTTGAAGATGTGGCAATTGACTATTTAGAACAAACACCTATTAAAGCATTAGACCCGGATAATATTTTTGATGCAGAAGGGATTAATAAAATTACCTCAATTACTGCAATTCACAAAGATGAAACCAATAAGCGAGAAAGAGATCTTGAACTGGCTTTAAAGAAAAAAGACACCGAAACTATCGAAGCCAAACTAGAACTTGAACGTCAACAAGCCGATGCAGAAGCACGACAAAAACGTGAAATTGAGACAATCCGTGCTCGTGAAATGGCTGAAACCTTAAAAGTGCAGGAAGAAGAACGATTAAAAGCTGAACAAGCACGCATTCAATCGCAACAGGAAATTGAAGTACGTGAAGAGAATCGTTTACGTGAAGTCGAAGTTGCACAACAAAATCGCCTAAGAGCCATTGCGATTGAAGAAGAACGGGTACAACGTGCACGCTCGCTTGAAATCGTGGCACGGGAACGAGAAGTTGAATTACAACGTATCGAAAAAGATAAAGTTCTTGAAGAAGAAAAGAAAACGATTGCCAATGTAATTCGTGAAAGAGTCGCAGTTGAAAAAACTGTTGCAGTTGAAGAAGAAAACATTAAAGAAGTGCGTGAAGTTTCAAGAGCAGATCGAGAAAAACAAACTACAATCATTGAAGCAGAAGCTCGAGCTGAACAAGAACTGGTAAAACAAGTTAAACAAGCTGAAGCTGATGAAAAAGCATCTAAATATCGTGCAGTTGAAATTAGTACAATGGCACAAGCTGAACTTGAAGCAGCTGCAAAACAATCTGAAGCCAAAAAACAATTAGCACAAGGAATTGAAGCTGAAGAAGCGGCAATTGGCTTAGCTGAAGCGAAAGTCCGTAAAGCTCGTGCAGAAGCAGAAGAAAAAGAAGGATTAGTTAAAGCCAATATCAAAGCTGAAACTTTATTAGCAGAAGCAAAAGGTTGCCAAGAAGTCGGATTATCTGAAGCAAAAGTTATTGAAGCGAAAGCGATTGCAACTGAAAAACAAGGTTTAACAGAAGCTAAAATTCTTGAAGAAAAACTCTCTGCGCAAGCACGTGGTGATGAACGCATCGGCCTTGCTAAAGCAACGGCAACCAAAGAACAAGGTTTAGCAGAAGCTTTAGTTATTCGTGAGCGTTTAACTGCTGAAGCAAGCGGTTTAGTTGAGAAATTCCAAGCGATGGCAACGATGAGTGAACAGTCACAAAGCCATGAAGAGTTCCGTTTAGCATTGGAAAAAAGTTTCGAACAAGCCATTGCTGCAATTGACGCTAATAAAGAAATTGCTAAAGAACAAGCCGAAGTACTTGCAGCCGCATTTAGTAAAGCTAATATCGAAATTGTTGGTGGCAATGATAACTTCTTTAACAGCTTCTCTAAAGCGATTAGTGTTGGTAAAGCTATTGAAGGAACAGTTAACCAAAGCCCTGTTTTACAATCTGCATTACAATCAGTGCTATCACGCTTATCCGGCAATAAGAATGTGAATTTAAAAGAGACGTTAGAAAATACTGATCTAAAGGCACTCGCTAAACAATTTTTATCATCTGATAGTAAAGATAGTGAACAAGACCACTAGACAGATAATTCGTAATTGAATTGTCACTATCATCTGTTTTCGGTAGTTAGCTACCGAAAACAGTAGCCCTTCTACATAATGATCAATGAGTTTAAAATGGCAGAAATAGAACAAGATAACGAACAACAAACAACACTTGATAAAGCTGTTGCTGAAGGTGGTGCTTATGAAATCCTTCGAAAACGTCTCACCGCTTTAGGAATAGAGCTTAACCAAAAAACAGAAGCTTTAAATCAACAAAGGCTGTCCGAATTTGGTAAAAGTGATATGTCAATTATAGGACGAATTCGTATCCGAACGGAAAACAATTGTGTCGCACGAGACATTGTCCGTTTTGGTGATTGGTTACTATTTGGATATAACGTTTTTTTAGGCTTAAAAAAAGAAGCAAAAATTGAAGATGTCTTTTCACTTTATCAACTGGTTGAACGTGACGGTAATTATGAAGCCGATCCTGTAAATCTTTCCGGTACATTTTTAAATATTGATCGTTTTGTTCAAGACTTCAGTGAGTTATATACCTACTACAAAAATGCCCAATTGCTACAACTGGTTGAACGTGACGGTAAATTACTGGCAAGCTTTCAAATTGGTGAACGATTAAGCGATATCCGTGTATTTCGTTGGTCAATCTCAAGTGATAAGAAAACCATTAACTATATCGATAATCGTGGAGAACGTGATATAGCCCTTCCACCAGCTTATGATTTTGAATGGATTGAAACAACAAGAGAAAATATTGTTAATGGTCGATTTCCACACGTCAATATCTTAGATACTGTGTTTGTCGAAACCATTGGTGGAGATTTGACAATTAAATGTGAAAATAATACCAATGATGGGCTGGGTATTTATCGTGAAGATGTGTTAGATAAAAACCAATCGATAAATGATGCAAAAATTGAATATGCCAAAGTAGGTTCGCTGATACTTTTAAAAGTATTACCATACCGTGAAGAAAATTGGCGCTATTTGATTTATAACACCTTGACCCAAACAGCGCAACGAATTGATTTTATTGGACAAGCTTGTATTCAACTACCGGAAGATCATGGTGTTATATTTCCTGGTGGATATTACTTGCAAAATGGTGAATATAAAACATTCGACCAATCAATGTCAGGAATGCGTTTTAGACGGATTAGACGTTCCCCAAATGGCGAAGATGTGTTATATATTTTTTATGACCCGTATACTGGTCGCCTGGCATTATTCAACTACAACATGATTGAACGAAAACTGGATAATCCTATTTTAGGTCATGGTTATGCAGTTTTTGAAGACGGAAGAATGGTTGTTTTTGAAGGTGAAAATGATGAACCAACTCGAGTCCATCCAATGCAAATTTGGCAAACTCCTTTTTATAGCGATGAATTTGCCGCTCAACAACCAACAAACAATAGCTTTTTAGGTAAAATCGGAAACGCTGAACTTGTTCGTGGTATTTCAGATCTTTACTTTATTTCACGTGAAATTGATAACCAATCTATTTCTTCACAGCTCTATAGTAAATTAAGTGAAGACACAAAACGATTATTCGATAGTTATTTTTGGTTAAATGATGAAGTAAATCTTTCATTTTCACCAATATTACGCAATATCACCCAAACCAGTGAATTAGTACTGGATGAATATGAAAAAGTCGAAAGCATACGCCGCCAGTCCGAAAGTGCGATGCGTGAAGCAATCACAAATCAACAAGATTTATTATCAAAGTTATACCCTGATAGCTGGCAAGAAACACAAGAGTTTGTCGATGCTTTAAATGCCATAAAAATGCAATTAGGTAGCCTTGTTACTTTAAGAAGTTATCGCTATATCGATTTAAATCAGATCGATATAATGGAAAATGAACTTAAAGAGCGTCAATCAGTTGTTTCATTAGCGACAGCAAACTTTCTCGATAGTGATAAAGCATTAGAACCTTATGCCTTAAAAATAGAAGAAATTGAGAAATCTCTTGAAAAAGCCGATACCGTTGCCAAGTTGATTGAACCAATAGCAATAGCCGATCAAATGTCTAATGATCTTGATATGCTTTCGCAATTAATGGCGACATTAAAATTTGATGATGTCACTTTACAAACAAGAATTATTGAAGCTATTGCTGAAGTTTATGCAAAACTCAATCAAACAAAAGCCAAAATCAACCAAAAACGAAAAAACCTATCGAGTACTGAAATGGTTGCTCAATTTGGCGCACAATTCAAACTGTTTGGACAAAGTGTTGCCAGTGCTTTAAGTTTAGCTACCACGCCAGAAAAATGTGACGATGAATTATCAAGGCTTTTAGTACAACTCGAAGCGCTTGAAAATCAATTCAGTGAAAGTGAAGAGTTCCTTAATGATATTCTGGCTAAACGGGAAGAGATATTAGAATCATTTGAAACCCATAAACAATCACTACTTGAAGATAGAACAAGACGAACAGAAGCGTTACTTACGGCTGCCAATCGAATTTTAGATAGTATACCAAGAAGAACGGCTAAATTTTCTGATCAAAATGAGTTAAATGCTTTTTTTGTTGCCGACGCTTTAGCTTTAAAAATTCGTGAAATAGTCGAAAAATTAAGAGCACTTTTTGATAATGTCAAAGCAGATGATATTGAATCTCGTTTCCAAAGTGCCAGAGATCAATCAATACGCGCCTTACGAGATAAATCAGAAATCTTTGAATCTGGCGGAAATGTAATCAAATTGGGGCCAAGACATAAGTTTAGTGTCAACACCCAAGAGCTTGATTTAACCATTGTACCAAAAGAAGATCATCTTTATTTGCAATTAACGGGTACTGATTATCAGGAAAGAATCAATCACCCTAAATTAGAAAGTTATAAACCTTTCTGGTCAATTTCATTAGAATCCGAATCGCCTAGTGTTTACCGTGGTGAATATTTAGCATATTCAATAATTAATTCAGCGCTTAAAAAAGAGCATGATTTAAGTTATGACGATTTAAAAAATCAATTAAACCAACCTGAGGTATTAGCTAAAACAGTAAGAGATTATGCGTCAATGCGATATCGTGAGGGCTATGAAAAAGGGATTCACGATCACGATGCATTAAAAATATTAGCCAAACTGATTCCGCTAGGTGAAGCGGCCGGTCTATTACGCTATAACCCTTTAGCCCGAAGCTTAGCTATCCTTTTTTGGCATTATAATCAAAAAAGTGATATTGCCAAATTATGGCCAGAGCGAGCCAAAACTTGTAAAGATATACAGGCGTTATTTGGTCATGATGAAGGTATAAGAAATCTTCAAACAGAGATGTCTTTTGAATTAACCCAATTTTTAGAAAAGTATCCCATTCAACATGAACAGTATCATGTAAAACAAGCAACTGAATATTTAAGCTATATATTAGCCGAAACACCACAAGAATTTACGTTAAGTAAATATGGCCACTATCTATTTGAAGGTTTAAAAGCCCGCCTCGAGGAATCTCATATGTGGGGTGATTTTAACCAATCACAAAGCAATCTTCAAAAACGACTTGCCGATCGCTGGATTCTAATCGAAAGTTGGTTTAAAGGTCTTTGTACCCTACCCCAATATCAAAAACTATCAGACTATATTGCTGAAGCTTTAGTATTGTGTATGTTAGATAAAGAAAGTAGCATTACGCTGGGAATTAGCGAGCTTGAGCTTGATATTTCCGTCAACGATTTACTTGGCGATCATCCAAGTATAATTCAGGGAGTGTTGAATATTAATCTTGATGATTTCTTTAGTCGCATGCGTAAACAGTCCAGAATTATTATTCCGGAGTTTCAGCATTATCAAAGTCTTCGTCAGGAAGTACTCGATGAACAACGTGATCTGCTACATCTGGAGGAATTTAAGGCTAAACCATTAAGTTCGTTTGTGCGAAACAAACTCATTAATCAAGTTTACTTACCTATCATTGGTGATAACTTAGCTAAACAAATGGGAACGGTTGGTGAAACTAGACGTACCGATTTAATGGGGTTATTACTGCTTATATCTCCACCGGGTTATGGTAAAACGACATTAATGGAATATGTTGCTAATCGTCTTGGATTAATCTTTATGAAGATTAACGGACCGGCTTTAGGCCATAGTGTGTTATCTTTCGATCCAAATCAAGCACCGAATGCAACTGCCAAACAAGAGTTAGTAAAACTTAATCTAGCGCTTGAAATGGGAAATAACGTCATGCTTTATATTGATGATATACAGCACACCAATCCGGAATTCTTACAAAAATTCATCTCCCTTTGTGATGGTTCACGCCGAATAGAAGGTGTTTGGAAAGAAAAAACTAAGACCTATGATCTTCGAGGTAAAAAATTCTGCGTTATTATGTCAGGTAACCCGTATACTGAATCAGGAGAAGTATTCAAAATACCAGATATGTTGGCTAACCGTGCAGATATTTATAATTTAGGTGAAGTTCTTGGTGGTATGGATGAAGTTTTTGCTTCAAGTTATATTGAAAACTGCTTAACTTCAAATCCAATTCTAGCACCACTTGCGTTACGTGACTTAAATGATCTTTATCAACTTATTGACCATGCACAAGGCAAGCCACTTAATAGCAATGAATTAAGTTACGCTTACAGCCAAGCAGAAATCAGTGAAATTGTTGCAGTACTTAGTCACCTATTGAAAATTAGAGAAGTGGTATTCAAAGTTAACCAACAATACATCGTTAGTGCTGCTCAATCAGATAAATACCGTACAGAACCACCTTTCAAACTTCAAGGTAGTTATCGAAACATGAATAAACTTGCTGAGAAGGTTTCTTCTGTTATGAATGATGATGAACTTAATCAAATCATCAACGATCACTATTTGGGTGAAGCTCAACTATTAACTAATGGTGCTGAAGAAAATCTTCTTAAACTCGCTGAAATTCGTGGCGTATTAACTGATACACAAACTAAACGTTGGCAACAAATCAAAGCTGATTTTATACGCAATAAAACACTAGGTGGTGATGAAAGTGATACCGGAAACCAAATTGTTACGCAATTGGCTGACTTAGTGCAAAGTGTACAGGCTTTGCAGTTATCATCAAATAAAAAACCGAAAAAAGAGAAAAGAAATACAAAAGGTAAATAGCGAAATTTAATTATATTTTATTGTTAATAAAAAAGGCGGAAATAGACTTCCGCTTTTTTATTATTTAGGAAAAAAGGTAATTAAAATAGGTCAAATCCACATTAATGATAAAAATCCGTATAATAAAAAGGCAAAAATATAACAACTTATTGGTGTGATTATCAATAAAATACCTAATCTTCGCATAATTTTGGTTTTAGCGAAGCATAAAATTATTATACCAATTACGAAAACTAATAAATAAACCCACCAAAACATAAATAGTGACAATAAAAAAAAACCTACTCCATTTAAATAAATCATTTAATTAACTCCATTAATTATTGTTTTTCAAAATTATAACACTAATTAATTTTTAAAAACCATACACGCAAATCTTGATTCAATTATGTCATAACTATCATAATAGAAATTAATATGGCAGATAACGAATATAAAATAGAAAATGGGGGGCTACTAAAGGATGAAGGAAGAAATTATGAAAATAGATTGACTGTTTTATTGAAACCTTATCAATTACAACAATTGTTTTATTAATTTCCTCATTTCATTTCTTTGAGTCAGCAATATTTTTTGTCGTTCTTTTGCTCTGCCCTATTGATACAATATCTAAGGATCCTTAATCTAAATGAACATTTTATACAGATATAGCTATACCTTCTTTTAGCTAACACCATAGTCCAAAAAATTTTTGTATAGTCCTTATTATTAGAATCACAAGTTTCAAAATATACATAGATTATAAATAAAGTAATACATGCACTAATGAGAAGCAAAATCGATATATATGGTAAACTATCTTGATTGGAAAAATAATCATATATAATTTTATATACTCTGAAACTCAAAAAATCTTCGGTGTTATTTCTCTTACCCGTTATTTATGCTAAGCCCTAACAAAGATTTGTAGTGATTATCACGGTGGCATGCTATTTTTTATTATCTTTTCTATACAATTGCGAATATTAACAATATAATTATTTTGAATAAATTTATCTACAAATGGAATGAAGATGAAAGAGATTTCCCAATTAGTACTTTTGCTCTGTTTTGCGTCGTCTTATGCTTATGCGCATCATGATAACAAGCAAACAACTATAACTTCTCAAAACCCGATCACGCCTGAATCCACAACCTGCATCTTTTCACACAAGAAAGAAAATATTGAAATTTGCACACGTCTAGCCAATAGTGGTGATGCCGTTGCTCAAAATACCTTAGGAGAAATCTTCTACAATATTGAATATTCTTATAAATTTGGCAATCATACTAAAGCCCGATTACTATTCGAAAAAGCCGCAGCGCAAGGGCTTGCCAAAGCCCAATATAATTTAGGTTCCATGTATCGTGACGAATTTAACAATTTTCCTGTTGCCTTAAAATGGTTTGAAAAAGCCGCTGCACAAGGTAATGCAGATGCGCAAAATAGTATTGGCTATATATACGAAAATGCATCGGGCGGTAAACCACCACGCCTATATACGTTTGATGAAAAAGGTAAAAGCACCGATCGCAATTTAGCTAAAATCAAAGCGCAATTTGCCAAATTTGATAAAAGTATACCTGTCAATTATTTCAGCCGTACTGTTTACCCACTCAGTGAGTACGGGCAAGGAGTAGAGCCCGATATACAAAAAGCGTTCGAGTGGTACCAAAAAGCGGCAAACCAAGGGCACGCATTGGCACAAGCTAATTTAGCCTATTTTTATCTATTAGGGATTGTGGTTGAGAAAGATGAAAAAAAAGCTTTTGAACTGTATGAACAAGCGGCAAATCAGCAGTTGCCTGCTGCAATAAAATCATTAGCATTTATGCATATGCAAGGGCTGGGTGGCAACAAGGTGGATGTAAATAAAGCTATTGCACTGCTTGAACAAGCCTATCAGTTAACCCCTGATGAAAGTTTATGGCGGATGATTTATACACAAATGTATCTACGTTATAAATACCTAACCAAATTAGAAGAAAATTCTGACAGATACCCTTTTCCTTACAACACAAAAAGTGATGAAGATTACATCTTTGCAAGTTTATTTTTTCTGAATGACTATTACAATTTAAATATGAATATGGGATCACACATACTCACTTTTTCACAACCACGCAGAAAAACCTTAGATGTTTGGCTAGGTAAAAGTCACGATGAACTATCAACCTTAAAAGAGCGTTATCTTATAAAAAAAGCGATTCAAGGCTATTATAACACCATGACTTTATTAAGTTATTACTATAAAGACGAAGTAAAAGATATCCAAAAGGCAATGCTATGGCGTCAATATGCTATTCAAATGGGACAATCTGATCACCCTGACTTTTGGCTAGACTATCCCATTGATGAGGATGATAAAACCCAATAATGTATAGTCATTTAGCACAATTTATTGGTTAATAAAAACAGATAAGTTAAATAAATTGATTGAAAACCCAAAAAATTGTAATGCGTCAACTAACTTTCGGTTTGTATTCAATTGTTTAGTTTATTGACAAATGGAATAAAGATGAAAAAAATCCCTCACCTTATATTTTGGCTCTGTTTTGCTACGTTTTCGGTGTCAGCAAAAGGTAATAATAAACAGCCTTCTGCACCACCACCTAATGTTATCAAGTCTGACGCTTCAACTTGCCTACATTCACGTGATGCGGACAATCTTAAAATCTGCACAGCACTTGCTGACGGTGGTGATGCTATTGCACAAAATACGCTGGGCGAAATTTTTTATGGCGATAATTTGCTGTATCAAAAAGGCGACCACACTAAAGCCAGGCTACTGTTTGAAAAGGCCGCTGCGCAAGGGCTTGCCAAAGCCCAATATAATTTAGGTGCCATGTATCGTGATGAATTAAATAATTTTCCGATTGCCTTAAGCTGGTTTGAAAAAGCCGCTGCACAAGGCGATCTTGATGCGCAAAACAGCATTGGCTATATTTATGAAAACGCATCGGGCGGTAAACCGCCACGCCTCTATATTTTTGATGAGCAGGGTAAAAATATCGACCCTGAACTGCCCAATATTGAAGCACAATTTGCACGGTTTGATAAAATGAGCTTACCGCTTGAAGATTATCCTCGTAGTGTTTATCCGCTCAGTGAATACGGTCAAGGAGTCGAGCCTGATATACAAAAAGCAATTGAATGGTACCAAAAAGCCGCCAGCCAAGGGCATGCTTTGGCACAGACCAACTTAGCCTATTTTTACTTGTTGGGGATTGGGGTTGACAAAGACGAACAAAAAGCCTTTACACTTTATCAACAAGCCGCCAATCAGCAGTTGCCTGCCGCAATAAAAACTTTAGGCTTCTTGTATATGCAAGGGCTGGGGACTGAAGTCGATGAATATAAAGCCTTTACCCTGTTTGAACAGGCTTATCAGTTACAACCCGATGATAACCTGATAGAATTAATCAGAATATACTTTGGCAATACGTATCACTTTCATACACAATTAAAACGTCAAAATATCAAATATCGCTCTCCATATCATTCTCATACCGAAGTGAGTGATGAAGATTTTATTTATGACCGGTTTCATTTTTTGAATGCCTCTTATAATTTAGATTTCTCCAAAGGATCGCAAATACTCATTTTTTCAAAATGGCCACGCAATACCAAGGATATATTATTGGGCAATACCATTGGGGAGCGTTCGGAATTAAAAGAGCGCATTTACATCAAAGAAGCTATCCAAGGCTATCCTAAAACACTATCTTGGTTAAGCTATTATTATAAAGGCGAAGAGCGAGATATTATTCGGGCGCAGTTATGGCGAAAATATGCCTTAAAAATGGGGGCGTCTAATCATCCTTCTGAATGGCCAAACTATCCCCCGATTTTAGCTGACGAATTTGCACGGCGACGGTTTCCACGGATGGTCGATTAATCATATCGGCGGTTTATCATCCAACCATTTTAAAATAAACTGTTCGGTTTTAAACATAATGGTGTGATGCTGATCTTGTTGTTGATTGGCATCTTGATTGGTTGATTCCTCTTTTTTAGGTTGAGAATTAGCCTGTTGACTAGGAAACTGGCTTTCATCAAAAAAACCTTTTAATTCTTCAACATTTTTAAATCCCAAAATTTGCTCAAAGGCATTATTGAACTTATATTTATCGCGTTTTTTTCCAAGTACCGAAAATTTAAGAAACACTTCAATATCGTTATCTTTTATTAAATCAAAAATTAAATTTAAATCAGCATCAAGATATCATTAATATTTATAGTCAAAATGTATTTTTTAAAAATACGACACTTTGTAATAAAGATAAAAATGAAAAAAATGCATTTGGATGTGAAGTTAACAATACTCAATTATCGTTATGTTATGATTATATTAATTCTAAGTTATTCTATAGGCTTGGTAGCCAGTCAAAATTAGAATTGCAATTAGTAAAAATAATCGATGATAAAGATAAGGAAAAATCTGTAATAACCTTTACCAATATAGACACTGATTATTTAGTGGATACAAATCCAGGAAAAGAAGGTCTTAAAATAAAAAGAAAAGAGATGCACCTTAAGAAGTTTGAATGTAATCCGAATACTATTGAACCAATGATTTTGAATAGTTTCAATTAAATAAGTTACTTCAAATGATAATCAATTAAGATTTGAATAGTATTGAATTTTAGATGTTCAAGTGAATCAGATTTTAAGGTACTTTTTAGTTCTGAAAACCAGTATTACTTGATAAAATCGAAAAACGTGTTTCATCAGCATGAGCGAAACGAATAGATAAATAGAAAATTAATTGTCAGTAGAACGCTTAAGAATGAACGAGAAATATTTGAAAAAGGTATATATGCGACAGAGATTTATTAGGAGAAAAAGTATGCTTCGTAATTCGACCCTGTAAAGAAATTTTTGTATTTGCCTATATTAGAACTACTCTAACGAGAAAAAAATAGGTAGATATAAATGGACGAAAAAAGACTAAGAAAAATGGCCGCAGAGCGCACCAAAGGCATGACCACAAGGGAAATTACCAACACATTCAAAGAGATGTATGATGTTGATATCTCTCCGACTCTGATTTCTAAAGTGACAGATTCAGTAAAAGAGCAAGTGGTCGAATGGCAAAATCGTCCGCTTGAGAATCGGTATCCAATTATTTATTTGGCTGCATTGTGGTCAAAGTGAAACAAGATGGAAGTATCATCAATAAATCTGTTTTTCTTGCTCTAGCCATAAATTTGAAAGGTAAAAAAGGAACGCCTTGGCTTAAGGATGACAAAAAATGAAAGTGCCAAATTCTGGTTGTCAGTACTCAGAGAGCTTAAAAATCGAGGTGTCGAAGATATCTTAATTGCTTGTGTGGATAGATTAAAGGGAATTGCTGATGCGATTAATGCATTGTATCCAGATACTAAAATTCAACTCTGTATCATCCATATGGTACGCAATAGTCTAAAATTGGTGAGTTGGAAAGATTACAAAGAACTAACCAAAGATTTAAAGATGATTTATTAGGCTTCAACCGAAGAACAGGCATTACAGGCACTCGCTCATTTTGAGGAGATTTGGGATGATAAGTACCTGTATATTGGTCAATCCTGGCGCAGACATTGGGAAAATCTCAGCACCTTCTTTGTTTATCCTCAGGATATTCGCAAAGCGATTTATACCACCAATGCGATAGAGTCTTTAAATAGTGTTATCCGCCATGCTATCAAGAAAAGAAAGGTATTCCCGACCGATGACTCAGTTAAAAAGGTCATCTATTTAGCGATACAACAAGCTTCTAAAAAATGGACAATGCCAATTCAAAACTGGAAGAGTGCGATGAATCGATTAATTATAGAATTTGGTGACAGAATGACTCGTCACCTCTTACTGGCAAATACACAAAATTTAGGATAGGGTCTTTGAGTGTCATTATGATAGTAGTCTTGGTAAAAATATATGCAACTAATTTACAACAAACATTTTGGTCTTAGCTTTATTGTTAATAACTTCATCATATAATAATCAATTTGATCTACTTATGGTGGAAAGGCGTTACAGACAAACAATCCTCTTAATCAACCAATACTAACAACAATGCACCGACACTAACTAAACTATCAAAAGACGGTAAAGCCTGGTTTATTCACCTCGTCGCAATGGTGGATTATTTTTCTTAAGCGGGAATTGTGACTTATCATATCTATCATGATGGGAAGATAGAAAACATAAACAAAAACAGTTGCAAAATATATCGAAACCACGTAAATTATTAGTTATATTTCGATAATATTATTCTTTGTTTTAAACACTTAGGACAGACATAGCATCAAGGATAGTTTGCTAATCGTTTTTACACACTTAATATCAAGTGTGCTTTTCCCATGCTTCCCTTATTGTTGGTTCCTATATTGTTAAAATAACTGAAAGGAACACACATGGCGAAGGACCCGACCAACTTTATTTTAAACGACCCCGTCAAACAGGTACAGCAATTTGGTAAACAGTTACTCAATGGACTCCATGGAATAACAGGCTTAGCTGTCAGTCATAATCGTTATACCTTAACGGTTGACGGGTTAAATGCACCTGTTTCAGTATTAAAGGTTAATGGTGAAGAGCAGTTAAACCAGCCGTGGCAATACACAATAGAGTTTACCTGTACTGATAAACAACTATCGATTGAAACCCTGCTGAATCAAAAAGCTTCGTTCTGCTTTAACCCGTTTAGCGGCAATTTGCTGAATACAGCGATACGCTCCTTAACGGACTTACCGACAATAGGACAAGCTCGCACCCTTTATGGGGTAATTACTGCATTTAGTCTGCTGTCGGTCAGCCGGGATGAAGCGCATTATCGGGTGGTGTTATCGCCAAGATTAGCCCGACTGTCACTGAGCCGTAACAGCGCTATCTTTCAAAACCAAAGTGTCATTAGTGTGGTTGAAGCGGTGTTACGCAGCCATGAATTTACCGGTGTTGATTACCGTTTAGAATTAAAAGCGGCCTATCCGGAAAGAGAATTTATCACCCAATGGCAGGAGAGTGATTTAGCCTTTATTCAGCGACTGTTAGCCGATATCGGTGTCTGGTTTCGTTTTGAAACGCATGCCGAGCATCATTGTGATGTCATTGTTATCAGTGATGATGAACAAGGTTATCATCAGGCGGCCGATATTGAGTACAAACAGCCGAGCGGTATGACCGATGACGGCGTTGAAAGCGTATGGGATATCCGGTTAGACAGTCAGGTGGTCGAGTCCTCAGTCAGGGTGCAGGATTATAACTACCGGGATGCCAAAGCCAGTTTACTCAGTGATGTCAACAGTCAACCGAAAGAGACCACCACCTACGGGACAGATTACCGCTATGCTGAGCACTATAAAGGCTTAAATGCAAATGGCGTAAAAACCGCGCAGGGTGATGATGAAAGCCAAGCAAGTGACAATGATGACAGCGCTGATGAAAAAGATAATAGCCGCCATATTGAAAGCGGGCAATGGTATGCACGTATTCGTCATGAACGTGCAATCAGTGAAAAAATCATCATCAGCGGCGCCAGCAACCACTACAATCTGGCACCGGGGCAACGGGTTCACATAAAAGGCAGCCCGCTGGCTGATATCGATGACGGCGTGATTATTTTAAGTGTGGAAGGACAAGGTAACCGCACCGATGCTTATGAGCTGCGCTTTACGGCGATACCGTATCAAGCCTTCAAACCTTACCGGCCAAAACCGATAGCCTGGCCGACAGTCGGCGGAACATTACCGGCACGGGTCACCAGTCCGGATAATGACACCTACGGTTATATCGATACGCAAGGACGCTATCGGGTCAAATTCAACTTTGACTTAAAAAACTGGAAAAACGGTGAAGAGAGCCTGTGGGTCAGATTAGCCAAACCGTATGCCGGCAACACCTATGGCTTTCACTTTCCGTTAATTGACGGCACAGAAGTGGCGATAGCCTTTACCGACAGCAACCCCGACAGACCGTATATTGCCCATGCCATGCACGACAGTGCCCACCCTGACCATGTCACCACGATAAACAAACATCGTAATGTGATACGCACCCCGGCCAATAATAAATTGCGCATGGATGACAAACGGGGGCAGGAGCATATCAAACTGGCAACCGAATACGGTAAAACGCAACTCAATCTGGGTCACTTAGTAGACCAAAACAAAACACCACGGGGTGAAGGGTTTGAACTTCGCACGGATGACTGGGGTGCCATTGCAGCTGAAAAGGGCTTATACCTGACCAGCCAAACCGAGCCAAAAGCGCAAGGCAAACAACTGGATATGCAAGGCGCGATTACCCAGCTGGAAAATGCCTTATCGATAGCCAAATCACTCCAGCAAGCAGCTCAACAATCGGAAGCCCACGATGCCGATACCGACAGTCAGGACCAGCTCAAGGCCAACTTAACTGAACTGGCGCAAAGTGGCATCTTAGCTTATGCGCAAGAAGGCATTGCATTAACCAGTCCGGAAAACATTCAGCTATCAACCGGTAACAGCGTGAGTATCACGGCGGAAAACCAAACCGACATCACGGCATTAAAAAACATCACGGTATCATCGGGAGAAGCAATAGGGTTATTTGCCCACAAATCGGGGATGAAGGTTTTTGCCAATCAAGGGGATATCAACCTGCAAGCCCAAAATGCCAACCTGAATATGGCCGCAAAACAAGATATCCACATTGACAGTGTTGACGGCAAACTGACCATTACCGCCAGCAAAGAGCTAACCTTAATCTGTGGCGGCTCGTATATCAAAATCAGCAGTAAAGGCATAGAGCTGGGCACACCAGATAACGTTAAGCTTAAATGTAATGTGATGCAGAAGATGGGACCCACATCATTATTTCCGACAACAATTGAGTTACCATTAAGTATGGTAGAATTTGCCGAATCGTTACCATGCCAGTTAAATCTGAAAATTAGTGATATTCCAGGTAGTAATGGAATTCATTATAGCAATTCACAATGGCGAATTGTCACGGCTAATTGTGTTGAAGATGCTTTAATGACTGATGAAGTTATTTATGAAGGTAAAACAACACAGACTGGCGAATTACAAATCTCATCGGAAGAATCGAAAGATATCGTTGCGCAGTATAACAAGCATCCAGGCCGTTTATGGATTGTGAATAATAATATTGCTTATCAATTACAGATGTCGACATTAGGGGATGTTGATAATTCAACAAAAAATATTAAAGCAGCGCAAGCAATGGGATACAAAGCCAATTTATTAAAAGAGCAGAAAAGTTTCTTAAATGCGGTTGAAAGTAACTCACAAATTGAAAAGAATCAATTGATCAAATCAATAAGAAAATGATGGTATGCTAATGATGGAACATAATAAAACACATATCTTGTTTGATGAAAAAGGCGAGGAAAACTATACCTCGACAGTAACTGAGGATATTTGGTTATATGATATCAATAAATATGGTAATAGAGATAATTTTGCGGAACCTACACATAAAAATAGTGTAAAAGCTTATGTACAAAGTTATGACTATTTTCAGGATTTAATTGCTGATATTCGTAGTGCTGAAAGAGAAATCTATATCACTGGCTGGCAGGTAAACTGGGATGCAATGCTAACACCAAATATACGTTTAGTTGATTTAATACTTGAAGTGGTGCAGAAAAATAAAAAATTGGAAATATTTGTTTTACCTTGGAAATCGCAGTCAATCGCCGTCGATACCAATGATCAAGATACTAGAAACGTATTAAGAAACTACATAAATGAATATATTCAGCGAGAAGCAATTTTTGTCAGATTACATAGTTCAAAAAATGATGAGCCATTCTACAGTATTGCAACGCAAATGTTTTTCTCTCATCATCAAAAGTGTATTATTATTGATAGAAAAAAAGCATACGTAGGTGGAATAGACTTAGCTTATGGTCGTTATAGCCATGGTTATGATATCGATCCGAATGCAGACAATAGACAAGTCTTGAATCGTTATAATCCTTGTGTTGCATTGATGGGCGATGACAGAAAAGAAATAAGTCTATCATTCAGACCTAGAGATCGTTCAACGCTTAGCTATGATAAACTTAGCCAAACACAAATATTTGATAAAAAATATTTTGAAAAAACCAAAACAACATTAGCCGACAATCAACCAATTATGCCATGGCAAGATATTCACGTTAAGATTGAAGGTAAAGCGGTATTCGATTTAACATTAAATTTTGTATTACGTTGGAGGCAAGCTGGCACTAACGGTGAGCAAAAAAATGACAATGTATCTGATTATTGTATAAATAAATCACTATCATTACCCACACAGCAAGAATATGATGAAATGGTAGATAAAGGTAATGTTAGTGTACAGATATTAAGAAGTGCGCCTCTTTCTATGCGTGCTAAGGAAACAATGTCGGTACTAATGGGTAGCGATATAGACCTATATAATGGGATTGAAGGTCTTAACAAGCTGGCACCGAATGTTCGGCATAAAACTAACTTCACATTGCAGCCACAATCTGATATTTATCAGGTGATGCTAAAATTAATAAAAAAAGCCAAACGCTATATTTATTTGGAAAATCAATTTTTTATCTCTGATTATGGTAGTCCGTCTGATGTTTCATTAAATGATCAATTATCCGAGGCTGCACAAATAGAGTTGCCACTTAAACCGTGGGCGACAAGAGTGTTATCGGCAACGGCTAATGATTTGCCTGAAAATAAAATTGTTCAAGCTTTAAGCGATAAAATTGCCAGTGTCATTTTTGCTTTTAAACCCGAACCATTTCATGTCTACATAACCTTACCTGTACACCCAGAAGGATTATTAAATGTGGGCTCTACTATGGCGACCATCCATCAAACCATGCAAACAATCGTATTTGGTAGCGATAGTTTGCTTAACCGCATTCGCAAACATTTATGGGTTTATCAACAACTGGTTAAAGATGAAGTACCACGAAAAAACTGGCAAAAATTGCGACCAACCTATTACGATAAAATGGGCGAGGAATACAAAACAATAGAGTTAGAAGAGTGTGATAAATATGTTACCTTACTTAATCTGCGCAGTTGGGCTCAGTTAGATGATCGCACACTTACTGAACAAATCTATGTTCATAGCAAATTAACCATTGTGGATGATCTGTATGTATTAGTCGGCAGTGCCAATATTAATGACCGCAGCTTATTAGGTGGGCGGGATTCAGAGCTTGCGGCATTAATTGTAGATAATGATTCACAAACCATTAATTGTCCTGAACGTGGCATACCTATACCGGTTAGAAAATTTGCCTATGAATTACGAACCAAAATTTGGCAAGGTTTATATGGTCAAGGGTTAGAGCAAGCGATTAACGTCCCTGAACTTGCCAGTAGTGTTACTGCAATCCGCTCCCGAGCTAAAAGTAATACTGATATTTTTGAATCGGTTTTCCCATTTATACCGAGGAATTATTTAAGTGAAGAAGTTATTAACGGCACGAAACGTGAAGTTATATTTGCCTCAATTTGGCCTGTTTTGGATTATGAAGAATTAGACAAACAAAATAATGAAAAATATAAAGATAAAAAGTTAGTAAAAGAAGAAATTAATAAATATTATGGATCATATGGAGACATTCATATAGTGATTGTTGAAGATGAGGAAACATTAGTAAAAAAAATCTTTACGAAGAAATATTTTACAGAAGAATTATTAATGCCTTTTAATGATATTTTTTGGCAAAATTATGCCATCAATCAACCTGACACATTACAAAACATTCAAGGCCATATCACATTAGTGCCCATCCATTGGACAGAAGATGAAAATAACGCGATTGCTTATCATATTCGGTTATTAACTTAAGGATTTCCTATCATGAAAAAATTTTTTTTATTAGTCAGTCTTACTTGTTTTAGTTATCTAGCCCAAGCAGTTGAACTCACCTATAAAACCGAGTGTATTGGTTCCTATACCTTAGATTTACCCGATAATCTTGAAGTGGCACTTTACCCGACAAATAAGTACCTTAAACCTAAATCTCGTTTTCCTGTCTATTTTCAAGATGGTAAATGGGCAATATTATCTGCTTTTAATTATAATCGAAATAATTTATCGATTACTGCAAAATGGAACGATGAAGAATTAAAAAATGCAAAACAACAAATAACTATAGAAAATCAGATTGTTAAAACTAATAATTCTAATGATATGGTGGAATTGTGGAATGAAAATAATAATTTGGGTTTTTATGCAAAAGAGGGAGCATCTGTAACTTTTATTAAAAATAATACAATATATTCATTTTTTACAACTAATCGCTACCAAGGCGAAAAAAAAGATTTTGAATTTTATAAGCAGAACGCCCAAGCAATTATTAATGGTTTTTCTACCCGTGAACTGTTTGAGGTGCCACAAATTGCTGGTAAATGTATCCCTTTTGGCTTTGTCGCCGGGAATGATGCCTCCATACCCCTTATTTTAACCGTCTCTTTTCGGTTAAAAGAGCACCCTGATATCGTTATTTCGTTTACTGAAAATACACGCTCATTTACTAATCTCTTGCGCTATGATGCCAAAGAGGAAATCAATCTATTTTGGAATAGTAATTACGATATAAGTAATCGAAATATAAAAAACATTAAATTACTAGGCTTTCCTATAAAGTATCGGGATATTAAAATGGATGGACGTAATGGCTTAGCGGGTTTTGTTGAAATACGTTATAAAGATAAATCGCCGTCCGACTATGGTTATTACGGCGTAGTGTCTTACTATTCCCGAAACACGCCAAACAGCAAAACCAACCACCCATGGTTACAGCTATCTGTTATTGGCAAACAGAGCGAAGCAAAAGGAAAAATCCCCCTAACAGAAGATGAAATCTACCAAATGGCAAAAACCATTGAAGCATCAATAAAGCGTCGAGCAACAGAACAATAATGGCATTACAAGCAATTAATAATATGAGGCCTAAGGCAAATAAAGGAAAAAACAAAATGAAAAAGATGATTTTTTTATTTGGTGTTTTAAGCCTTAATACAACTCTGGCGGTAGAACTCACCTATAAAACCGAGTGTATTGGCTCATATACCTTAGATTTACCTGACAATCTTGAGGTAGCACTTTATCCGACAAATAAATACCTTAAACCAAAATCCCGTTTCCCTATCTATTTTCAAGATGGTAAATGGACCATTTTATCAGCTTTTAATTATAACCAAAATAATTTATCAATTACTGCAAAATGGAACGATGAAGAGTTAAAAAAAGCAAAGCATCAAATAGCTATAGAGAATAGTAATGTTAAAAACAGCAATTTCAATGATATGGTAGAAATATGGGAAAAAGATAATAATTTGGGGTTTTATACAAAAAATGGAGCTCGTGTAACTTTTATAGACAAAAATAGAATTTATTCTTTTTTTACAAATGATTATCGCCAAGCGGAAGAAAAAAATTTTGATTTTTATAAAGATAACGTCGAAGCAATTATTAACGGTTTTTCGCCTCGTGAACTGTTTGAAGTACCGCCTACCGCAGGAAAATGTATTCCATTTGGCTTTGTCGCTGGTGATAATTCCAACATACCCCTTATTTTAACCGTCTCTTTTCGGTTAAAAGAGCACCCTGATATCGTTATTTCGTTTACCGAAAATACAAGTCCTTTTACCAATCTCTTGCGCTATGATGCCAAAGAAGAAATCAATCTATTTTGGAACAGTAATTACGATATAAGTAATCGAAATATTAAAAATATTAAATTACTAGGCTTCCCCATAAAGTATCGGGATATCAAAATGGATGGGCGGAATGGCTTAGCGGGTTTTGTTGAAATACGTTATAAAGATAAATCACCGTCCGACTATGGTTATTATGCTGTAGTTGAACCTTATCAAACTAAAAAAGAGGGTCATAATCCATGGTTACAACTTCTAGTAGTTGGGAAACAAAAAGAATCAAAAGGGAAAACACCTTTAACTAAAGATGAAATCTACCAAATAGCGAAAACCATTGAAGCGTCAATAAAACTTAGAGAGACAGAACAATAGCTAGTAATTAACGTAAGCAATAACATGGAATATAAGGTAAAAAAAAGGGAGAAAATGAGATGAAAAAGACGCTTCTTTTAATCGGTCTATTAAGCCTAAGCGTAAATACCCTCGCACTCAAACTCACTTTTTATATTATGAGGCCTAGTCTCTAGGAAAATACCATAATGGACAATAAAAAAATCAATATTTAATAGATAACTCATCATTTCATTGTATTTTTTTATTGATAGGTTATATCGTTGCTACGCAAATAACTATAATGTCTTATAAGTTAGCAAAAGGTATTATAGTTAAAATTTATTGTGATCTAATTAATATTCGATGAGATTTTCAAACAATTTTTACTAAATATTTCAGCGGAAAATTTATCAAAAAACACTGGATTTGAATTCATATTCCCTGAAATAGATAGTAAGATTGAATAGAATTATTAAGCAGTGAAAGGGATCCCAAAAATCACGAGTATGCCTAAAATTATCCTTAAAAGGAGAATGTTTCCTGCTATCTGATATAAGCTGGCTTTTTACTAAAAAATTGCTAGTAAACAAAAAAACGGAATTTAACTATGCCCTATGCCAAATATGACGGAACAGATAAAATCTATAATGATAAAGAAGAGTTATTAAAGGAAACCGGTATTAGTATTCCTGATCCCATACTCCCTCCTAAAAAACTGGTTAAACTAACCGGTACTTTGACTGATTTTAAAGGTATGTTTTGTCAAGCTCCACTCTGTGATGGTGCTTATATGAGTAAAGAAGAAAGAAAAAAACGACAAGCAAAAATGCGCAGCGGAGCAGCGTTGGCAACGGTAGCAGGTAATACCACCGTAGCACTGGCAGCGCTTGGTCATGGTGATGATATTCATCGGAGTAACTATTTTGATGGGCAATATATTACAGCTAAATTAAATAATAATCTTATATTAAGAGGTTGGCTCGGTTTCTATCAATTTAAAGAAGGAGATGAGGTCGAAGTTGTGGCCGAAAAGCATGCTGACCATTATGAAGTATACGCAATGTTAAAACCCAGCGAACAAATAATCTCTATCATTCCTCCTTGTACAGGAGGGAGAAAGCAATCTTTAAAGGGTGAACTCTTACTCTATTTCATTGTATACATATTATTTACTCTTTGTATGGTTTATTTTTTTAGTTCGTTCACATTAGATAATCTGTTTCCGGCATTTACTGGTCTCGGAATATTATTTATCCCGGCAATTTTTATTACCTATAAAAGAGATATTGCAACTTATATAACACTGGCTGAGCGGATATTTACAACTTTTGGGTGGCAAAATGTTAAAAATATCGATTTAGTTTCAATGAGTAAACAGCAAGTCAAAAAACGAATTGAAGAAGGTAAATATTCCACTGAATATAATTGCAATTCAAATGATTATTATGAAAGACCTCCAAAATCAGGCGCTGGTTGGTATTTTTTCTATTACAATCCCGAAATTGTATGTAAAAAAACACCTAAAAAGCCGTCTAAAAAAATGGTAAAAGCTAAAAGAAAAAAATAGTTTTCTGAAAACGTATAGATTTAAAACATTTTTGTTACAACATAGATAAACGGAATTTAACTATGCCCTATGCCAAATATGATGGAACAGATAAAACCTATAAAGATAAAGAAGAGTTATTAAAAAAAACGGGTATTAGTATTTCTGATCCTATACTCCCTCCTAAAAAACTGGTTAAACTAACCAGTACTTTGACTGAATTCAAAGGAATATTTTGTTATGCACCATTGTTTGATGGTGCTTATATGAGCAAAGAAGAAAGAAAAAAACAATTAGTAAAAATACGTAAAGGAGCAGTGCTGGCAACCATAGCGGGTAATGGAACAACAGCTTTGGCAGCACTTAATAACGGTGACAAAATTTATAATAGCAACTATTTTAAAGCTCAGCATATTACAGCTAAATTGAATAATAATATCTGTTTGAAAGGTTGGCTTGGTTTTTATCAATTTAAAGAAGGGGATGAGGTCGAAGTTATAGCTGCTGACCATTATGAAGTATACGCAATGTTACTACCCAGCGAACAAATTATCTGACCCTATCCTAAATTTTGTGTATTTGCCAGTAAGAGGTGACGAGTCATTCTGTCACCAAATTCTATAATTAATCGATTCATCGCACTCTTCCAGTTTTGAATTGGCATTGTCCATTTTTTAGAAGCTTGTTGTATCGCTAAATAGATGACCTTTTTAACTGAGTCATCGGTCGGGAATACCTTTCTTTTCTTAATAGCATGACGAATAACACTATTTAAAGACTCTATTGCATTAGTGGTATAAATCGCTTTGCGAATATCCTGAGGATAAACAAAGAAGGGGCTGAGATTTTCCCAATGTCTGCGCCAGGATTGACCAATATACGGGTACTTATCATCCCAAATCTCCTCAAAATGAGCGAGTGCCTGCTCTTTTACTGAATCTGTCACTTTAGAAATCAGCGTTGGAGAGATATCAACATCATACATCTCTTTAAATGTGTTAGTAATTTTCCTTGTTGTCATACCTTTGGCATATAAAAAGAGAATTTGATGATTAATTTATCGATGCGTGTTTGATGCTTTTTAACTAGCTAAGGTTCAAAACTGCTTTCTCTATCTCGTAGAATGGCAAGCTCTAATTCACCATCATCAGTTATAACCGTTTTTTTACTACAACCGTTACGAGTATTGCTACCTGGTTTTTTCTGATGTTTTTCATGACTTAGATGCTGTGCCATTTCTTCATTTAACGCCGTTTCAATCACCAGTTTATTCATAAAGCCCGTTAATTGACCTAAATCTTCCAGAGTTTTTATGCCATTGGCGAGCGCTGCGGCCATTTCTCTTAGTTTTTTTCGTTCATTTTATATCTATCTATTTTTTCCCATTAGAGTAGTTCAAATATAGGCAAATACAAAAATTTATTTACAGGGTCTAAAAAATATTTAAAGATAGATTTTATATACGTCGATTATTCTTACACTTTTCTCGATCCACTTCCCAACTTTTCACTTCAGTTATCGCACAATTATTAGTTTATGATGCATAAAACTAATTAATTTTTCATATAATCCGCTTTGTTTAGATTTCGAAACCTAAACAAAGAATATCCAATTAAATTGCTTTGGCAGTCAATAGGTAATTCAATTTAGAAATTTATTCTAAAATACAATGTTCACTGTCAAAAATAGCGATGACACAGATTTAGCTAATATAGAGCCTTTATTTTCTCTAATAATGTTTTTAGTTCATTTACATTTTTATTTAATACAGTTTTCATGAGCTCATTAGGTAATTTTGAACTACCAGCACCAGTTACCATCACATAATCAGCAATTACATCCACTATATCGTCTTGAGCAATTAAGACCAAACACACTCCCGCTACTCTAGTTTCTGATTTAATATTGTTAAAATTTATTTTACCTTGCATATCAATCAATGTTGAATAACTTTTGAATGAGTCATCGCCAAGGTTTTTATATTTTTCTATTAATTTGTATCTATCTATATCCCCACGTGAAACTTTCCCGATAGAACTTTCGCTATCATCTTTTGTAATTAATCCATTCATTTTTACTGTAAAATAATATGGAGTTGACTTGCAGATATCAGTTAAATATGCAGATATATCATTTTCAGTTAAATTAGAATCAGCAAAAACTAGAAACGGAAAAAACAACAAGACAAATATAACCTTTTTCATACCATCACCTTTATAATTAATTTAAGGCAATGGTATGTGATTTAACAAAACATATCAACGCTTGTTTAGCAGCCCCCGCTACTCATGTTGGATTTGAAGACGGATTGCTTTCAATTCATCGGGCATTCGTGTTGTAAATGGTTTGATTTCGCATACATTATGAATCAAAAGGAATCATGAAATGACTACAATCAAACCATTTCCAACAAGATTGCCATCAGATTTACGAAGTTATTTAGAAGAAAAAGCAAATGTAAATAAAAGAAGCTTGAATAATGAGTTAGTTGATAGACTTGAAGTTACTAGAGTTATTAAAAATATTACTCAAATAAATTTACGCGAAATTATATATGAAATTTTGATTCTTGAGCGTTATAAAAATGAGCTTAAAGCTATTACAAGCGAATATGGTAAATTAAGAGACTCCTACGTTGCGTAAAAAGCGAATTAGCTGAAGTATTTTCTTTATCTAGTGGTAAAAATGAAGAAATTGCAAGAATGAAAATGGAAAGAGCTTTAAATTATATCACTTCTGGAGTGAAAAAGCTTAGAGCTATTTCCCCCCAAAAATATTAATGCCTGATATTAAAAACCCTCTTAGAGGGTTTGATTAAATATTTTATTCTTTCTTTATTTGATATCGCTTGTCATAATCTTCATAAACTAGCGCACCACCGTGTTTAGTTATCGCTAATACAGAAACATCAGAAAGTTTAAATGTCTGAGCTTTACCAGCTACTAACTGATACCAAGAATACGGAAGATAATGTTTAGCATCAGCCAAAACACCATGCACCACAATATCCTGATTTTTGTCTAAATCATTTTTGATTGTTATTTGAACAGAAGGTTCAAATTTAGAAAAAGAATTTTTTTGTTGTTGTTGAATTTTGCTTCTAAGATTGTCAGAAAGCAATACAATCATTCCTCCACCAAATCCTCCGTTTCGTATTTGTATATCCCCAGTTAGATCTTTACCGCCGACAGTTATAGGAATTTCAAATAATGCTTTCGAGTCCATTTTTTCACGATAGCATTCTATATATTTTGCGTCGGTAAAAATATTTGAAATTGCTTCTTTTGCATCTGTTACATCAGATGATTCCTTTCTTGAGTCTTTATAATCTGCGCAAGACATAACTTCAACAACAAGTTTCGACTGAATTGTTTTAGCGGTTTCGCTATTGACATCGCTCAAATTTACGGTTGGCGCTAGCTCAACCTTACAACCCGACAGTAATGCAACAGATATTAAGCCTATTAGTATTTTTTTCATTTATTATTCCTCATCCATTAAAAATGACAAAATAACAAATTGATCATACTTTTTCAAACATTCCGCCGTCGCAAACTAGTTAGCAATGCCAGTTTGTAACGTATAAATCTCCGTTATGCTCAATCGATATTCCCAACATTTTTGATTTGGTACTATCAAACGCCAACCCTGTTTTGCTCATTTCTCGTTTATAAAGTTCAGTTTGCTTAAGCTCCTTTTGCGATATTTTGAACAGCGCATCTTTTTTTGTAGCCAACTCTTTAGCTTTGTCGATTGCATTATGAAAGGCACCGATTAATTTTTTTCTATACAACACAGCGGTAGCCACCAACGCAACGAAAACCACATTCAATGAAAATAATTTCGACCTGGTTTTATTTACAGCATTGAAATATACCATATATATACCGTTTGCAGGTTGTCGTTATCTACCGTTTAAGATTGTACTAGGTCGGGTAAAAAACTCTAAAAATCCAGACTGGAGAGACTTTTTTCGTTATCGGTCGTAACACGTCGTTGATGAAATGGCGTCCCCTACAGGATTCGAACCTGTGACCTACGGCTTAGAAGGCCGTTGCTCTATCCAGCTGAGCTAAGGAGACAAAGATATGATTTGTTGATTAGACGCAGAGTATTATATAAAGCTATTTCGATCCGTCAATGATTTTTAATCGTTTATCTGGTTAAACATACAAAATATCATCAATTTATTTTTTATTACACAATAAATTATATCTTCACGATTGTAGCTACTTTGAACAAAGTGCTTTTCGGATATTTATAATGTATTTTTATATACCCATTAATCGATGATATTTATTATAACCAGTAAAATTTAATTATTTCGCATTGGCAATTTGCGCTTTTAACATGGCGAGTCTGCTTTGCCCTTGTTGCATTTTCTTTTCTGGTGATAGTTCATTTCGTTGATCTTGCCACTCTAAATCATCTTGTGGAAGCTCCAATAAAAAACGGCTTGGTTCAACATATACCGTTTCGCCAAATTGTTTACGTTGGCGACTAAATGAAAAAGTGAGCTCTTGTTGAGCACGTGTAATACCAACATAAGCAAGGCGGCGTTCTTCTTCTATATTATCTTCATCGATGCTCGTTTGATGAGGTAACACCCCTTCAGACATTCCCACCAAATAAACATAGGGAAACTCTAAACCTTTTGAGGCATGCAAGGTCATTAATTGTACTTGATCAAGCTCTTCTTCCGTTTCATTTCGTTCCAACATATCACGTAACGTGAATCTGGCAACGGCTTGCTCTAAAGTCATTCCTTCATCAAGATCGTCACCATTTAGCATATCATTCAACCAGCTAACAAGCTGTTCCACATTTCGCATACGCATTTGACCTGCTGTGGGTGAAGCAGATGTTTCATAGATCCAACTTTCATAGTGAATACCATGCAACAGCTCATGGATAGCTTCCATTGGTTCTGATTGTGATTTTCGAATTAAACTGTCAAACCACTGGATAAACTGTTGTAATGACTCCATGCGTTTACCGGATAATAACTCTGTCAGTCCCATATCATGACTTGCTTGATATAAACTCACTGCCCGATGATTTGCCCACTCGCCAAGCTTTTGAATTGTGACCGGGCCAATTTCACGTTTAGGGGTATTAATGATACGAATAAAAGCATTATCATCGTCGGGGTTGGTTAATAAACGTAGATAAGCCATGAGATCTTTAATTTCAGTTCGAGCAAAAAACGAAGTCCCTCCCGATATTCGGTAAGGAATGCGATACTGCATCAACATTTTTTCAATTAATCGAGCTTGATGATTACCGCGATAAAGAATCGCATATTGTCCAAATTGACTATTATTGGCAAAGCGGTGGCCAATCAAATCATTTACGACTTTTTCAGCTTCATGTTCTTCATTATCGGCAGAAATTACTTTGAGCGCTTCACCATATCCTAATTCTGAAAAAAGTTTTTTTTCAAAAATATGGTGATTGTTTTCGATTAGAATATTGGCAACTTTTAATATACGGCCTGAAGAACGATAATTCTGCTCTAACTTAATGACTTCAAGAGTGGGAAAATCTTGCTTAAGTAAAACTAAATTTTTAGGACGAGCACCTCGCCAAGAATAGATAGACTGATCATCATCACCAACCACAGTAAACTTAGCGCGATCACCGACTAGTAACTTTATAAATTCATACTGGCTGGTATTCGTATCTTGATATTCATCGACCAATAAATACCGAATTCGGGTTTGCCATTTATCCCGTACCTCTTCATTATTTTTTAATAGCAAAGTTGGGAGTAAAATGAGATCATCAAAATCAAGAATACTACAAGCTTTCAATTGTTTTTCATAGAGTTGATAACAGTGAGCAAACAATTTTTCTTTATTGGTCTGTGCTCTTGCCATAGCAACAGTTGCATCAACAATATCATTTTTCCAATTTGAAATTGTTGAACGCAATTGATTGATAAGATCTTTATCACCTTCTAACCATTGCTGAGTAAGCTCAGTGAGCAATGCAGTCTGGTCATGATCATCAAATAACGAAAAGTTAGCTTTTATACCAAGATGTTTATATTCACGACGAACGATATCAAGACCTAACGTATGAAATGTCGATATTTTTAGCCCTCTTGCTTCTTGTTTACTTAAAGAATGGCTAATACGCTCTTTCATTTCCCGAGCAGCTTTGTTGGTAAAAGTTACCGCAACAATTTGACGTGGTAAATACTCTTTTACACGAATCAGATAAGCTATTTTATTGATGATAACCCGAGTTTTTCCAGAGCCAGCACCGGCTAAAACCAGACAAGGCCCGGAAACATATTCAACCGCTTGTTGTTGACTTGAATTTAAACGCACAGTATCAAAACCATAATGAAAATTGCCCGATAGTATATACCGATTCACAATCAGCGTGCAATTACGCACTAAAATTAGACTATTTAAAAACCTTTTATTGAATAAAAGTTAAAGCCTGTTCAACAATTTCTAATCCGGCCCCCTTTTTGTGCGCATTTTCGCTAAGATAACGCCGCCATTGTTTTGCGCCTTTCCTTCCATTAAATATGCCTAATGTATGACGCATAATATGATTTAACTGAGCGCCTTGTACAAGCTGTTTTTCAATATATGGATAAAGAGCTAAAATGGCTGATTTAGCGTCAATAATTGGCGTTTGTAGGCCGAAAATTTGCGAGTCTATTTGGGTTAGTAAAAGAGGATTTTGATATGCTTCTCGCCCTATCATTACCCCGTCAACATAATTTAAGTGCTGTTTTATTTCATCAATCGTTTTGATTCCACCATTAATGGCGATAGTTAAATGAGGATAATCTCGTTTAAGCTGATAAACACGCTCGTAATCGAGTGGTGGCACTTCACGATTTTCTTTTGGGCTTAACCCTGACAACCAAGCTTTGCGGGCATGTACAATAAAAGTATTGGTGTAACTCGATACTTGTTCAATAAATTGACATAAAAAACCATAACTGTCTAATTCATCGATACCGATTCGGGTTTTAACTGTGACTGGGATATCAACTTGTGCTTGCATTGCCGCTACGCAATCAGCAACCAATTTTGGCTTAGCCATTAAACAAGCACCAAACATACCATTTTGGACGCGATCTGAAGGACATCCAACGTTTAAATTGATCTCATCATAACCACGTTGCTCAGCTAATTTAGCACATTTTGCCAACGCTTTTGGATCGCTCCCACCTAATTGTAAACAGACTGGATGTTCCTGAGAATTAAACTCTAAATAATCACCTTTACCAAACAAAATCGCACCTGTGGTCACCATTTCGGTGTAAAGCAAAGTTTGTTTCGTTAAGATTCGATGAAAATATCGACAATGCTTATCAGTTAAATCGAGCATTGGGGCTATAGAAAATTTATTTAAGGTTGAATTCATTGATACACCAGTGTTTTATGCTGTTTTGATTGATTTTTAAATACTATTATTTTGGGTTATTTTATCGCATTTTGTTATATTTTTTCATTATCAGGATCCCATGACAATAGGACAAAAATAATTTTGGTTTAAAGCTATGGCTCATTATATCATAAACAAAGAGGGCAATTATATGCTGTCCCTTTGCTAAATGAAGCATGGACTATTCTGCAATCACAACTAAAACATCATAAATTTATATTTCCGTTCATTTCTAGCTCAATTACTGCTGGCTTTCAACGTGTCTGAAACAGTTTAGGAAAAGCTAATTAAAGATATCACGATCTATGACAAGAAGATGCCAGGCAATTACTTGAGCAAAGTTTTTCAATTGAGGAAGTGGCGCAGATTACCGAACACAGAAATTTATTTGCTGATAAATATTGTTAGCGTGGATTTTTAAATTGATGATGTTGTTTGGTGTATAAAACCTGAAGCCTTTCAACTGTTCGATATGAACATTCGTTTACTACCTGTTGGATTTACTGTTGTAGTCCCAGTGAGATTGTATTGGGGCATTGTGGTGCTACTTTCGGCATAAAATGATTACAAAGGTGATCAAAACATTCTAACTGATATTTTGCTAATTTCGCTCTAGTTTATGGCTTTACTCGATTAGCTTCAATACTTTTAAGTGGTTTTCGAAATTTATGTTTAGGGATTGGGATTTAAATTGCTGTTTAATTATTGATGAACGTGTTAATTCATCAATAATTAAACAACTCGTTATAGAACGAGTTTTATTCAGATTGAGATTCAGCGCTACTTGGCGGCGGCAAAGACTCGTTATAATCATCCGACTTAGTTTCAATAGGGTCGGAAATACCTTGTCTATTCATCTCTTCAAGAGTTTGAGAACCCTCTAAAGCTGATGTTTTAATATCAGTTACGATACCCATTTGGTCGAAATAAATAGAATAAGTAATTTGACTTAATTCGCCATGTTGTGGTTGTTGACGGAAAACATAGTACCAAATATTATCCCCAAAAACTGAAGTTAACATTGGTGATCCCATTATAAAAACAACTTGATCTTTAGACTGACCAACTTGTAATAAATCAATGGCTTCTTTAGTTACATAATTACCTTGGTTAATATCCGGGCGATATACCCAACGATCAACCACAGAACAACCAGTTAAAAATATACTAGTGACAATTGCAAGTGCGGTAAATTTACGAAACGGCATCTAACATAATCCATCTAAAATAAAATATAGCCATATTATCGCCGATATTTTAGCTAAGCGCTAGCCAAAATAATAAATTCTTTCATAATTATGTAATCGTAAAGTAATTCCAGCCTGGAAATAATCATGATGACTTGACAATTAAACTCGCATCAAACACTTTAATAGCTTATTATTGATAAACACCACAATTCAACTTTTAAAAAGGTAAAAAATGAAATTAGAATCGATTGAGCAAAAAGCAAGTTATGCTATCGGGCTTCAAATTGGGCAACAATTAAAAGAATCCGGTTTAAAAAATCTGGATTTAGATGCATTAAAATTAGCGATGCAAGATGTTTTGGCAGGAAATCAACCAGCATTACCATTACAAGAATTACATGATGCATTGCGTCATATTCATGAGCAAGCTGCTAAAGAAAAAGCGCAACAAGCTGAAAAAAATGCACAAGCGGGTAAAGATTTTCTAGCTGAGAATCTGAAAAAAGTAGGCGTTAAGTCCACTGAATCAGGTTTACAATATGAAATTATTACCGAAGGTAATGGCGCAATACCGAAAGCAACCGATCGCGTGCAAGTCCATTATACCGGACAGTTAATTGACGGCACTGTATTTGACAGCTCAGTCCAACGTGGACAACCAGCTGAATTCCCGGTTAATGGTGTTATTCAAGGGTGGGTTGAAGCATTACAACTTATGCCAGAGGGATCAAAATGGCGATTATATATTCCGCAAGAATTAGCTTACGGCGCCCAAGGTGCGGGTGCATCTATTGCGCCATATAGCACATTAATTTTCGATGTTGAATTATTGAAAGTGCTTTAAAAAAAATTGGACGCATTACTGCGTCCAACTTTATAAGCATCTGCCGTTAAGCAAGCAAATAAGCATTATTCACAGCAATTAGTCATAGAAAACATACCATATAAAAAATAAAAAAACAGCAACACCAATTATTATAAGCCAATCCTGTTAATCAATATTCATTTATTGCCCCAATTTGATGACCAAAAATACTAACACAACAAGCAAAACAATAATTTTTATCCCTTAAAACATAGCAGCAACTGGCTCAGAAAGTGACAATGCCCATACTAAACCACTTAATATACCAGCGTAACGATTACCATTTAATTTAATCAGCACTGATGCCATAAAAGCTAGCCTTTTAGCTTTAATAGATAATAAATAAAATATTTTTTTTCAGCAGTTGAGATAAATAGCCTAAAGTTAACCGACTAAAAATAGCAGCAATATTGAGCAAAAATACGCCATATTTAATACAGTTAAACGATTAAAAGTATATCAATTTAAACTTACGCAGTGTATAACTCGGCTAATTTCAGCTATAATTACTGCTTTTCGACAATGATAAAAGTGTAAGGAAAGAGATATGTCAACAAACATGATTCGAATCGCCATTGCGGGTGCAGGTGGCAAAATGGGGCGCCAGCTTATCCAGTCAGTCTCCCAAATAGCCGGAGTGGAATTAGGTGCTGCATTTGAACGCAAAGGTTCCTCACTAATAGGAAGTGATGCAGGAGAACTTGCCGGTATTGGCGTTTGTGGCATAACGATTACTGATGAACTTGAACAAGCAAAAGACCAGTTTGATGTATTAATCGATTTTACTCGTCCGGAAGGCACGCTTGCACACTTAGCATTTTGTATTGAAAATAAAAAAATGATGATTATCGGTACGACCGGTTTTGATGATGCCGGAAAACAAGCAATTGTTACAGCGTCAAAAAAAATTGGGATCGTTTTTGCGGCAAACTTCAGTGTCGGCGTCAATTTAGTCTTAAAACTGCTTGAAAAAGCCGCAAAAATTATGGGCGATTACAGTGATATCGAAATTGTTGAAGCACACCATAGACACAAAGTCGATGCACCTTCAGGAACAGCGCTTGCTATGGGGGAATCGATTGCTGAAGCATTAAATTTTGATTTAAAAGATCGTGCAGTCTATTGCCGTCAAGGACATACCGGTGAAAGACCTAAAGGCGCCATTGGATTTGCAACAATTCGAGCAGGTGACATTGTTGGTGAACATACAGCCATTTTTGCCGATATCGGTGAACGTGTCGAAATCACCCATAAAGCTTCGAGCCGGATGACATTTTCTAATGGCGCTGTTCGAGCGGCATTATGGCTTGCCAAGCAACCGGTTGGCTTATATGACATGCGTGACGTACTTAATTTAAATAATTTATAATATTAAGCCATGTCTGATGAGTACTGGATGCAACACGCAATCAAGCTTGCTAATCATGCCGAATCTATTGGAGAGATCCCTGTCGGTGCAGTGATTGTTGATGAGAATAATCAAATTATTGGTGAAGGTTTTAATCAACCCATTTCAAAGCACAACCCTACTGCACATGCAGAGATGATTGCTATTGCACAAGCCGGCGAGTTTTTAAAAAATTACCGTCTGGTCAATACGACACTTTATGTCACCCTTGAGCCTTGTATTATGTGTGCTGGTGCCATTATCCATAGCCGTATTAAACGGGTAGTATATGGTGCGAGTGACTTGAAAACGGGGGCTGCCGGCTCCTTCACTAACATTTTATCACACGAAGGTATTAACCATTTTGCTCAGGTTACAGGTGGTGTGTTGGCACAAGAGTGTAGCACATTGCTAAGTAATTTTTTCAAAAAGCGTCGGCAACAAAAGAAGTTACTTAAAATAGATTGTAAAAAAGTTTCAGATTAAGTATACGTTTAAGTAGGAAGTCTAAAGATGATTTTCTAATCGACATTAATTAAATAAGCTTACTTATTCTTTTTATCAGGTAAAATTGTTAAAATCATACCTAATTTTAAAATATCAACTTGAGTTATTAGTAATGAAGAAACACACATTGGAAATGATGATATCAGCGGAAGATATACAAAAACGCATCATCGAACTAGGTCAGCAAATTAGTCAAGATTATGCGCATAGTCAAAATGAACTTATTTTAGTTGGCTTACTACGTGGGTCATTTATTTTTATGGCCGATCTTAGCCGAGCAATTACCGTCGGTCACGAAGTCGATTTTATGACAGCCTCGAGCTATGGCAATGCGGTAATCAGTAATCGAGATGTCAAAATATTAAAAGATTTAGATGAAGATATTCGTGATAAAGATGTGTTAATTGTGGAAGATATTATTGATACAGGTAATACTTTAAGTAAAGTGCTGGCGATATTAAAGTTACGTCACCCACGCAGCATTGAAATTTGTACGCTATTAGATAAGCCGTCACGCCGTGAGGTTTCTGTACCGGTTAAATATATCGGCTTTTCTATTCCAGATGAGTTTGTAGTTGGTTATGGCATTGATTACGCGCAACACTACCGTCATTTACCTTATATTGGTCATGTAACATTACTTGAATCTTAAAATTATCGAGGTGCCTGTGTCACGATTGTCCGGTTCATTGTGTTTACTTTTAGCGATAACCACAGCATCAAGTTATGCTGATATGAAGTTATCTATCAAAGGATTATCCGGCGAACTTGAAGATAATGTTGATGCTCGCATTTCATTAATTACCCCAGATCAAATCGATAATACCCCTAATTTCAAACGTTATTTTGAAAGTGAAACCAAAAAAGCGTTACGAGCTTTAGGTTATTATTCGCCAACTTTTCGATATGATAATCAGGATCCTAAAGTATTAGTTGTGCACGTCTCACCCGGTGAGCCGGTTAAGATTGAAAAACTCAATGTAAACATTACCGGTGAAGGACAAAATGATGCCGATTTTCAAGCTTTATTATCACAAGACTTACCTAAAATTGGCGATACATTAAATCACGGTGTTTATGAATCGTTCAAAAAAAGTTTACAAAGTATATCACTTAAAAAAGGCTATTTTGATGCCGATATGACCAAACATCAATTAGCTGTTGCCGATATGTATCATCAAGCATTCTGGAACATTGATTTCAACACCGGACAGCGTTACAAATTTGGTAAAGTTAATTTTCATGATGCCAAAATTCGAAAAGATTATTTAGATAACATCGTCCCATTTAAAGAAGGCGAAGCATATACTGCTGAGCAATTATCTTTGTTGAATCGACGTCTGGCATCAACCAACTGGTTCAACTCAGTGGTAGTTTCTCCGGATTTTCCACATCTTACGGCTGATAAAGCCCTACCCATTGATGTTGTCACCACACCACGCAAAAAAAATTCAATGGATTTAGGTCTTGGATTTTCAACCGACAATGGCGTACATGGAAAAATTGGTTGGAATAAACCTTGGATAAATAGTAGAGGGCAAAGTTTTCAAAGCAATCTATCACTTTCATCCCCGGAACAACTCATTACCATGAGTTATAAAATTCCACTTAAAAAATCGCCGCTTGAACAGTATTATACAATTCAAGGTGGATATAAAAAGATTGATAATAATGACACCTACTCACGCTCCTACACTTTTGGAGCACTGCGAAACTGGGATAATTTCAAAGGTTGGCAAACCGCCTTGGGTTTTAATCTATTAAGAGACGATTTTACACAAGGTGACTCAAGTTTTAGAACATTTCTTTATTACCCTTCCCTCAGTATTTCGCGCATCCGTACAGACGGTAATTTATTAGCAATGTGGGGAGATTCCCAACGTTATTCCATCGAATTAGCATCCGAGTCACTTGGCTCAGATATTAATTTAGTTCGATTTCAAGCCCAACAAACTTGGATTCGATCCTTAAAACAATCACATCGATTTATTGCAAGAGGTAACTTTGGCATAATACAAGCTAGCAATTTTGATAGAGTGCCACCTTCATTTAGATTCTTTGCTGGTGGTGATCGCAGTATTCGTGGCTATAGTTACCAATCCATTTCTCCTGAAGACAAGAAAGGCAAATTAAAAGGGGCATCGAAGCTCATCACTGGCTCAGCCGAATACCAATACAATTTTACCGGCGCATGGTGGGGAGCGATGTTCATTGATACCGGTGAAGCGATCGATAAAGTCGATAAAGCGAAATTTTATACCGGTACTGGTGTTGGCGTCCGCTGGGCTTCCCCTGTTGGCCCAATAAAAGTCGATTTAGCAACACCATTGAATAGAAAAGACACTGGCTCAATACATCTTTATATTGGTTTAGGAAGTGAATTATAATATGGCTAAAAATCCAATAAGAGTAAAGAAAGCTAACAAAATAAGAAAAAGACGCAAATGGAAAAAACGTAGTATTATTCTACTTTCCATTTTTGTTTTTCTTATTACCTTCATTATTTCAATCATTTACACCAGTTTAGGGGTAAAGCTGACAACGTTTGTGCTAAATAAATTCCTTCCGGAGCTTAAAATAGCGCAAATTGAAGGAACATTTCATGATCTGCATATCAAAGGTTTAACCCTTGAACTACCGGGTATCTATGTTAACGTCGATGATGCAACGTTTAAATTATCCGGTTTATGTTTACTGCAAACTAAGATATGTGTCGATCAATTTAACGCAAGTGACGTAACGGTATCGATAGACACCGATAAACTTGAATTATCACCTGATGAACCTATTCCGGAAAAGCGTGAAATTATCAAAACACCTTTACCAATAGAGCTTAAAAAAACCCATTTAACCAATATCAAAGTCAATGTAAATGATATGCAGTTTGGCATGTCAGATTTTACCGGTAATGGCAGATGGGTAAATGAAAAAATCTATGTATTTCCTTCCGTAGCAAAAGATTTAAGTGCAGTCTTTGCCGATAATCCGGCATTACCTCCTGCAACGCTATCGCAGCAAAATGCATTACCACTTAACGAACAAATTAATCAAATATTTAACCAGCCGTTAATTAGTTCACTTCCTCAAGTCAGTATTCCATTAGATTTTAATGTTATGAGCTTAAGCGGGAACAACTGGTTACTGCATATCGGTGGGCAAGATTACCGTTTTAATAACGTCACAATTCAAACTGATATGGTTGACAATCATATCATGGTCAAAAAAGTCGATACCGATGTCTTAACGCCTTATGCTAATGGGCATGCATTTATCACTGGCGATATAACACTTGGCGATGATTGGCCACTTAAAGCATTAATCAAAGCTGATACAGAACAAAATCATTTAAATAGTCAGATTGCTGGTCATTTACTTGGTCAACTCGATACCAATACACAAATAGAAGGCTTGAATCAAATTACATTAAATGGCCATATCAATTTTATTGAGAAATATTTACCGGTGATGGCTAAAGTAACTGGTAATCATATTCAGTGGCCAATTGAAGGTAAAGCACAATATCAATTAAATCAGTTTGATTTTGGCATTGACGGCAATGTCCAACAATATACTTTAGCAGCTAAAGCCACAGTTGAAGGTGAAAACCTACCCGACACAAGTTTTGATATTGCCGGTAATGGTACTAATCAATCCGCTACCTTCGATCATGCGAATATTAAATTGCCACAAGGTGAAGTTACTGCATCTGGTCAGATTGATTGGCAACAGGCGTTGAAATGGGATGCAAATGTCCAAATAAATAATGTTGATTTAACCAAACAATACCCGACCTACTCTATTCGCATTGCCGGTCAAGTTAAAACCAACGGTATGTTAGCTGGTGATACATGGCAATTAAATCTGCCACAATTGCAATTAAAAGGCAGTATTAAACAAGCGCCTTTCACCGCTAGTGGTAATATTTTTGCCAACTCAAATAATGCCATATCTGCAAACAATTTAGCAATAAATTGGGGCAAAAATCAGATCAATATCGATGGCTCATCAGATAAAGGCAATTTAAATGCTAAACTGAACTTGGCGTCATTATCGCTTTTGGTAGATGATATCAACGGCTCAATCGAAGGCAACATAAAAATGAGTGGTACCGCCACTGCGCCAATGATTATGACCAACTTAAATGTTAATAGCTTAAGTTTAAATAATCTATCTGTTGCTAAAGCTAACCTTATCGGTAAAGTACAATATCAAAATCAGATTAGTGGTGAGATAAAACTACTAGGACAAGGCATTGAACTCGCCAATGAAACGATCAAAAAAGCCACTATCGAACTTTCAGGGAATGAAAGCCGGCACACATTAACGGTTGATCTTAACGGAACGCCAGCATCATTTTCCACCTCATTAACCGGTCAAATTAATCATGAACGCACTAAATGGACAGGCGATCTACCACAAGCTTTATTAAAGTTAGGCGATAACAACCAGTGGCATTTAACCCATACATTACCGCTATCTTATGATTTAACTAAACAGGTACCTACAATTGGCGCGCATTGTTGGCGAAACAACAATTCAACAATCTGTCTGGATAAACCATTAATCATCGCCCCTAACACCGATACAAGTATTACTCTTAAAGATATCGACTTAACTCGATTACCCATCCCGAATGACGGTGAAACCAAATTAGAAGGCTATATCAATGGTACGGTAAAAATTAATTTTAACAACAGTAGTTCCATACCGAATATCAAAGCCAACATCAACAGCAATAAAGTTTTTGTTAAGCAGATGATTACCAATCAAGCACTACCTATCCCTTTTAATCTGTTTAACATCAATGCTGAATTTAATGAACAACAAGCGAAAGTCGATTGGAATTTTGGGTTGAATCAACTAGGTAAAATCAGTGGTGATCTCACCATTAGCGACCCGATGCAACAAAAAAGGCTTAGTGGTCAATTAGCGATTAATAATTTGGCTCTGGCGATTATAAACCCGCTACTTGATAAGAATGATTATGCCAAAGGTGCCATTAATGGGGTTGTTAAATTTTCCGGAACACTTAATGATCCTTACTTAAATGGTGGAATTAACTTAAAACATATCGAAATCAAATCCAGCCAACTACCTGTCGATGTTAAATCCGCTATTGTTGATATCGACTTTAACGGCAAATCATCAACCTTAAAAGGTCACTTAACCACAAAAGCAGGTAACATTAATCTTAATGGTCAAGCCAGTTGGAACACTTTGAATAAATGGCAAGCAAGCTTAGTTGTCAACGGTGCGGCTATGGAAGTAACCGTACCGCCAATGATTGTAATGACTGTCATACCAGATATAAAAATCAATGCTAATCAAGACGAGTTAACTTTACTAGGAAAGGTCACCATTCCTAAAGGAAAAATCACGGTTGAATCACTGCCACCGTCAAGTATTGATGTTTCACCGGATGAAGTCATGCTGGATAAAAACTATAAGCAAATCGAACCACAAAAATTTGGTATGAAAATAAATAGTCATCTTGAAATCAACATTGGCGATAAAGTAACCGTCGATGCCTTTGGTTTAAATGCCTCGTTAAAAGGCAATTTAATTGCAACCCAAACCAATAAAGGTTTAGATTTACATGGTGAAATATTAGTTCCAACTGGTCGCTTTCATGCTTATGGACAAGATTTGATTATCCGCAAAGGCATTATTACCTTCTCAGGCCCAACTGATCAAGCTATGCTAGAAATTGAGGCAATCCGTAATCCCGACTCTATGGACAATAATAATATCACTGCCGGAATACGCGTGACCGGCACTTCAGAAGATCCAAAAATTGAGGTCTTTTCCGATCCGTCCATGTCTCAACAAGAAGCCTTATCTTATTTGGTTCGAGGACAAGGGCTTGATAGCTCAGATCAAAGTGATAACGATATGATGACCGCATTATTAGTTGGTTTCGGAACTGCCAAAACAGGTAAGTTTATCGGTGATATTGGTAATGCATTTGGCATTAAAAATCTTTCGTTAGATACGCAAGGCGCAGGAAACAACTCCAAAGTTGTGGTGAGTGGTTATATTTTACCTAATTTACAACTTAAATATGGTGTTGGAATCTTTGATTCACTGGCAATATTTACTTTAAGATATAGACTTCTGCCTAGCTTATATTTAGAGGCGGCCTCGGGTCTTGCTCAAACATTGGATTTAATTTACCAATTTGATTTTTAACTCAGTAAAAATAAAATTTTAGTTAATCTTGAAAGTATACTTGGGATTGGTTGGACTGAAGATAAATGTTTTATCATTCAATCAAAAACATAGGCAAATCACAATTATTTACTATTATCTAAAACCCCATTAAACATGGGGTTTTAGATGAATCCTAGTTACTAATTTTCTCTTTAAAATTGGTATAGGACATTCCTCGCTTAATAGCAGCTTCTCTTATTTGGCTACAAGGATAACTGTCTTTAATATTTTGATTTAATTCAATTCTCTTTGACCAGTCATCAACGGTAGAATCAATAGCCACGACTTTATCAACGCATGCATTATAGGTACTGATAAATTCCGCTTGATTATCAACAAAAAATTTCACAACTTCCTGATTTTGTTTTGCCCAAGCTTTTTGCCAGCTACTTCTACAAACTGATGAAAATCTCAAATCATCAGAACAATAAATAGATTCCTTTTCTTCAATGGTTTTGAGATCATCATTTGCTAATTCAGTTGTAGCCTTTTCTTCTAACGCTTGTTCAGCTACACGACAGTTAGATTTCGTTCTAGAATCGAGCTTACATAAAGACAGCATTTCACCTTTGATTTCATCAAATGATAACTGTTTTAACTGATCTTTACCCTCTTGAGCCTTTTCATCATAAATAATCTTCCAAGCTTGACATTTAGCACTACTAGTTCCAAACGTAAATTCTTGGCATTCATCATCCTTCAAATATTCGTTTATAGTTTGTTGCCAAGTAAGTCCTTCTGTTTCTTTTACTATAATGGCCTTCGCTGCATCTAGTGCTTGTTGCTTCTCAGCTTCCTCACGCTCTCTTTCCAATTGCGCCTTTAACTTTTTATCGTTGATAATTGCGTTTTTTGCAGCAATACATTGTTCATCATTGATTAATTTATCATATGCTTTGCGATCCCCTTCTAACTGAGCTTTACTTATTCCATTGGAACACTCTTCTCTTTTTGCTTCAGCAGCATCGAGATTTTTTGAATAATACTCATAATCTTTTTTCTCACAACCGGCCAAACTTAATGCTATAGCAACAACAAATACAACTGTATTTAATATTTTCATCTTAACTCCTTATTATTTATTAATAATTAAGCTCAATTTATATTCCATTAATGATAAATGTTTATTTAAAATCGCAATATTGGCTAAGTTTACCGTAATTTCCGTAATCGTTATAGCATATTTTATAAAGACTTAACGCCAACTAACATTTCACGTTTTATACCAAAACCTTTACGCTTTAATACTTGAAAACCTGCATTGGTTAAATTACGGCGCACAAAACCTGCTGAAGTAAAAGTTGCAAAAGTTCCCGCTGGTCGGGTTAATTTAAAACAATCTTGAAATAAATGTTGTGACCACATATCAGGATTTTTTGCTGGTGAAAAACCGTCAAAAAACCATGCATCAACAAGTATATTAAATTTTGATAAGAAATCAGGATAGGCGCTAATATCATCATAACAAATCGCTAAACTGATATTCGCCTCAATCGGCTCAGATTGAAATAAATAAGATCTTAACTGCTTAGCAAGTAACGCTAACTTGTCATCATCTATCACATTTTCATGCATTTGCAGCATCTCTTGTGCTGATAATGGATATTTTTCTACACTGAAAAATTTCAATTGTTGAAGAATGTGATTAGGGTATTGTCTTTTAAACGCTAAAAACGCTTTGGATAGTACCAAAAAACTCAAGCCAGAACCAAAACCGGTTTCGCCAACAATAAATGTATCAGACTGATGCGTTAAAAAGCGTTCAACTAAATTATTTCCTTCAACAAAAACATAGTTTGTTTCGGCTACTGCGCCACGGGTATTAAAATAGACATCATCAAAATGTGTCGAAATTGCGGTTTGGTTTTCATCCCAAATAATTGTTGATTTTGGCATAACCGTCCTTTTAGCTGTTATCGGTAGCGGAAACTGTATATTAATGCTGATTACGTATATAATACGCTAAGTTAACTTATGAGGTAAATTATGGTTTTTCTTTTTCGCTTAATTAGTGTTGTCATCTTAGGAGTGATAATCTGTGTTTTAGGTATTATTTTTTGCCTGTTTAATCCACGTAATCCAAAAAATGTTGCACGCTTTGCGCATCTATTTAGCTTTTTTTTCAAGCCCATTTTGGGCGTTAAAGTTGAAACCCGCCAATATTCCAATATCCAAAACATGGGAAGCTGTGTATTTATTGCCAATCATCAAAATAATTATGACATGATTGTTGCCGCTGACATCGTTCAACCGAAAACCGTCACCGTAGGGAAAAAGAGTTTGGCATGGATCCCATTTTTTGGGCAACTTTATTATCTAACCGGTAATATTTTAATTGATCGTAATAATAAATCTAAAGCACACGATACCATTAGCCAAGTGGTAAAAGAGATCAACAATCGAGGCATATCTATCTGGATGTTTCCCGAAGGGACTCGAAGTCAAGGTCGAGGATTGTTACCTTTTAAAACAGGCGCATTTAAAGCCGCTATAGCCGCAGGTGTACCTATTGTGCCAATCTGTGTGTCGGATACCAATTCAATTAAACTCAATCGTTTAAATAACGGACATGTGATTGTTGAGATGCTTGATCCGATTGAAACCAAAAACCTTCAAAAAGACGATACTCGTGCCTTAATGGAACAGTGTTATCAATTAATGTCTGAAAAATTATCGCAAATCAATGCGCAAGTACAAAAGCTGAATAATCAAAACTAACGTATGAATAAGCAAGATAGAAATTTTGACGATATCAGTGCTAAATTTGCACAAAATATTTATGGTACAACTAAAGGTAAAATACGTGAGGCGATAGTCTGGCAAGAACTTGAACAGATCTTAGCAGACTGTAGTGTTAAAAAACCACTAAAGATCCTTGATGCTGGTGGTGGGCAGGGACAAATTGCTTGTAAGCTTGCCAGACTGGGGCATCAAATTACCTTGTGTGACATTTCAGCGCATATGCTTGAACAGACAAAACAAACCGCGATAGCGGAAAACTTACCGATAACGTGTATACATAGTGCCATACAAACGCTTGACCAAGTGACAGATGAACAATTTGACCTAGTGATTTGCCATGCAGTTTTAGAATGGGTAGCTGAGCCAATAACTGTCATTAACGCCTTAAAAAGACATTTAAAAGCTGACGGTTACTTATCGTTAATGTTTTATAATTATGATGCACTGTTATTTAAAACGGTGACACTGGGTAATTTTGGTTATACTCAAGCAGGTTTAGCTAAACGCAAAAAAAAGACCTTATCGCCGGATTTTCCAAGAAAGCCAACTGAAGTTTATACCTGGTTAACCGATCTTAACTTTACCATAACAAATAAAATTGGCATCCGGGTTTTTCATGATTATTTAATCAATAAAAGCAAGTCTGAAACACACTTTGACCAACTATTAGCGCTTGAAAAACAGTATTGTCAAACCGAACCCTATCTTAGTTTAGCAAGATACATTTTATTAACTGCAAAACATAATAATGAGTAATTTCAATAAAAGAGAGAGTTTTAAACGACAATCTCTTTACCCAACCCATTTTTCTACATTGCATCTATTTTTGATAAACATCGCTAAAAGCATGAATTAATCGATATAAAAAATAGCAATTAACCGCTTACTACCAAACAATGGTAATTAATTATTCTCAAAACGGATAAAAAACAATATGCATCTAAATGAACACTCGAAAATTTTGTCATAAATCGGTATTATAGAGGCATTAAATTTAATTCGTTTAAAGGTAGTAATTATGATTGTTGTCACTGGCGGTGCAGGTTTTATTGGAAGCAATATTGTTAAAGGTTTAAATAGTATTGGACATAAAGATATTTTAGTTGTCGATGACTTAACTGACGGAACTAAATTTGCAAACTTAGCTGATTTAGACATCGCTGATTACATGGACAAAGATGAGTTTATTTCTGCAATCATCTCTAATGAAAATCTTGATATCGATGTTATTTTTCATCAAGGCGCTTGCTCATCAACCACTGAGTGGGACGGAAAATTCATGATGGAAAACAATTACAGCTATTCCAAAGATCTCTTACACTACTGTTTAGATTTCAATATCCCATTTCTTTATGCTTCATCAGCGGCAACTTATGGCGGTCGTAGTGATAACTTTATTGAAGAGCGAGCCTACGAAAAACCACTAAATGTATATGGTTACTCTAAATTTTTATTTGACCAATATGTCAGAGAGATTTTACCGCAAGCCACATCGCAAGTTTGTGGTTTTCGCTATTTCAATGTTTACGGACCGCGTGAAACTCATAAAGGCAGTATGGCAAGCGTGGCTTTTCATCTCAATGAGCAATTGAAAAAGGGTGAAAAACCCAAACTATTTGCCGGTAGCGATAACTTTAAACGTGACTTCATTTATGTTGGTGATGTGGTTGATGTCAATTTATGGTTCTGGAAAAATCAAGTATCCGGGATTTTCAATTGCGGTACCGGTCAAGCGGAATCTTTCCAATCCGTAGCAGATGCTGTTATGAGTTATCATCAAACAGGCGAAATTGAGTATATTCCCTTCCCTGAGCAGTTAAAAGGACGTTACCAAACCTTTACTCAAGCTGATTTAACTAAATTCCGACAAGCAGGTTGTCAAATAAAATTCAAAACTGTGACCGAAGGCACAACCGAATATATGAAATGGCTCAATGAACAATAAAAAGGAAAAAAATGAAAACTCTCATTATTGGTCCTTCATGGGTTGGCGATATGATGATGTCGCAAAGTTTATATCGAACATTAAAACAGCTTAACCCCGATATTGAAATTGACGTTATGGCGCCTTCATGGTGCCGAGCTTTATTAGCTAAAATGCCGGAAGTTAGCCAAGCTATTGCCATGCCGCTAGGTCATGGTGAATTTGCTTTATCTAAGCGTTATCAATTAGGCAAATCGCTACGGGAAAATCATTACCAACAGGCTATCGTTTTACCTAATTCATTTAAATCTGCTTTGATCCCCTATTTTGCCAAAATTCCTAAACGCACAGGCTGGAAAGGTGAAATGCGCTACGGATTACTCAACGATCTTCGTAAATTAAATAAGCAAGCTTATCCGTTAATGGTTGAGCGCTATGTTGCCCTTGCCTATCCAAAGCAAGAGATGCACTCAGCTAAAGATATTCCTCAACCTATACTGTGGCCTAAACTGCAAGTCACCATGCCGGAAATTTTAGAAACGTTAACCGCTTTTGATATCCCGCAAGATGCCCCTTTGATAGGTTTTTGTCCTGGGGCTGAATTTGGACCAGCCAAGCGCTGGCCGGATTATCATTATGCAACGCTTGCTGATATGATCGTTAAACAGCATGCTAAAGTGTTAATTTTTGGTTCGGCCAATGATCGCCAAGTCGGTGAACAGATTATGGCAAAAATGACTCACAGCGATCAATGCATTAACCTAGCCGGAAAGACTCAATTAGATCAGGCCATAAATCTAATTGCTGCTTGTAAAGCAGTGGTAACCAATGATTCAGGATTAATGCACGTTGCCGCAGCCCTTGATAGACCGCTTGTAGCGCTGTATGGCCCAAGCAGTCCGGATTTTACGCCACCATTGTCAAATAAGGCTGAAGTGATTCGGTTAATTACCGGTTATCACCGAGTTCGTCGAGGTGATGCGGAACAGGGATATCATCAAAGCTTGATAGATATTAAACCCGATCAAGTGTTTGAAAGTTTAATGAAGCTAATTGTCCGCTGTGAAAAGAGTAATTAATTATGCGTGTACTGGTCGTTAAAACATCTTCAATGGGTGATGTGCTTCACACTTTACCCGCCTTAACCGATGCAGCAAACCATATACCCAATATCACGTTTGATTGGGTTGTTGAGGAAAATTTTGCCCAAATTCCTAGCTGGCATTTTGCGGTTGACACGGTCATACCGGTAGCAATCAGACGCTGGCGAAAGAATTGGTTTTCTCGCCCTGTCCGTAAAGAGCGTCATCAATTTATCCAGCAACTTCGCCAGCAACAATATGATTGTATCATCGATGCCCAAGGATTAATAAAAAGTGCCTTTTTGATTACTCGTAAAGCCCGTGGAATCAAACATGGCTTAGATCGTCAGAGTATCAAAGAGCCTATTGCCAGTTGGTTTTATGATGTTAAACATCATGTCCCCAAACAGATGCATGCCATTGAGCGAGTTAGGTTACTGTTTGCTAAAAGTTTAAATTATACCTTCCCTAACCACACCGGCGATTATGCTATTGCTCGTCATTTTACTCAGGTGCTACCAGAAGACGCTATGCAATATCTGGTATTTCTCCATGCCACCACTCGTGATGAAAAACATTGGACAGAAGATGCATGGCGAGAATTAATTAAACAAATTGAACCAACCGGATTAACCATTAAACTACCATGGGGTGCGCCGCATGAAGAGCAGCGTGCACTGAGGCTGGCTAAAGGTTTTCAACATGTGCAAGTATTGCCAAAACTCGCCTTAGATGAAATTGCAACTATCATCGCAGGTGCAAAAGCAGTAGTATCGGTTGATACTGGATTGAGCCATTTAACAGCGGCGTTAGATAGACCCAATATCACCTTATTTGGTCAAACCGATCCTAAGCTAATTGGTGGGTACGGTAAAAATCAACACAGCATAATTTCCGCTGATAAAAGCATGCAAAGCATTACCGCTAATCAAGTTTATGAAAAATTGGCTCACTTTTTATAATCAATGTTTGAAAGACAAATTTACACATTAAAGGATAAAGTTAAATGAATCAGTATCATGAAACAATTCGTCAAAAATATGCACAAATTGGAAGTAACGAACTCGGTTATATTGATGATGCGCTAGGTGCCGTGATGCAAGTTCTTGATGAAGTAGTGCGTAACGAGCACGTTCCCCAAGAATTAAAAGATAAAGCTGCTTATGCAGCAGCTAATCTATTAATTAGTGATTTTGATGTTAAATAGCCGTTGGCAAATTAATCACAAAGCGGGTTGATTGATCGTCCGATTCAACATAAATCGAGCCTTTATGGGTTTCAATAATCGATTTAACGATCGCAAGCCCAATCCCCGCTCCGGATGAATCATTACCGCTACGATGACGTGATTCATCCACACGATAAAATCGGTCGAAAAGGTGCGGTAAATGGCGACTGTCGATCTTTTTACCGGGGTTAGAAATAATAATTTTTATTCGCTTTTGCGTCACTTGACTCAAGCTTATTCGGATTGTTTCGTTTTCAGGTGTATAACGAATAGCGTTGGATAGAATATTACTAATCGCTCGCCCTAACATCATCTTATCACCTTGAATATGAGCACACTGACCTTCCAAATCGATAGTGATATTTTTCTCGTCGGTTAACGGTTCAAAGTATTCACACATCATCGTCAACATCTGATGAATATCAATATCGATCAGATTTGGCACTAGTTGGCGGTTATCTGCCTGCGCTAAGAACAGCATATCGGATATCATTTGTGACATTTTTTCATACTCTTCTAAATTAGAGTATAAAATCTCTCGGTACTCTTCTGTAGAGCGAGCATTATTTAAAACAATTTGTGTTTGGGTTGTTAAATTAGTAATTGGTGTACGCATCTCATGAGCAATATCTGCTGTGAAATTACGTTGCCGATGAAATACATCTTCCATACGGCTGAGCATCTTATTAAATGCTTTCACTAAACTCACATATTTGGTTGGCACAGAGGCGGTAGAGATTCGATAATTAAGGCTTTTTAAGTTAATTCGCTCAATTTTCTTAATTAATCGGTTAATCGGTTTTTGGGTGTAATAAATAGAGATTAGCGATCCAATTAACGCCAAAACACACGCAATTGCAATAAGTATACCTAAACCAATGCGCAAGCGATAAATAAACTCGAGTTGCAAATCACGTCCAACGGCAACAATAGTGGTAAACTGTTTACCTTCATCTACCATAACCCTTGAAGCAGCAATGCGGTAAGATGATTTATCGACATTCCAAATGGCGGTACTATTTTCGGCAATAATCCGTTCGAATTCACGTTGTGATAAAGCGATTGCCAGATTAGGGCCGCGTGTTCGATAAACAATTTTTCCCGAATCATCTAAAATATAGACAAACAGATGATGGTGACCTGTCAAAATTAACAACAGATTTTGGAAAAACTCATCACGATTATCAGCGGGAGAATAGTAAGTCAATTCTCGCTCAACTGAAGTAATAACCGAATTTAATTCAGTCACATTTTGTTGAATCGAAAACTTCTCAAAAGAGCGTTCGATAAGATAACTAAAACAGTAAAGTAGCCCACAAGTAAGTAGGCATACAATAAGTGGTAAGCGAAATGATATAATTTTACTCTGCTTCATCCAATACATCTAATTTATATCCCATTCCACGGACAGTATGAATTAATTTAGGCTCAAAATCGGCATCGATTTTGTTACGTAAACGCCTAATTGCAACATCAATAACATTGGTATCACTATCAAAATTCATGTCCCACACTTGTGAGGCAATAAGCGATCTAGGCAATACCTCGCCCGGATAGCGTAAAAAATATTCCAATAGTAAAAACTCTTTATTGGTTAAATCAATTCGTTTATCGCCACGTGTAACGGTTCGTTTAGGTAGGTCCATTACCAAATCAGCAATACTTAATTGATAATTATTCACTTGTGGCACATTACGCCGTAAAAGTGATTTTACCCGAGCTAATAGTTCGGCAAATGAAAAAGGTTTAACTAAATAGTCATCAGCACCTAAATTTAGCCCTTTAACTTTATCTTCAACACTGCCCATGGCAGTTAGTAACATTATTTGAGTATCTTTACCCGCTTCTCGCAATGATTGAACGATTTTCCAACCGACGATATCCGGAAGCATCACATCGAGAATTATTAAATCATAGTCTTCTGTCATTGCTCGATGATAACCATCGAGACCGTTATTAGTCAGATCAACTATAAATCCAGATTCAACTAATCCCTGACGAAGATACTCTCCTGTTTTTTGTTCATCTTCAACAACTAACAATTTCATTTTGAATATTTCCTTTGTTGTTTTATCAGGTTATCGAATTTGCATAATGGGTTATAGGATATATGAAAAACTCAAATGCAATCATGACAATGTAATGACTATTTTGTAATGTTTGTGTCATTAATTCGTTTGTTTGTGTTTGTTATATTAGCACCACAATGATTCATGAGGCTAGACAGTATTGTTTCATTGTTTTATTTCCTTTCATCCATTCCTTGCAATTTAATGCAGCCCTAGTTTATCTAGGGTTTTTTTTTATCTAAAATAGCACTTATCTTAATAAAACAATAAAACAAAATATAAAGAGATTTGAAATCTTGCCTATTTTAACAAGATTTCTGTTTTTTTAATACGAATATCACGACTTTTTATGTAGAACAATACCCGTTTCAACATGATCAGTATAGGGAAACTGATCAAACATCGCAAAATGGGTAATATCGTGCGTTTGTGAAAACTGTTTTAAATTCTCTTTGAGCGTTTGAGGATTGCAAGAGATATAGATGATTTTGTCATAGCTTTTAAGAATAGTAATGGTATCGTCATCTAAACCGCTACGAGGCGGATCAACAAGTACCGTATTACACTGATAATCATCAAGATTAATGCCTTTCAAACGATTAAACTCACGCTCTTTCTTAATAGCGCTGGTAAATTCTTGGGCTGACAATCGGACAATTTTCAGATTATCTATATGATTGACTTTAATATTATGCTGGGCTGAATAAACCGAAGCTTTGGCAATTTCAGTGGCTAAAACCTGACGGAAATTCTGCGCCAACGCAATAGAAAAATTACCATTACCACAATAAAACTCCAGTAAATCACCGGTTGAATTTTTAGTCACCGCTAACGCCCACTCGAGCATTTTAATATTGATTGCCGCATTGGGTTGAGTAAAGCTATTTTCAACTTGTCGATAGGACAGTGATCGATCTTGCAATGGTAAAACTTCGTCAACATAATCCACATCGAGACAAATTTTTTGATTACTGGCTCGCCCGACTAAATTAGCCTCAATACCTTGTTCGGCTAATTGTTGCTTTAAAAGCTGGGCTTGCGCAAGCCAATTATCATCTAACTTTTTATGATATAAAAGTGTGATTAAAAGCTGACCACTTAAGGTTGAAAAATAATCTATTTGAAACAGCAAATGACGTAAGGTTTCATTGTGTTTTAAAAGTGGTAAAATCGCTTGCATCGCTTGATTTATCAGTACTGTCGCTATCGGGAAAGTATCAATTCGCACCCGTTTTTTGGTCTTTTTATCATACATAATATGATAAAGATCTTCACCATCATGCCATATTCTAAACTCAGCTCGCATACGATAATGACTGACTGGAGAGGAATGAACGACCAATTGAGGAAGGTTAAAATCAGACAATAATGTTGTTAATTGAGTAATTTTATTTTGTAATTGTACTTCGTAATTATCGTTGGTGAAATATTCAGTCATTTTGTTTATCAGATCGTTATAGTAAAAAACAGAGAGTTGATTTTTGGACAACAACATCCAACTAGTAAAGATAAAACTGAACGGTTAAGCATTTAATCAGACAACACAATAAATATTGTTCAAAGCTATACCTTCAAATTTGCCGCACATTCTATCACAAACTCTAAACGATGATAAGTTTCTACTTAAACATATACATTTTCTGAAACTTCTTGACAAAAAATTTAACCATTAATAACAAATCAAAGCTGTATGACAAAAAGTTGAAGTAGTTCATCGATATCCATAACCAACAGATAAACGTTACTAAGCGGTAATTAAATCAAATCAAAATATGTCACATGATAATGATTGTAGTTATAAACATTGTCGCTATAATACTTCTCAAATTTCTGATAAAAAGATAGCTATGACAACACAAACATTTTCCGATCTACAACTTGATGATATTTTAGTGGAGAACTTACAAGCACAAAACATCATCACCCCAACAGTCATTCAAGCGCAAACTATTCCGGCGGCATTAGAAGGCAAAGATATTTTAGGCTCAGCCCCAACCGGTACCGGTAAAACATTAGCTTTCCTTATCCCGGCTGTGCAACATCTATTGGATTTTCCTCGTCGCAAACCTGGGCCACCAAGAATTTTAATATTAACCCCAACCCGTGAACTTGCCATGCAAATTGCTCAGCAAGCACAAAAACTTACCCAATCAACCCATTTAAGCATCGCAACCATAACCGGTGGTGTCGCTTATATGAACCATGCAGAGATCTTTAGCAAAAATCAAGATATCGTAATAGCAACTACCGGACGGCTTTTGCAATACATCAAAGAAGAAAATTTTGATTGTCGTGCGGTTGAAATGCTCATTTTAGATGAAGCTGATCGCATGTTAGATATGGGCTTTTCGCAAGATGTTGAAACCATATCGGCTGAAACACGTTGGCGTAAACAAACCTTACTATTTTCTGCAACACTAGAAGGTAAAGGCTTGTATGACTTTGCTAATCGCATATTAAATAATCCGGTTGAAATCAATGCCGATCCTTCACGCAAAGAGCGCAAAAAAATCCTACAATTTTATTATCGAGCTGATGATTTAACGCATAAAGTGGCGCTATTAACTCATTTGCTTAAACAAGAAGAGTTCAAAAAAACAATTGTTTTTGTGCGCAAACGTGAACGTGTTCATGAATTGGTATCAATGCTGCATCAAGCGGGGATCCATAGCTGCTATTTAGAAGGCGAAATGGTGCAAGCAAAGCGTAACGAAGCGATAAAAAGAATCAGCAACAATACTGTTAACGTATTAGTTGCAACCGATGTAGCGGCACGAGGGATTGATATTGATGATATCACGCATGTGATCAACTTTGATGCACCAAAAACAGCCGACGTCTATTTACATCGCATAGGTCGCACAGCTCGTGCCGGCAAAAAAGGCACCGCTATCATGCTAATAGAAGCGCACGATAACGAGTTATTACAAAAAATCGAACGCTACATCAATGAACCGATTAAATTAAGAACTATTGACCATTTACGCCCAAAAACTCGTGCGCCTAAACCTGTAACCAAGAAAAAACCTTCGCAGAAGGCGAAATCAAAAAGTATCAGTAAAAAACACGAAGAAACTAACAAGAAAAAGGTAAAACTGCGTCATCGCGATACAAAAAATAAAGGTAAACCGAAAAAATCGATAAAAAAAACCGAACAATAATACCTTTCTTGATAGCTTGTGCTTATGAAATTAATTGCTTATAACAACTGTGACCGTCACGTTAAATTGTTATAATGCATACCAATTAAATTGATATTTGTTTGAAAAGGAGACATTTTATGACATTAGTCACCCGCAAAGCCCCTGATTTTACTTCTGCAGCTGTTTTAGGTTCTGGTGAGATCGTAAATAATTTTAATTTAGCTCAACACATTAATGGAAAATATGCTGTCGTTTTCTTCTGGCCAATGGATTTCACCTTTGTATGCCCTTCTGAAATTATTGCCTTTGATCATCGTTTAGAAGAGTTTAAAAAACGTGGTGTAGAAGTGATTGGTGTATCAATGGACTCTGAGTATGTGCACAATGCATGGCGCAACACGCCACAAGAAAAAGGTGGTATTGGCGAAGTGAAATTTCCTATCGTTGCCGATATTAAACATAGCATTATGCAAGCTTATGGCGTAGAACATCCTGAAGCAGGTGTTGCGCTTCGTGCATCATTCTTTATTGATAAATCGGGTATTGTTCGTCATGAAACTATTAATGATTTACCAATTGGCCGTAACATTGATGAAATGCTACGTATCGTCGATGCTTTCCAATTCCACGAAGAGCACGGTGAAGTATGTCCTGCTCAATGGACTAAAGGCAAACAAGGTATGAAAGCTAATCCAAATGGTGTAGCTAGCTTCTTAAAACAACATTCTAATGAAATTTAAATTAAGCAAATAATCGATTATAACTAGCCTAATTATATTTTGGAAAGCACTTGCCGGAGTTAAACTCCGGCTTTTTTATGTCCTAATACTAATCAACTCAACGAAATATCCCGTCAGATCACATTCAATGAGTATCAAAGCCAGTTATCAAGACTAATTAATAAAATTAATGTCCTGCAACATTAGAAAATAGGTTAATAATAACCACACCAAATATAATAAAGCCCATACCAATTAAAGCCGCCAAATCTAAAGACTGTTTCATAAAGATCCAAGCGATTAAACTGATAATAATAATCCCAATCCCCGACCAAATCGCATAAGCAATCCCAACAGGAATGGTTTTTAAGGCTAAAGAAAGAATATAAAACGAAGCACTATAACCAACAATGGTAATGATTGAATACAGTAAATGAGTAAAACCATTTGACAGTTTTAAGGAAGAAGTTGCAATAACTTCACAAATAATTGCAAAAAAAAGTAATAGATATGAATTCATAATATGACTCATAAGTTAGTTGAAATAAAGAATGAAGACTCGCCATTAATTTTAGTGATAAAAATGATAAATAAAAAACTAAATAATCACTCAATTTAGGAAAAATAGAAATATGGTGGGTTGTGAGGGGATCGAACCCGCGACCAATTGATTAAGAGTCAACTGCTCTACCGACTGAGCTAACAACCCACTAAGACAGTGTGATTATTCTATATAAATTTAGACTGCAATGCAATTAATCAAAAGTTGAAATTAGAAAATAAGTTGATATTGAAAATAAAGAAAATTCAATAAATCAAATCAGCATAATAAAGGCAGAAATTTGGTAAGAATCTTAATGGTTGTATGTTGTATCTAAAATGATCTCGATATTTGATTAATCTCATCAATGTGAATAATGGTATATCACATGGTGAGATGCAAACCAACCACACCAATAATAATAATAGTCAGACCAATTAATCGCTGAATATTTTTAGGCTCATTAAACAAAAACATATTGGCTAACACCGCACCGGACGTGCCAAGGCCGACCCAAACCGGGTAAACGATACTTAAATCCAAATAACGTAACGAAAAATAGAAGAGCGCAAACGAAACAAAAAAGCCGCCCCAATACAGTACAATCCGTAATAAGCTTTTTTGCTGTGAATAGAGTTTGAGCCCAACAGCACCAACTACCTCAAAAATCGATGCAGTAAATATTAATAACCAGCCCATAATAAAGTTCCTAATTTAACGCTTTGACTATCTATAAAAACTAATTATCTAAATGCACTCACGGTTTATATGTGTTAACTGTTTGTACCTGTTAACTTTTTTTACTTATTAACTATCATTACATTTTAACTATCAGTACGTTTTAACTGCACAACACCAATAATGATTAATAATACAAAAAACAGTTGAAGAAGATTAAATGTTTGCCCGAAAAGGAGCACATCAATCGCAACCGATCCAATCGCACCCACACCCGAAAAGATTGCATATACAGTGCCGGTTGGTATGGTTTTACACGCTTTAGTCAGACAAGTAAAATCGACAATAATCACTAGCACAATGATGATCCAGTGCCAAAATTCGGTTGCGATAGTAAATCCAAGAACCCAACTCAATTCAAAAAAGCAGGTCAGTATAACGTATACCCACTCTTTATTCCTGCTATGCATAGCTACCTCACTGAAATTTATTACTTTTTCGCTTTGCTTGATTTTCTTTTTTCACCTTAACGCTTTGGATGAAAATAAAAAGACGGTTCGCAAATTAAACAAATTTGCCACCTAAAGATCGTGATGTTTAAAAGTAGAGAAACAACGCAATTTTTTACTAAAACGTAGGTAGTTTCTGAAACATTTTTACAAAAAATTTATTACAAATTTCAACATACTCAATGATTTTATAGCGAAGAAAAATAAATATCAAGGCTAAAACTGTTATAAGTCAATGTTTAAGACTGTTGCTGCCATTATTTTTACCAATCAAACGAAAGTAAAACTTTTAAAAAAACGCTAGGATCAAAATGCCGACAATATAATGATGCCAACATAATATAATTGGTTGTTTTATTAGTAATCATTATGGGAAAAACAGCCACCTTTTCAGGGTAAACAACTGTATAAAAACGATCACATTTTCAATTTAAACGAAATTCAGTATAAAATACCCAAAATAATTTCTGCTACTTTTGATAGCTAACATCGCTATTTAACACTAATTTGTCTATAACTGATTAGAAATAAAACAGAATATAACAGATTAAGTTGATAAAAGTGCAGTAATTATTTTTTTTATATTGAAATGAAAAGATTGAATAATCGTAAAAGGAAGATCGCATGTCAAAAAAATCTGACAATGAAGTAAAAGTCGGAATAAAAGCGTATATTTCACTTATTGTGGCTATACTGTTTTTTTCCGGCCTATTTTTTAATGTAGAGGGAAAAGAGTGGCTGGGTGCATTTGATTTTACCAGCCTAAGTGGTAAATTTGGTACGATGCTTCATCCGGAAAAAAATAGTTTTGTGGGTGAAGGCGGCATCAGTGCTCGAGCTGGTTTTATCTTTGCCCTTTCGCTCATACCCACAGTAATGTTAGCCCTGGGCGTTCTTGAAATATTTACCCACTATGGCACCATTCGAGCTGCGCATAAATTATTAACTCCGCTACTTAAACCTATCCTAGGTGTGCCGGGCAAAACGGGGCTTGCGCTTATCACTGATTTGCAAAGTACCGACGCCGGTGCGGTTTTAACTAAAGAATTATATGATGACAAGCAAATCACCAAAAAAGATTTAGTGATTATCAGCGCTTGGCAATATTCGGGCGCCGGATTGATTAATAACTATTTTTCAATCGGTTCCGCCCTATTCGCTTCGATGAGTGTTGCCATTTTTATTCCTTTAGTACTGATGATTGTACTTAAGTTTGTCGGTGCCATTTTAGTGCGTCTGGTTCTAAACTCAGTTTATAAGAAGGATTTTAGTAATGAGTAATTCACAAAATCAAACCAACAACCCATTAGATATTTTTGTTATTGGCGCACGTAAAGGCTTTAATATTGCCATTAATAACTTAATGCCCAATATCATCATGGCTTTTGTTATTACCGAAATCTTAAAACGCTTAGGATTAATGCAGCTAATTGGTGATTATTTTTCACCGGTTATGGGGCTTTTTGGTCTACCGGGAGAAGCCATTACGGTCTTACTCACAGCGTGGTTATCCGCTTCAGCAGGTACCGGTGTGGCGGTTAATTTAATTACGCAAGGCTTACTTAGCGCAACCGATGTTACCATTTTGGCACCCGCTATTTTCTTAATGGGCTCACAACTGCAATATATGGGGCGATTGCTGGGCGTTGCTGATGTGCCGAAAAAATACTGGCCATTACTCATGGTAAACAGTATTGTTAATGGTTTAATTGCCATGACTGTTATGCGGTTTATTGTTTGATAAAGGAGATATCAATGTCTACTGTTTTACAACACTATAACCATTTGCATCAGATCCCTGAGCTTGGTTTTCAAGAGCATCAAACAGCGGCTTATATTGCAAACGAGCTTGAAAAAGCAGGTTATAAAGTGACTCGTAATATTAATAATACAACCGGAATAGTGGCGGAGTATGATTCTGGCAAACCCGGACCGGTACTTACCTTACGGGCTGATATGGATGCGCTTGGGCATATTATTGATGGCGAACATTGTGCAAGACATACTTGTGGTCATGATGGACACTCATCAATCTTGTTAACGGCAGCAGAAGAGCTAATAAAAGAAGGCAATATTAAGCAAGGCCGTTTAAAGCTTATCTTTCAACCCGCTGAAGAGCTAGGCTCTGGCGCTTTAGCGATGATTGCCGGTGGCGCCATTGATGATGTTGATATGATTATTGGTCTACATCTTCGTCCTAAAGATGAATGTCCAAAAGGCTTCGCATCGCCGGCAATGTTTTATTCGGCTTCTACCACTGTGGAAGTTAATATCCACGGTATACCTGCGCACGGCGCACGGCCACATCTAGGCGTCAATGCACTAGATGCCGCTATGATGGCAATTCAAGCAGTAAATACCATTCATCTTGCGCCTAGTTTAACTTATAGCGTAAAAGCAACACGCTGTATTTGTGATGCTGGCGTCACCAATGCCATTCCGTCGAAAGCCTATGTCTGTTGGGATTTAAGAGCACCGACCAATCCGGCAATGGATGAGTTAAAAGCCAAAACCTTACAAGCAATTAAACTCAGTGTAGAAGCGATCGGCGCTAAAGCTGATATTGAAGTATCAAAAGAGATCCCAGCTGCTGAGATCGACAACGAAGTTAGCCAAATCATTACTGAGGCTATCGTTGACGTGTTAGGTAGTGAAGGATTAAAAGATCCGATCTTCACACCGGGTGGCGAGGACTTTTTTAATTACCCAAGAGAACGTAATGTTAAAGCTGGATTTTGGGGATTAGGTTGTGATTTAACACCAGGATTACATCATCCGGAAATGAAGTTTGATTTATCCGCTTTAGAAAACGGTGTCAAAATTACTAAAGCTTGTGCTCTAAAAGTTTTAGGTTAATTTAACCATAACTATGTCGATAATGGTGCCAATAACTACGCCAATAACTATGCCGACAAATTCGGCATAGTTATCTTCCACCATTTAGCAAGATCTTAAGATTCACGATATTGAACAATATCTTCAATAGTGACCACTGGTAAATGGTGTTTTTTAGCAAACTCAACCACTTGTGGCGCTCTTGCCATAGAGCCGTCATCATTGGTTAATTCACAAATAACCGCAGCAGGTTTGAATCCGGCTAAAGTCACTAAATCAACAGAAGCCTCAGTATGCCCACGCCGTGCCAGTACCCCACCTTGTTGAGCCACTAACGGGAACACGTGACCGGGATGATTTAAATCACTGGGTTTTGCATCATCCGCAACGGCTGCTCGAACAGTGGTGACGCGATCGGCGGCTGAAACACCGGTTGACACGCCTTCAGCCGCTTCAATGGTAATCGTGAAAGCGGTATGATTTTTACTCGTGTTATTTGCCACCATCATCGGTAATTGTAATTTTTCACAATAGGCTTTTGGCATGCATAAACAGACAATCCCACTACCATAACGAATGGTCAACGCCATTTGCTCTGTGGTGATTGTTTCAGCTGGCCAAATAATATCGCCTTCATTTTCACGATCTTCATCATCTAACACTAATACACCTTGACCGGCTTTAAGTGCAGATATCGCATTTTTCACACGCTCAATCGGTGTGCCAAACTCATTTAAATTAAACTGATTCATGGTAGTTACCTATCCTGTTATATACAATTAATTGTATTTACACTTAAATCCAATTTGCGAAGAACATGCCGTAAATATATCTGGCTGATCGCCGTATGCGCATTTAGGGCTTTGTCTTTGCTTTTTTTCAATTAAGTATAAATAAATTAAATACCAGAATCAGGGCAAGTGCTTGACCATAGTGATTTTACCTTTCGGTAAATATAGAAAAGATAAGCTACTCTCTTTCATCCAGACTTTAACTGTCGGCTTTGGAATCACACCAAATCTGCTAGACCTTAATCGATTAAAGATATTGAGTGTTTAGTCGGAAACATACCGCACTAAACCAACAAAATAAACGATTAAGCGCTCGTGGGCTATAACCACCGGTGGGGAATTACACCCCGCCCTGAGAATTTTGTCAGAAAACTGACTTAAAACACTATAATACAAAATGCATTAAAAAACACGGACATTTTAAAGAAAAATTGCCGCATATAGCGGCAATAATTAATAAAAGCAATATTGAGTAAAAGCAATAAGTTATTGCATACGAATTTCCCGCATTTTACGTCGCTCAGCTTTACGCATCCACAGCCATGATATAAAACCAATAATGCCGACAATCAATAGAATAATTGTTGCCAGTGCATTGACTTGTGGATCGACCCCTAACCTAACTTTTGAGAAAATAAGTTTAGGCAAAGTCATTGCGCCCGGTCCGGTGACAAAATTCGCAATCACCACATCATCCAGTGATAAGGTAAATGCCAGTAACCAACCCGATACTAACGCTGGGGCGATCATAGGTAAGGTGATAATAAAAAATACCTTAAGCGGATTAGCACCTAAATCGAGTGCCGCCTCTTCTATCGACTTATCTAATTCACGTAAACGGGCACTAATGACCACGGTAACATAAGCGGTACAAAATGTGGCATGCGCCATCCAAATGGTAATTGCGCCACGGTCTTTAGGCCAACCTAACACTTGTCCGATACCAACAAATAGTAATAACAGTGCTAAACCCGTTATAACATCAGGCATAACCAACGGTGCTGTTGTCATAAATGAGAACAAATTAGCGCCACGGAAACGTCTGAAACGAATAATGGCGTAAGCGGCTAATGTACCTAACAAAATAGCCAGCGTTGCTGCGCCAGCGGCAATCGATAAGCTCAATCCGACAGCTTTAAGCAACGTATCATTGTGAATAAGCTCAAAGTACCATTTGGTTGAAAAATCTGCCCATACTGTCACTAAGCGTGAACTATTGAATGAATAGATAATCAATATAATCATTGGGATATACAAAAAGGAAAATACCACCAATAAAATTAGCCCTTTTAAGCAACGACAAACTAACGCAATAGTCACGAGTGTCGTTACAATCAAGCTAAATGTTAAGCAACCAATATAGTAGCTCGCTGAGCCTAATAAACTCAGTCCGGATGATGATATCAACAGTGTTAAAATCATCACACCAAGTAGCGAAGAGATAAAGACGATCAAAGCAGATCGTAGAATAAGTGATGAATTATTCATTTATTTACCCCCCGTTTGGCTGTTCTGAAATTTGTTGAAATAATATATTGGCACAATTAATATCAGAAGCATCACACTGGCAACTGCCGATGCCGCTGGCCAATCATGGTTATTGAAGAATTCAGTCCAAAGCTGGGTACCAATCATAATACCTTCTGAAGGTCCTAATAGTTCCGGAATGACATATTCACCCACTGCCGGAATAAAGACCAACATTCCCCCTGCAATAACGCCATTTTTAGTTAATGGCACAATAATTTTGAAAAAGGTCTTAATCGGTTTACAACCTAAATCTAACGCTGCTTCAATTAAGGTCGTATCTACTTTACTTAGTGATGTATAGATTGGCAGAATCACAAACGGCAAATAAGAATAGACAATACCGATATAAACGGCGAAATAAGTTTTCATAATGATCAGCGGCTGATCAATCACGCCTAACCACATTAAAAAGTGATTAAGTAAGCCATTTGGATTTAAGATACCAATCCATGCGTAAACCCGAATCAAAAACGAAGTCCAGGAAGGCAATATAATCAAAAGTAACAAAATGTTACGGGTTGACGGTTTACATTGTGAAATTGCCCACGCTAATGGATAGCCAATTAAAATACATAATATTGTTGAAATCGCCGCAATTTTTAGTGATTGCAAATAAGAATCAAGATAGATAGTATCCGTGATTAAATTGACATAATTACCGAAGTTCAAAACAATATTGAGCAGTCCGTCATCATAGCTAAACAGATCAGTATAAGGCGGAACAGCCGAAGCTATCTCGGAAAAACTGATTCTAAACACAATTAAAAATGGCAGTAAAAACAGCAATAACATCCATAAATATGGAATAGCAATGACAGTTAACCGACCATAAAGTGTCATCAAATCGGATTCATCCCGCTGTTGGCGCATTTTTTTATAAGCAAAATAAATGGCAACTAACCCAGCAGGAATGAACAATATGCTTCCGGCAATAATTAAGCGATAAGCAAATTTTGATGGTTTGTAATTTGCTAAATATAATCCTAAGCATGACAATAAGAAGCTTAATGTCATTGCCGTAAAGAGCGCATCTAAAAATAAGTTATCAAATGCATCAGTTGTTTGAAAACGCCAATAAACATTAAGCAAGACAAATGCATTTAACAACAAACCCAATAAAATGGATCGCATTACTTTATCCTCTTTTGTCTATTCGGTAAGCACAACACAACTATCAACTTCCCAACTTAGGTTGATCACATCCCCCCAAGTTGGCATGCCTTTACGATAGCGATGCTCATTTTGTAACTGTGCAATGATAATTTGTCCGCTGCCCAGTTTAACGTGATAAATCGACAAATCACCAAGATAAGCAATTTCTACCACTTCACCGGTTGCAACGTTATACCCTTCTTCCGGTATTTCATCACATAATTTAATTTTTTCCGGACGTAAGGCAACTTGAATTGGCACACCTTCGACAGCTGGCGAATCATAATCAACTTTGATTGGATGCTTGATCATCGGACAATTGATAATTAATCCGTCTTCTAAGGTTTCTTGCAAAATACCGTCAAAAACATTAACTGAGCCGATAAATTCAGCACTATAACGGCAATTTGGATGCTCATAAATCTCTTCTGGTTCACCAATTTGGACAAATTGCCCTTTGTTCATAATCGCAATTCGCCCTGCCATTGTCATGGCTTCTTCCTGATCATGGGTCACCATAACGCAAGTGGCGCCGACTTGCTCTAAAATGCTGACCACTTCCAGTTGCATACGATCACGTAGCTGTTTATCCAGCGCTCCCATTGGCTCATCTAATAACAGTAGTTTCGGCCGTTTAGCTAAACTACGTGCTAAGGCAACACGTTGGCGTTGACCGCCGGATAATTGGTGTGGCTTGCGTCGGCCAAACTGTTCCATATGAACTAGCGCGAGCATCTCTTCAACACGATGTTTGATCTCTTTCGGATCTAATTTGTCTTGCTTTAAACCAAAAGCAATATTTTGCTCAACCGTCATGTGAGGAAATAGAGCATACGATTGAAACATCATATTAATTGGTCGGTTATAAGGTGGCACTTGTGATAAATCTTTACCATCAAGAATAATCTGCCCCGAAGTTGGCTGCTCAAAACCAGCAAGCATACGTAATAACGTAGACTTACCACTACCTGATGCACCCAATAATGCGAAAATCTCACCTTTATAAATGGTTAGATTCACATCATCAACCGCATAATAATCATCATTAAAAACTTTGGTTAAATTTTTGATCTCCAATAATGGAGTTATCATCTTTTTTTTAGGCTGTACCTGATTTGTTGTTTTATCGTTCACTCTTTTTTCCTCTTAACAACAAGCCAAAAAAAACGAGACGGAAAGACTCAACAATCTCTCCGTCTAGAATATATCGTGTAAATAACGCAATTTTTCAATTGACGTTTATCTACCAGTTTTGAGTTTTGTCCATGTACGTGTGATCACACGTTCAAGCTTAGGTTCTTTAACTGTTAAAGTAAATAGTTTTTCCATAACTTCCGGTTTCGGATAAACAGCAGGATCGTTTTTCACTTCCGGCTTAACAAACTGATCATTTGCTACCTTGTTTGCACTAGCAAAATTAACATCGTTAGTGACTTGTGCAGCAATTTCAGGTTTCATAACAAAGTTTAAGAACTCGTGAGCTTCTTCTACGTTAGCGGCATCTTTTGGAATGGCAAAGGTATCAAAAAAGACTAATGCGCCTTCTTTAGGAATTTGATAACCAATATGCACACCGTTTTTAGCTTCGTTAGCTCTATCACGTGATTGTAAAATATCGCCAGACCAACCTAAAATGACACAGATATCACCATTTGCAAGATCGGTAATATATTGTGAAGAGTGGAAATAACGAATATTAGGTCTAACTTTCTCTAACAACTCGTAAGCGGCACCTGTATAATCTTTCGCATCGGTACTATTTGGGTCTTTACCTAAATATTGCAACGCACTGGCAAAGATTTCGGTCGGCGCATCTAAAAATGCCACACCACAATCTTTAAGTTTTTCCATATTTTCAGGTTTAAACACTAAGTCCCAGCTGTCGACCGGTGCATTATCACCTAAACGCTCTTTAACTTTATCAATATTATAACCAATACCGGTTGTCATCCATACATACGGAATAGCATAAGTGTTATCCGGATCGTGATTTGCCATTAATTTCATTAGATTTGGATCAAGATTTTTCCAATTCGGTAATTTACTTTTATCTAATGGTAAATAGATACCCGATTTGATTTGTCTTGCTAAAAAACTATCTGACGGAGAGACCACATCAAACCCAGAATGACCAGCCATAAGCTTGCCTTCGAGCGCTTCATTGGAATCATACACATCATAAACAAGTTTAATACCGGTGGATTTTTCAAAATCAGCAATAGTTTGATTACCGATTTGACCCGCCCAGTTATAAAAATGCACGACACGATCTTTAGCGATAGCAGATTGAGATAATGCTAGTGAAACACCAGCGATGATTGAAAGAATTGTTTTACGTTGAGTAAACATGCTCACCACTTCTCCTCTAGTTAGGGATATTACATGTTAGACACAAGCCCGTTGTTAACTGACAACGAACCCCCAAATTTTACCATAACCTATTTCTAAATCGTATGGCGAAACCGAGGTAATCAGGTAATCACAAGTCATTAATAATAATGAACAAGTAGAGCTAACCTTGCATTACGAGGGATAAAATACCTTTTTTTTGCCAGATGTCTACATAAAATATCAAATATCTTGAGAATCTGGGCTGAATGATTACATTTTAACCGATCAGCCCGATTTTAGCAGTCTCTTAACAAATAATTTAACGTAATTATTCAGCGGATGCCTGCAAAGGTTTGCTAGTTGGCTGCCAAACACGGTATTTGACAGTGAGATCACTTGGAACATAAAAAACAATTGGTAAACGGCTGTTATAACCTAATAAACCAATATTGTGATACATAGTGACAAATTGATTATGGTTAGCGCTTTGCGGGCAAGCCATTAAAGTTGAAATGCCGTCATTGACTTTATCAACAACATAATAAGAGTAACCCCAGCCTTTGAGCTCTTCTTGCTTAACCGTGCCGGTTAAACTGCGTGAATTACAATCGACACTCATCTCTTTGCCGATCATAACTTCAACTTGTGCACTGTTTTCATCAGCAAGGCTTGGTAAACGAATAACATAACGAGTATAGCCCGTTTTAGCCTCTGGATAAGGCGCAATTTCATTGATATTTTGTACTGCTTGGGGGACGTTTGGTGATTTTGCACAAGCAGATAATGCAACACCCATTAACATTAATAACATTAATTTTTTCATATTATGCCTCCAACAAAAAATTGAATGTATTGACCATTAACACCTTATCATATGCTTTTTAAAGCATAAAGCGTATAATAACACTATCTTACTCAAATAACATGGTACAAAAATGCCAGCTGAAAAAAATACTTATGATCTATTAAAGTTAATTCTTAACTTACTGCTAATTGGATTATTAATTATTGTGACTTATCGGGTCATTGAGCCTTTCTTATTTGGTTTCTTTTGGGCGGTAATGGTTGTCATTGCAACTTGGCCATTAATGATAAAAATACAACAAAAATTGTTTAACAAACGTTGGCTGTCAATTTTAGTTATGGCATTGATATTAGCATTTGTTTGCGTCATTCCGTTTATTTTAATCATTAGTAGCATTGCTCAAAACGGGCATCATATGATTGAATGGGCAAGGACGTTACCCTACAAAGAGTTACCCACATTTGACTGGTTAGAAAACATACCGACGTTTGGTACTGAATTGCATCAAAAATGGTTAGAGCTTAGAAAGACCGACGGCTCAGAATTAATCTCAGATATTCAACCCTATATTGGCACCGTCATTGGTTGGCTGTTAGAACAAGCAACCAATATTAGCGTCTTTATTTTTCATGCCGGGGTGATGATTATTTTTAGCCTTTTACTCTACCTTAAAGGCGAAAGTACCACAAAATATGTCTACCTGTTTGCCAATCGTTTATCTAAACAATACGGAAAAACAACGGTCACCTTAGCGGGCCAATCCATTCGAGCAGTAGCTTTGGGCGTTGTGGTCACCGCTATCACGCTGGCGTTAATTGGTGGCTTAAGCTTTATTGTAACTAAAATGCCATTACCGGGTATTTTAACCTTAATTTTATTTATCTGTTGTGTGGCTCAAATTGGACCTGTCGTTGTCATGCTAGGCTGTATTATTTGGCAATTTTGGGATGGACACACCGTTTACGCTATCGTGCTTATTGTGGTGGCTATCATTTTAACCACCCTTGATAGTGTGATGCGAGCTTATCTAATTAAAAAAGGGGCTGATCTGCCTTTCTTACTGATTTTATTTGGTGTGATTGGTGGTCTACTTGGTTTTGGTATTATGGGACTGTTTATTGGTCCAGTAGTACTTGCGTTAACTTATAAAATTATTCAAACATGGGTTGATGAACAATCTTAAATGATCTGTTTATTAATAAATAATAATGATTAGTGATTTAAACCTTATCCCACATAAAAAGGAGTGTTATTTTCTGATGTAAATTGTGTTATTCTACAATCTATACCAGTTATAATGATATATGAATCATGCGAATACCATTTATAAGATATAATCATCGAAAGCATCTTGATGAATTAGCCAAACTTCCTCAAAATGCTGAACAATATCAGATATTATATGATCCACAAAGTTATCGGTCTGCGTTACTTGAACATATTCAAAAAGCCCAATATCGAATCTATATTGTGGCACTTTATCTTGAACAAGATGAAGCAGGTAAAGAGATCCTTGCCGCCCTTTATCAAGCTAAAAAACTCAACCCTAGTCTGGATATCAAAGTCTTTGTCGATTGGCATCGGGCGCAGCGTGGTCGATTTGGCGAAGATAAATCAAACACCAATGCACGCTACTATTATCAGATGAGACAGCAACATCCGGATATTGATATTCCGGTCTATGGCGTGCCAATTAATCGACGGGAAGTGCTCGGTGTTTTACATTTAAAAGGATCAATCATTGACGACACGGTCATTTATAGCGGTGCCAGTATTAATAATGTCTATCTGCATAAGCTCGATAAATACCGTTATGATCGATATCACTTTATTACCAATAAAGCGTTAGCCGATAGTATGATCAAGTACATTGATGACAACTTTTTACCGTTTGAAGGTTTGCAACGATTAGATATTGAAAATCATAAAACCCGTAAGCAACTGAAATCGGCAATTAAATCGTTACGCCAGCACATTTCCGGAGCCAATTATCAATACACCAACAATACTGATAACAGATCGCTATCAGTTGCGCCTATTGCAGGGTTGGGACGCAATAATGCGTTAAATAAAATTATTCATCATCTGGTTAATATTACTCAGAAGAAAATTATATTTTGCACCCCGTACTTTAATCTACCGAATATTTTAGTACGCGACATTATTCGTTTACTACGTAAAGGTCGAAAAGTTGAGATTATTATTGGTGATAAAGTAGCAAATGACTTTTATATACCGGAAGATCAACCATTTAACATTTCCGGCGGGCTTCCTTATTTATATGAAATCAATTTAAGACGCTTTATCGAACGTCTGCAATCGTATGTTGATAAAGAGCAATTGATTATTCGTTTATGGAAAGATCAAGATCAAACCTATCATTTAAAAGGGGTTTGGGTCGATAATGACTGGATGCTGGTAACCGGTAATAACCTTAATCCGAGAGCTTGGCGTTTAGATCTTGAAAACGGCATTTTAGTTCACGATCCAAAACACCAGCTAAAACATCAACTACAACAAGAACTTGATACTATTCGTGAAAAAACCACATTGGTTACGCATTTCCAACAAATTCAAGCTAGCCAATTTTACCCTAAGCAGGTACACAAGCTGATTAAAAGACTTAGTCGTATTCGGGTTGATAGAATTATCAAGCGCTTACTGTAGCCAATAAAATTGCTGATTTTGATTTATCAAATTAAGTTATGTTTGATAACAATTATCCAAACCAGCAATAGTATACCAACCATGCTCCGGTAGCCAATCCTAACCGGGGCATAAATTTTCAAACTTATTTATGCTATTTCAATACGCTCATATCTCAATAAAAGATAAATTATCTTGTCAAGAACTTTCATAAAATACCTATGTTTTAGTATAAAACTATTAACATTGATTTTAGAAAGAAATCAAAGGATATAACTGCTTAAAAACCCTTACAAAGCAAAGCTTTATCAAATCCTCCAAAGATTAACGACTAAGGCTAGTCATCAGCAGAAGTTAAAAACCCTTGCCAAGAACTTTCAGAAAATACCTATGTTTAAGTAAAAAACATAAATATCGATTTAGAAACAGATCAAAGGCTTTGTCGGCTTAGAAAAATCTATAAAGCTAAGCTTTGTCAAATCATCCAAAGAATAACGACTAGGAACTAGTCATCAGCAGAAGTTAAAACCCTTGCCAAGAACTTTCAGAAAAAACCTATGTTTTAGTAAAAACATAAATATCGATTTAGAAAGAGATCAAAGGCTTTGTCGGCTTATAAAAATCTACAAAGCAAAGCCTAGTCAAATCTTCCACAGAATAACGACTAGGAACTAGTCATCAGTAAAAGTTAAAAACCCTTATCAAGAACTTTCAGAAAATACCTATGTTTAAGTAAGAAACATAAATATCGATTTAGAAAGAGATTAAAGGCTTTGTCGGCTTATAGAAATCTACAAAGCTAAGCTTCGTCAAATCATCCAAAGAATAACGACTAGGAACTAGTCATCAGCAAAAGTTAAAAACCCTTGCCAAGAATTTTCAGAAAATACCCATGTTTAAGTAAAAAACATAAATATCGATTTAGAAAGAGATCAAAGGCTTTGTCGGTTTATAAAAATCTACAAAGCAAAGCTTTGTCAAATCATCCAAAGAATAACGACTGGGAACTAGTCATCAGCAAAAGTTAAAAACCCTTGCCAAGAACTTTCAGATAACACCTATGTTTTAGTAAAAAACATAAATATCGATTTAGAAAGAGATTAAAGGCTTTGTCGGCTTATAGAAATCTACAAAGCTAAGCTTCGTCAAATCATCCAAAGAATAACGACTAAGGTTAGTCATCAGTAAAAGTTAAAACCCTTGTCAAGAACTTTCAGATAATACCTATGTTTTAGTAAAAAACATAAATATCGATTTAGAAAGAGATCAAAGGCTTTGTCGGCTTATAGAAATCTACAAAGCTAAGCTTCGTCAAATCATCCACAGAATAACGACTAGGAACTAGTCATCAGCAGAAGTTAAAAACCCTTGCCAAGAACTTTCAGAAAACACCCATGTTTAAGTAAAAAACATAAATATCGATTTAGAAACAGATCAAAGGCTTTGTCGGCTTAGAAAAATCTATAAAGCTAAGCTTTGTCAAATCATCCAAAGAATAACGACTAGGAACTAGTCATCAGCAAAAGTTAAAAACCCTTGTCAAAAACTTTCAGAAAATACCTATGTTTTAGTAAAAAAACTATCGGTTTCTTATTCACCTTCTTATTTATTGGTATTTTGTTGCAGGCTTAAAACCATTCTGGCATTTGATGCGCTGGTTGCAATAATATCGATAACACCGGAGCGAAGCGCCCCTAGAATGGCGGTGGCTTTGGTATTTTCTGAGGCAATAGCAATCACACACGGTATATTGCGTAGCTCTTCGATACTTAAGCCAATAACGCGATCATTCATCACTGTATCGACCGGATTACCTTGAATATCGAAAAAGCCATAACCGGCAATATCACCAATCACCCCTTGATTTAACGTGGCGTAGGTGATCTCTTGTGGGGTAAACCAACCGAGTTGAACCATATAACAATTTTCGTTCATATCACCCAGACCAACCAAAGCAATATCGGCTTTAGAGGCTCTTTCTAAGGTATCTTTGATCACTCGATTTTGCATAAATGCACGTTTTAACTCACGGTTTTCAACATAAGCTGGCGCATATAATGTTTCGCTGGTGGCATTAAATTTTCTGGCAAGGCTTCGACTAATATGGTCAGCATCGATAATCTCGCCAACTCGTTGTGTACCGCCAATTCCACAAATAAATTTACACTGTTTTTCGGGAAATACGCCAATATGGCTGGCAATGGCAGCCACATTACGGCCCTGTCCCACGGCAACGGTCATGCCGTTTTTTAAGGTGCTTGATAGGTAATTAGAAACTAGCGCAGCAACTTGCCGGCGTTGTTCATCTTCATCTTGATGATCTAAAGCAATCAGTGCCCGTTTGATACCAAAATTATTAACAAATTGCTGTTCTATTCGTGAGCTAAAGACAGGATGATATTTAACATTGATTTCAACAATCCCTTCAGCTCTCGCTTTTTTTAATAAACGACCAACTTTAATCCGTGATATACCAAATCGCTTTGCAATCTCTTCTTGAGTCTGTTCATACTCATAGTAGGCAACTGCGATTTCGGTAAGTAGTTCTGACTCTTGTTTATCATTGAATATATCCATTGGTGCGCCTTGTGTTTTATCTTAGCTTTGCTGATTAATAGCGGATAATATATTACAAAAACCTTTAGCTTGCCATGCACTGCGTCCAATAAATAAGCCATCGATGTTTGGTTGCGCAATCAATAAGGTTGAATTTTCAAGGTTTACGCTGCCTCCATACAATAAAATTATTTTATTCGCTATCTCGGTGCCATACATTTCAGTTAGTGCAAGTCTAAGTCGATGATGAATAGATTCTGCTTCTTCCGGTGTAGCCGGAACGCCATGTTCACCAATTGCCCAAATAGGCTCATAGGCAATGATAACTTGTTCAACTTGCGTTTTATCGACGCCATGCAGGGCAATTTTCATCTGTTTAACTACGGCTTCATGCGACACGCCCCACGCTTTTTCTTGAGCACTATCACCAATGCATACTAAAGGGGTGAGCTGGTGCTTTAATGCCGCATGTACCTTTTTATTGACAGTCATATCGGTTTCGCCAAAAAATTCCCGCCGCTCTGAATGCCCCATTTCCACCAGTTTAGCGCCGGTATCTTTTGCCATAATCGGCGAAATTTCACCGGTAAAAGCGCCTGAATCTTCAAAATGCATATTTTGTACGCCGGTTAAACAGTTCAGATTATGGCGCTGTATATAGTCAGATACTTCACGAACGCAGGTAAAAGGCGGAATAACAAAAGGTTGGATTTGTTTTTTTAAATTTTCCGGATAGAAGGTTCTTAACTGTTCACAATACAATAGCGCATCAGCTAATGTTTTATTCATTTTCCAGCTAGTGCCAATATAGATTTTTTTCATGATTCATCCTGTAATTAAAAATAGTTAGGCGGTAAATGGCAACGCTCAATTTTAATCAGAAACAACAAGCTTATACATAAGCGAAAACAGACTATTCAGTTTGGTATCTATTGCTTAATAACTTATGTGATTAGATCAATACTTAGCGTTATTAAAAATGACGTTTAAAAATTAAAAAAACACTTCATACAAGTAACAATACCGGTATGAAGTGCGAAATGAATGACTAGTTAAGACCTAACCGTTTTTTGTAATTTTTAACGTGATAATCTGTTGCTTTGATCGCTTGAATCACATCATCAGCCGTCACCTCAAAAGGCATGCTATGAATAGTTTCAACCGGATCTACCGCTTTTTTACCGATAAGTTCAAACTCTTCATCGGTAATTTTATCTAAGTGAACTTCCTCGAGCGTAATTGGTAAACCGAGTTTAAGATAGAGGTCGATATAACGCTCCAATTCAGCAATCGGTCGCCCTTCTAAAACCAATTGAGCTATTGTGCCATACGCCACTTTTTCACCGTGGGTTAAATGATGCACATCACCCGGTACCGCAGTAAAGCCGTTATGAATTGCATGAGCGGCGCCTAATCCACCATTTTCAAAGCCAAGACCACTTAATAACGTATTGGCTTCAACCACGGCTTCTAAAGCTGGGGTAACCAATTTCTTTTCATTTGCTTCTACTGCTAAAAGCGCATATTCAAAAATGGTTTTTTCACACTCTCTGGCAATAGCTTCACCGGCTATGGTTGCAATGCCGCCAGCATCAGTTTTATGACAGCTACGAATTGAAGTTCGTGCTTCAACCCATGTGGCTAAACCGTCAGCAATCCCCGATTTTAATGAGCGAACTGGCGCATTAGCAATCACACGAGTATCAACCAATACCAAATCCGGATTTTTATAATGGTGCCATAGGAAATCAAACACGCCGTCTTCGGTATAGACCACTGACACTTTAGCCGTTGGCGCATCGGTCGAGGCGGTGGTTGGTACGCACACTTTTGGAATGTTATATTTTGCGGCTAAGGCTTTTGCAGTATCTAACGTTTTACCGCCACCGACACCAATAATGGCATCAAATTTTTTATCTTTATACTCATCGAGCAGTCGATTGATTTCAACCATAGAGCACTCACCATTAAACACAGCTTTGGTAATGTCTAATCCTGAGTTGGTTAATGAATCTGCCAGTTGATTTGCCGCTATATTCCAGATGTTTTGATCGGCAAGAATTAAAAAATGCGTTCCAAAAGGTTTAATATACACATCTGCTCGTGTAAGTAAATCTTTACCCTGTACATATCTGTTAGGACTAACAAAAACCTTATCCATAATTACTACCTCTTTTTATGACTTTTTACTCACATTTCATCATCCAAAAATCGAATGATGATTAATACATTGCTTAGGCATTTTGTTGATTTTCTAGTTTTAATTGCTCCAAAAATTGATTTATGATCATCCACGATGATTCAGAACCGGCATCACGATGACCGATCGCCCTTTCACCTAGTCGCATTGAACGCCCTTTTTTAGCTATCAATGCAATGGTATTATCTGACCCTTTTTTCATTTCATCTACGCAGGTTTGTAGTGTCTTTACCGGATCGTCCCCTTCCTGATAATTTTTTAATACATCTAACCCGGGGATCAGGGCATCGACCATGGTTTTATCACCTACTTCGGCCTTGCCTCGAAACTGCACCGCTTCAACGCCGTCTTGATACATTTGACAAAATTCTTTAAAGGTGACCTCTTGTTTTCCAACGGTATGAGTCGCCATTTTCATAAAGAAACTGCCGTATAAAGGCCCTGATGCACCGCCAACTTTACTTAACAAAATCATGCCGACTTTTTTCATCAATTCAGCAATATCCGCCGTTGTTTCAGACAGTGTCGGTAACTGTTTTTCGACCTCCCGAAAGCCAATGGTTAAATTAATACCATGATCACCATCACCGATATCGGAATCCAATTTACTGAGATGATCACGATTTTGTTCAGCCATTTCGGCAAGTTTTTTAAATGTTTCGATAAAATAGGACTTGGTTAGCATCAGCGCGCTCATTTCTACTCTCCTTGGTTATTTATAGGCAACTTTGAAATACGGGGTGTCACATGGATGATCTAATAACTGCTTAAGTTCATCATCGAGTTTAATGACAGATATAGACATCCCCACCATATCCATGGAAGTGACATAATTGCCAACCAATGGGTTGTAAATTTTAATGCCCTTTTGCGCCAATAGCAGATGAGCTTTACGATAACAGACATACTGATCCATTAAAGCTAATCCCCCTAGCCCATTAATGAGTAATTGGACTTCATCACCTGATTTGAGTTGGGAATCTTGTAAGATATGATCAATGAGTTGACTAACAACATAATCGGCTTTTTCAAGTTTTGTTCTTTCAATACCCGGCTCACCATGAATGCCCATACCAACTTCCATATCGCCGTCTTGCATTTCAAAAATCGGCTCGCCAGTTACAGGGAGTGTTGATGATGAAAGTGCTACACCAATTGAATAAGTATTGGCATTTGCTTTTTGGGTTAAGGCTTTAACTTTGTCGAGATCATATCCTTTAGCAGCGGCGCTACCGGCAACTTTAAAGACAAAAACGTTACCTGCCACACCACGACGATCGGGTATGTTTTTAGAAGAATAGATATCATCGGTTGTGGTGACTGTTTCAACACGAATACCGTCTTGAGCAGCGAGTTCAGCGCCCATATCAAAATTCATTACATCACCGGCATAATTGCCGTAAACAAACAAGCAACCTTTACCGGCATCAACCGCTTTAACCGCTTCATAGCAATATTCTGGCGAAGGTGAAGTATTGACATTGCCCACTGCTGCTGCATCAGCAAAATCTTTACCGACATAACCTAAAAAAGCCGGTTCATGACCTGATCCGCCGCCGATGATAATTCTGACTCTTGGTTCAGCGCTTATCTTTTTACTGACAATAACCCGATCACAGTCATCTTTAAGCTTGACATAATCACTGTGCGCTAAACAGTAGCCTTCTAACATCTCTTCAACGACATCATAGCCATCATTAATTAATCTTCTCATTACACTACCTCTACCTTTTTACTTTTAACCTAACACTTAACCTACCAGGAAAAGTGATAACACATATCCACCGACAATACCTGCACTCACAGCAGCGACGATATTTTTAACTGATTTACGTTTGCTTCCACCTGTTAACGCCGAGGCAACCCAGACACCGACACCTGCCGCAAGTCCCTGATCGACCCAAACGGATCCACTTTGGGTAATCATCGGCGTTGCAATACCATGATTAATGCACCAAACTGTGCCAACAATAAAGGCTGCGGCCATCCAACCACCAATTGGACCCCAATTATCAACCATTCGCCCCCACGCCATTCGGATGACGAAAGGAAAAATAAATCCCCCAATTAATGTTGCAATCGCTAATTTTATTGACATGATTCACTACTCCTTATTCGGTAACTTATCTCTTCTTTTGAAAAACTTTGATTTGTTTATTGCGCAAAATCTTCTCTTTTGCCTCTTTCAATTTTTCAAAATCAGTGCGGCGTAAGCCTGGCTCTCTTGGATTTTCATTAGTAAACTCTTTCTTCTTCGCCATGTCTTTTTCAATATAGGCTGCGGTAATTCCCCCTAAGGTTGCGCCGCAAGTCACCAGAATGATTGTTGGCATTGAAGATACAAACGCTTCACCACCTTGAATAAAGGTATCTCGCATAATCCCGCATACAGCAATCGCAAGCCCCATATCAACAAAGGCGGCATCATCTTCGTTGCCGGTTAAATTAATGTAGTGATTCATATACCACATAGGTCCAATGATGATGACTGCCGCTAAAAATCCACCAAAAATCCCGTAAGTCCCTAATTGAGACCATACCGACATAACGATCATTCCAGCAATACAGTAACCAACAAAACTACGAAAAAATTTCATCGCTATGCTCTCTTCTTAAATATTTTGTAATTCAGCTAAAATACCTTCTACATCGTCATCTACCATGGCTTGTATAGACGCAACAAACGCCCCTTCTACCAAAGGCGCATCGACTAAAGTCACTTTACTTTTGAGCTCTTCATCTTCGATTAGGTCAATAGCGGTTTCAGTACTTAGTATCGCACTGCCAATATCAGCAAAAATTAGGATGTTTTTATGATTTTTAGATTGTTCAATAATGTTGTAAATCGCAACTGCATCGGTTCCCAAACGCCCGTCATCAGTTCCGCCTGCGGAATGAATTTCTACATCTCCGGTTGAATCAACCATCTCTTCTATCATCTCCTTTAAACCATCGGTAATTTTTCTACTATGCGATACTAAAACGATACTAACCATGAATCCTCCGAACAAATGTTTACCTAATAATCTTTTGTTCAATTATATCGAATAAAGTTTTGGCGAAAATGGTTTTATAATAAATTTGTGACTAAGATCTAAATATTTATTCATTTTGTTTTTCAGATGAAAATCACGGTGAAAATGCCAATAGTCAAAATTTCACTATTGTTATTGTGATCTTTTAACAAAATGAACGCTTTTTAAAATGTCAGACAAATGTTCATAGCATTGACTTAATAACAACAAAAATCGCCCTAATGGATTGGGTCATGTTAAAAAACAAAGTGATAGACACTTGTTTATCGTTAATTGACAAAGCAATGCACTGATTTTTGAGAAATGAAAACAACCCATCAAAATATGAACAGATCGCTTTTTGTTTGAGTTTTTTAGCGAATATCGCCAAATAGATACGTCTTTAATAATGAGTGAAAAGAATGTAGGTTGAAAGCGTTTTAAGCCGATAAGACCACTCATCTAAACTGTTTATTAATTTCATTGATGATTTTGCAATGTTTTGGTTGCTATCAGAAAATCATATTGCTTAACGGTTTTTGATTTGAAAGGGGATTGCAGCAATATTTAAATAAAACCAACGCTATTAAAATAACGTTGGTTTGGGATGAATTATTATTGAACGATGAATGGTTTAATGTTTACCAAACTTCTTTACACACCTCATGTACCGTAGAAAAAGGAACTGCTGTCCACTTGTTACCTACAACTTTATGCACGCCACTGTTTAACATAAATACCACATGATGCGTATTGCCATTATCAGTGGTATCGGACACCCATGCATGTCGTTGCGATGTACCATTGACTAATCCTGAAGTGAGGAAATCGGATTTAGGATAATATTCTTTTACCACTTGTCCCCATTCGCCATTTAATCCACCGTCAAATTTTCTGGTCATGGCAACGCCGTGACCGAGATTCCCACTATCAGCTGTTGGGTCTAATGCTTGCGGGGTATTATTCCAATCGGCGATAGTTAACTGATTTTGAATGCCACCACATAGATCTTCAGAATACTCATTGGTTTCTCTTACATATTTTGCCCAGAATTTAAGATCCGTCCAAAATACGATTCTATCTTCTATACCCTTACTGTCTTTTGGCCAAATAAAAACTTGAAATGTTTTTCTTTGTGGCTTCGCGTTAAAGGTGACTACACCAAGTTCATTGACAGATATATTATCATCATCGGTTGAAAACAGATAATCTTGCTGATCGTTACTCAGCCAAAGTTGAAATGTTGCACCTTTGAAAGCAGTTTTAGGAAATTTATTATTATAACCATTATTATTTAAGAAAAATCCTAATTCCGGATGCCACTGAGATTGTATATATCCACCACCGTGTTTTGTATTTGGCGTTGCACTGATATGATCACTATTCCAGCCATAACCATAAGGCATATCACCGTCATATTGAATCCATGACCAATTTTTGCTACTCATCATTGGGTTAGGTCGGGCGTAGCAAATTTGATTAATGGATGATTTAAAGATATATTCTTGCTTAACATCAGCATAATCAATATTCGATTCAAAAGGCAAGCCGTATTGGGTTGCCGCTTTTATATTTTTGATTGAAAGCACTAATTTATAAGGCGCCCGGCAAGGTTCCATTGTGTTATTTAATTCATTTTCCGGCACCTGCTTATACCGACTATCACCCATGCCGTTTCCACCCGGAAGGCTGTAATACCAAGTGGCAGACAATACCCCCTCCGGTATCCCCTCATCACCGTCTTCATCGAAAATCGTCATGCCTAAATTTTCTGCAATATCGGATAATTTAACTTCTTGACCATTGGCTTCAATGATAAGTTTATTATCTTCGTTTGAATCTTGCTTAGCTGGCAAAACCCATTTGATATCGTTATAAGTGGTTGACGGGCTGATCTTAAAATCTTGAATATTGCTTTGACTATCTCGTAACTGCCCGTTCGGCATACTTACAATACTGAGTTTTTCGGCGAAAGCCGATGAATCAACTAACTCACCATTGATTGAGATACTCGGGAAATGACCATGAATTTTTTCGATCGTTGAAATCGAAAATACGGCATTAGCGCAATTGACATAACCTAAAACAAAAACAACAGGCAAATAATTAAACAAATTTACTAATTTATTGTTTTTTAACACCAGCAATAAACTAATACCTCTCTTAATAAAAATTGATATCCAGCTCAATTTGGCTCTCCTTATAATTTCATTTTTTATAACAAATTATTTTCATAATTATTTAAATGCCTTTTGTGATATTTTTGTTTTATAGTTACATTAGCTAAGCTAGTAATTATTTGCACTAATTGATTAAATAAATATCACTTCTCTAACATTAAATATCTAACTTGATATCTAAGACATTTTGCGAATTATCGTTCTAATTTTTTAAGCAATCAATATGGTGATTATGGCGATTGATCATCAAATATACAGGATGATATTTAGACGATTAAAAAAAAATAGACCGGCTTTTTTTAGAAATTTATAAATTTTTGACAAATATTATTGATTAATATCATTTTAATTAATTTTTTACAAATAAAATCAATCGCTAAACCGATATATTTTTTTATTCAAGAAAACTTAAATAGATTTTACCTATTAATTCGATACACAGAATAAATGAACATTTATTAGTTTAATTATTTCATTGTTTTAAAATGCAGATAAATCAACTAACTTATTGAAATATTCATAATATCTAATACAGTTTAGTCACACCAACGCTATCGAAATAACGTTGGTGAGATAGGAATGATTTTATAGTTACCAACCCTCTTTACACACTTCGTGTACCATAGCAAATGGAACGGCTGTCCATTGTGTGCCTTGGACTTTATTTACACCACCATTTAACATAGTGACTACGTTATGTATAGAGCCATTCTCATTGGTATCTGATACCCATGCATGTCGTTGCTCTGTACCATTAACGAATCCTGAAGTTGGAAAATCAGAATTAGGATAATATTCTTTTGTAAGTTGACCCCATTCGCTATTTAATCCACCATACGTTTTTCTTGTCATGGTCACGTTAGTTGCCATAACATTGTTATCAGTTGCTGGATCTAATGCTTGCGGGGTATTATTCCAATCTGCGATGGTTAACTGATTTTGAATGCCACCACACAGATCTTCAGAATATTTATTGGTTTGTTTTACATATTTTGCCCAGAAGTCAAATGCTGACCAAAATAAAACTCTATCTTCCAGACCTTTAGCATCTTTTGGCCAAGCAAAAATTTGAAATGCCGCTCTTTTTGGCTTTGCGTTAAAAGTTACAATGCCAAGTTCATCTATCGATATATTTTCATCATCGGTTGACCACAAATAATCTTGCTGATCATTACTCATCCAAAGTTGGAAAGTTGCACCTTTAAATATGGTTCTAGGAAATCTATTGTTGTAATTATCTTCCAGTAAAAATCCTAATTCTGGATCCCATTCTGATTTTAAATATCCGCCACCGTGTTTTGGATCTGGTGTTGAACTTATATTACGACTATTCCAGCCATAACCATATGGTTCATCGCCGTTATATTGCGTCCATGACCATCTATTGCTATTCATCATTGGGTTAGTTCGGGCGTAACAAATTTTATTAATCTTTGATTTAAAGACATATTCTTGTATCACATCCGCATAGTCAATTTCAGATTCTGACGGCAAGCCATATTCGGTTTGGGCTTTAATATTTTTGATTGATAACACTAATTTATAAGGCGCACGGCAAGGTTCCATTTTGCTGTTTAACTCACTTTCAGGCACCGGTTTATATTGAGCCTCACCTTTTCCTTTTCCACCCGGAAAGCTGTAATACCAAGTAGCAAATAATACCCCTTGTGGTATCCCTTCATCACCGTCTTCATCGAAAATACCGACCCCTAAATTTGCTGCAATATCGGATAATTTCACTTCTTGACCGTTGGCTTCAATGATAATTTTATTATCTTCGTTTGAATCTTGCTTAGCGGGTAAAACCCATTTGATATCGTTATAAGTGGTTGACGGGTCGACTTTAAAATCTAGAATGTCGCTTTGGCGATCACGTAACTTACCGTCTGGCATCCTTACCACAGTTAATTTATCGGAAAATCCGGATGAATCAACTAACTCATCATTAATGGCAATAGCAGGGTAATGCCCATGAATTCTTTCGAGCGTTGAAATCGATAAAACGGCATTGGCGCTATTGATATGACCTAAAACAATTAATGCAGTCAAACAATGAATTTTTGTGTTAAATTTATTGTCAAAAGATTGAGATAAGAAGTCTAACCCCCTTTTAACAATTGGTGACATCCAGTTCAAGTTTGCTCTCCTTATAATTATAATTTTCTAAAACAAATAATACTGATAATGTTGTTATGTCCTTCAGATATTTTTCACAATTCAGCTTACTAAACTGGTTAACAACTAAACTCTAAATGGTTAAGTAAAACTCACTGATTTAAATTAAGTTTTTAACATCATATCAATAGACACTGAGCACATTATCGATCGGATTAATCGATCAATCAATGCGCTATTAATGGTGATTGACTATCAAATGTACAGATCACTTTTTCAACAGCACAAAAATAAAAATGAACTTGATTAATTTTTTTTCAGAATAAAAATTCATATCTTTATGATTTGTCATTACTTTATCTTTATTTTTTAAGAAAATTACCTTAATGCCTAACTAAAATATTTTCCAAAATAAAATTGCTTATTCATGTTATCTATTGAATTAATAGCCAAAAAAATAGGCTTATTTGACTATTATCCGGCAAAATTTAGGGAAAAAATCGAAGATAGCGAGCAGAAGTTTTTCAAAAAAAGTGGATTATTTGCCAAAATTGCCAAGTTAGCAGTTCTTCCATTGCTATCCCTTAAACTTAATTAGGGTAAATTTAGAAAGTTTTGCTTGTCGAAAAGATAACAAATTGAGGTTGATTAAACGCTTTGTTAATCGTCATTGAGGCGAGATTTCATCAAGTAGGTAAAAAAGATAACTACTTGATGAAAAACTATTTAGAAGTTAATTTCAGCGCCGACAAAATAGCGTCGACCTTCTAATTTTTTACCATAATCTTGATTGCTGACATCTTTATCAAACAGATTATAAACGCCGGCAAACACTTTAGTACTTTTATGCACTTTATAAGCCGCGCCAATATCCCAGAAAGTGTATCCCGGGTATTCAATCTTCTTACCGGTACGGTTAGTGGTGCTTTCTACACCGTAGTATGCCATTTTAGCCCATAAATCCCATTGATCTGTGACGTTCCAGTCAAGTTGAGTATTGAACTTTTGTTTAGGCGTACGATTTAATGGTTTACCTTTATTTTTACCGGTCTTTTGTTCGGTCTTCGTCCAGGCATAGTTAGTGCTTAATAAGAATCGATCAAATAACGGTGTTTTAAAGGTTAATTCCAGCCCTTTAAGATCAGCTTTATCGACGTTTTCACGCCCTTGAACAAAATCAAATTTTTCTCTATAGCCATTGATTTGACATTTACGCGATCCTGCTTCACCACGGCAAATATAATAGGATTGAATTTTATCTTTATATTTAGTGTAGAACGCTGTTGCCGACGCATCCACACCATAATCATTGGTATAACCTAAGCCAATTTCGAAATTTTGGGTTTTCTCAGGTCTCAAATCCGGGTTACCCATAATCATCCCTTTATTACCGGTACCGGAACCGCCGGTCACTTGTCCCCAATCTGCAACAACTTGACGCAATTGTGGGGCAGCAAATCCTGTTGAATAACCGCCTTTTAAAGTGAAGTTATCATCGATATTCCAAACACTATAAATACGTGGATTCCAGTTACTGCCATAATTCTCATCTTTATTAAAACGTAATCCAAAGGTGAAACTTAAATTATCTAAAACCCGCACCTCATCTTCGGCAAATAAAGCGTAGTTCCAACGGTCAATTTTAGTTAATCGAGTATTTAATTGGTTACCTTTATCATGCAACTCTTGATAGTTATACTTTCCACCAACAGTTAACATATTAATTGAAAACGGAATGGTTATTCGTGTATCGGCATCGGTATTTCGAATCTTCATTTTTCTTTCAGGATTGTTGTTGCCTTCATAAGCCACAAAGCTTGTGGTCGAGATATCGCCAAACATGCCGTTATGTGTTAAAGCAAAGCTACTTCGATGATTATCACGTGGGAAGTCGCCTCGATTAGTTGGGCGAGTTTTTCCGGCGCTGGCTTTACTTTTTTGTAAAGAACGGCCAAAATCCAAATCAAACCTTTGGGTATCGCTGGCATTTAACGATAGCTTACCATTCAAACTTTGTAACTGTTGCTGTGCATGACCGTTGAGAAATTTATCTTCATGCCGTTTCGAATATTGGCCGTAAAGTTGAATACCTAAGATATCTTCAATAATGGGTCCCATTGTTGAAAAACTGGTTACATAAGTATTTTTTTCGCTTGAACGATACGGTATAACAGACTCAAAACGTAATCCGGCATGCCATTCATCCGAGACTTTTTTGGTGATAATGTTAATTACCCCACCCATCGCATCAGATCCATATAATGAAGACATTGGACCCCGAACCACTTCGATGCGATCAATAGCGGTTAACGGCGGCAACCAACCTTGCTCAAAACCCGAATTATCGCTATTTGGTCTGGTCTCACGAGTACTGATTTTTTTACCGTCAACGAGAATCATTGTATATTTTGAATCCATACCACGAATACTGATATCGGTAGAATCACCACCACCAGTAATTGTAACGCCGGGAATATCTTTCAAGGCATCTGTTACATCTCGATAAGGTTTGTTGCTGATCTCTTCTGGTGTAATAACCGATATCGTGGCTGGCGCTTCCTTGACTTGTTGAGCAAATCCCGAAGCTGTAACGACCATAGTTTCAGTTTCAGAATTGGTGTCGGCCATAGCAGCACTTGACAATAATAAAAGGCTAGTGTTAATGACGTGAGTCGCTAACTTCAATTTTCGCTTTATCTCCATTTTTTATAACCCCATTATTTATAATGATATTTTAGACTTCCCCTCAGGTAACACTACAGTAGATGAGAATAATTATCAATATCTTTAATAAAAATTATTTATTAGTAGACAAAGAGCAATTTTTTAAATAATAATGGTTATCATTTTTATTTGCAGAAAGGAAATTATCATGAACAGAAATAAAAAACTACTTTTAAGCACGCTAGCTGCTGTGATTTTAGGTCTTACAGGTTGCCAATCAACCTCAAAAATGAATGTGGTAGTTGATAATAATAGTATTGAAGTGCCTAAATCACCTAAAAAAGTGGTGGTTATGAATTATGGTGCTCTTGATACTTTAGATGCATTAGGTAAAGGCTCAATAGTTACCGCTGTACCACAATCGGTGATCCCTTCTTATCTACAAAAATATAATAATAATGGTATTGCTGATACCGGCAATATGAAAGAACCCAATATAGACGCAATAAAAAACCTTAAACCCGATTTAATTATTATTGACGGTCGACAAGCCAGTAAAGATGCCCAATTAAGACAAATTGCCCCTGTTCTGAATTTAAGTGTTAATGCCAAAAATTACTATGATTCCACCCGAAATCATATCTATGCTTTAGCCTCTATCACCGGTACAGAAAGTAAAGGTAAAGCGATCATCGAGTCGCTGGATGTTAAACTTCAACAAGCGCAAGCAATCAGTCATAATAGCCATAAAAAAGCCATTGTTGCTATCCATAATGACGGAAAAGTAATTCTTATTAATAACAGTTCAAGCGCAGCCCTTATTCATGATGTGTTAAACGTTAAACGTGCTGTTCCTGTGGAAAGTAACAAAATCACACAAATTGGCGAAAAACCTAAACCAGTATTTATTGATAATAACTATATAAAATCGGTTAAACCTGACATTATTTACGTTGTCGATCGCAGTAAAGCAATTGGTAATACAGCGATGAAAGAGAACTTTTTCGATTCAAAAGTGCTAAAAAATAGCAAAACACAAGTTGTTTATTTAACACCTGATCTTTGGTACCTATCCGGTGGCGGTGCAGAAAGTTTAGAGCGCCAAATTGACGAAGTTATCAATGGGCTAAAATAAATCTTATATAAAAGCATGATGATTGCAGTTTGTATCTTATCCTAACTCCACCTGCCCTCACGTACGTGAGGGCCTTGTTATTATCCTCAAACAAGATTGACTGATTACATTCATCTAAATTGGTGATTGATTGTTATTTGCTTGCACAATATAACAATCAAATCAACTGAAAATTGTTAACAAATAAAAGCAAATCAAAAATCGCTGTTTCAACAAAATTCAAATGTGATAAAATGCCGTCGTTTTTTTAATAATCAACATTAAGCAGTAAAAGTTTATTAATTCTCAACTTTATACCCCTTAAATATTTAACACTATTATAAATACTATGAATATGTCATCCCCTACTATTGGATTTGTGAGCCTTGGTTGTCCTAAAAATTTAGTTGACTCAGAGCGAATTTTAACCGAATTGCGCACGCAAGGTTATCGTGTGGTACCCAGTTACGATAATGCCGATTTAGTGATCGTCAATACCTGTGGCTTTATCGATAGCGCTGTACAAGAATCGTTAGAAGCGATCGGCGAAGCATTAAATGAAAATGGTAAAGTCATTGTGACCGGCTGTCTTGGTGCGAAAGAAGATCAAATACGTAATGTTCATCCGAAAGTGTTGGAAATATCTGGTCCGCACAGCTATGAAGCGGTACTGACTCATGTCAATAAATATGCACCAAAACCGGCTTATAATCCGTTTACCAGCTTAGTGCCGGAGCAAGGTGTTAAATTGACACCAAAACATTATGCCTATTTAAAAATATCTGAAGGCTGTAATCATAGCTGCACCTTTTGTATTATTCCTTCATTGCGGGGCGAAATGGTCAGTAGACCAATTGGAAATGTGCTTGATGAGGCAAAAAGATTAGCTGAAAGCGGCGTAAAAGAGTTATTGGTTATTGCTCAAGATACTTCAGCTTATGGAGTTGATATTAAAAATCGCACCAATTTTTGGAACGGCATGCCTTTGAAAACCGATATCCAAACTTTGTGTGAGCAGTTAGCTACGTTAGGCATTTGGGTGAGACTGCATTACATGTATCCTTACCCTAGCGTCGATAATTTAATCCCGTTAATGGCTGAAGGTAAAATCTTGCCTTATTTAGATGTACCACTGCAACATGCCAGCCCAACCGTTTTAAAATCGATGAAACGACCGGGAACCATTGACCGAACGCTTGAACGAATACATAAATGGCGAGATATTTGCCCCGATATAACATTACGTTCAACCTTTATTGTCGGTTATCCGGGTGAAACCGAGCAAGACTTTGAGTTACTGCTCGACTTTTTAACTAAAGCCGAACTTGATCGAGTGGGTTGCTTTCCTTATAGTCCGGTTGAAGGCGCACAAGCCAATGCGCTCGCAAATCAGATTCCGGAAGCGATCAAACAAGAGCGTTTTCATCGCTTTATGCAATTACAACAAACTATCTCAAGCAAAAAACTTCGTAATAAAGTTGGTCAAACATTATCAGTTATCATTGATGAAGTGGATGCCGAAGGTGCCATTGGTCGCAGTATGGCAGATGCACCCGAAATTGACGGTGTTGTTTATCTTAATGATGAAAATAGTGTTAAAGTGGGCGATATTGTTCAAGTTGAAATTGAACACTCTGATGAATATGATCTATGGGGAACTGTTAAACAGTAAACAAATCAAATGAAGCTACATTATCGACACGAAATTAAACATATCATTACACTTGCAATACCGGTAATGATTGCCCAAATATCACAAACCGCCATTACGTTTGTTGATACCATTATGGCTGGCAACTATAGTAAAACGGCGCTATCTGGCGTCGCCATTGCTGTCTCTATTTGGCTGCCGACAATCTTATTTGGGCAAGGGTTGCTCACCGTTTTAACCCCTATCATTTCAAACTTAAATGGTGCTGCTAAGCGTAATTTGGTCGCTGACCACACCCGTCAAGGTGTGGTTATTGCACTGATTTTGTCGGTAATGATGATGCTGATTTTATATCATTCCGATAAAATCATCAGCTTAAGAAGCTCAGCTGAGCACCCTATTGATCCGCAAATGGTCGAGGTTGCTGTCTCATTTTTACGCGCCATAATGTGGGGCGTTCCTGCATTCTTGCTGTTTTTAGTCTATCGTAATCAGTGCGAAGGGCTATCCAATACTAAACCGGCAATGGTGATAATCTTTATTGCTTTGCTTGCTAATATTCCAATCAACTACATTTTAATTTACGGCAAGCTAGGTTTGCCGGCTTTTGGTGGTGTTGGATGCGGTATCACGGCGGCAATTATCTTTTGGTTGATGTTTATTTTAATGCGCCTTTATACTTTAACCACAGCAAGCCAAAAGGATATTCGTAACACGCCTGTCACTAAACTGGTCGACTTTGCGATCATCAAAAAAGTGATTGTGCTGGGCACGCCGTTGGCATTGGCGTATTTCTTTGAAATGAGCTTGTTTGCGGTTATCGCCCTGTTAATTGCCCCACTCGGACAAATAACGGTAGCTGCTCATCAAATTATCTTCACAATCAGCAGTTTAACTTTTGCTATCCCTTTATCACTTGGGGTTGCAACCAGTATTCGTGTTGGATATTTACTGGGTAAACAAAAGCCTTCATTAGCCAAACAAACCGCTTATATCAGTCTGGCAATTTCATTTGCGATAGCCGTTGTTGTGGCACTGATTTTGGTGATCTTCAGAACGCCAATTATCGAATTGTTTACCAAAGAGACGGCGGTTATTGCTATTTGTATGCACCTGATTATTTTATTAGCCATTTATCAAGCTTCTGATTATTTGCAAGTGGTAGCCAGTAATGTGCTTCGTGGTTATAAAGATACCCAAAGCATCTTTTTTATTACTCTGCTCTCTTATTGGGTTGTCGGCTTGCCAGTTGGATATATTTTAGCTTTGACCGATCTGGTTATGCAGCCATTGGGGGCTGCCGGTTTTTGGATTGGGATTATTTCCGGACTGGCAGTTGCTGCGGTACTCCTGATTGGCAGAATGATCTATCTACAAAAACAACCAACCGAATTGATTTTAAAACGGGCTTCAAAATAAGCCCATAATAGCCTTAAGCTGAATAAAAATGCATTTCTCAGTTTTAAGGCTATGTTCTCTATTTTCTTTTCAATACTATCATCGCTCTATACCTATTATCTTGCCATACACAACTTAATAAATTGGTGGATCATCGGTTGAAAACCAACAATAAACCTTTCAGCTAAACTGACTTTTACAACTAATAATTGCGTAAAGTTCGATTATTTATATAATGTATTTTTTTGAAATTCTGTAAATTATTTAATAAATTGTAATGTTATTTAAAAAAACTATTTTTCCCCACCTAGTTTGTATTGTCCTTTCAGCTTTATTGGTATATTTGTTAGGGTATCCTTTAAGAGTTGATCGCATTTTACTCACTTATTTTTCATTGATATTTTTTGCTCACTTTACGCCAGGCAAATTTATTTTTGGTTTTCTATTTATTTTAGCTGCGATCTACTTTCCAACCTCTTATTATTATGGTTCGCCGAATGTTGCGGTTATCAGTGCGCTTTTGGAAACAAATTTAGATGAATCGAGTGAATACTTCAGCCAATTACCCCCACTATTACTTGTTGCGCCAATATTTTTAATCTTAGTTTTTATCTTCACATTTACCAAACTTCAATTTCCGAAGATTAATAACAAATATTTTATTCTCTTTGCTCTGGCAGTCTGTCTTTATAAACCGGTTAAAATATTATGTAAAAGCAATGCTAATTTGCCCGCTACATTTGTGATTGATAATTTCAAATATCCTTTTTTTGAATTTTTTACAGATTTATATACCAGTATAAAAATCTATACCACTGAAAAGCAGGAGCAACTTGAGCAGATTAAGTACGCAAATACTATTCCGATTAACTCGGTCAGCCCAAAACATAAAACTTACGTGATAATGATTGGTGAAAGTGTGCGCAAAGATTATATGAGTGCTTATGGCTTTAAATATGACAATACGCCTTTTGCTAATCATAATGCCAGTATCATTTGGGATGGACTTATCGCACCAGCGCCTAATACACAATCATCAATCCCTCACTTTATTAGCCAATCAGTTTTTATCGATGATAAAAAAGTCACCACGCAAATAAATAACAATATAATTAGTATTGCAAATGCAGCGGGGTTTGAAACTTATTGGCTGTCTAATCAAGGGCGATTAGGTAAAATGGAAATTACCGTACCTCGAATTGCCGCCTACTCAAAACATAGTTTTTATACCAAAAAAGGCGAATACAATGGTAAAAATTCCCGTGGAAAACATGATACTTTGCTGTTACCCGAATTAGACACTATTTTATCGACCGAACAAACTCGACCAAGATTGATTGTTATGCACTTAATTGGCTCGCATCCCCACTTTTGCAAACGGTTAGAGTTTGATGTACAGTTTAATCTGAATAATAAAAATATTTCCTGCTACGTCAGTAGTATTAAAGAAACCGACGATTTAATAAAAGCAACGATTGAATCTTTACAGAAACATCATGAAGATTATGCGCTGGTCTATTTTTCCGATCATGGTCTTGCTCATACTGATAATTATCAAGACTTAAGACACAATGCGAGTTATCAAAATAGTTATCAAGTGCCTTTAATCTTTTTTGATTCCAATCGCACTCAACAACAAAGAATCAATAGAACGATATCCGGCTTTCAGTTTGTCTATCTATTAAGCCACTGGTTAGGAATAGAGTTAGATGTTAAGCACGACTATATGCAAAACGAATTAATGGATATTTCAGAACAGAACGATATTAAGATAAAAGACTGGCAAAGCAACAAACTTTATCAGTTTGATAATTTGAAAAAAGATCCTAACCCGTATTAATTGGTTAGTTTATTAATCTTGATATCAATAAAAAACGCTATGGCTAAATGATTAACCATAGCGTTTTAAATGTCAGAAACGTCTTACTTCAATAAACTGGAAGCTTTTTCAACAACGTTTTTAACAGTGAAACCAAATTTCTCAAAGAGTTGTTCTGCCGGGCCTGACTCACCAAAGGTTGTCATACCCACTACTTTACCATTCAGACCCACATATTTATACCAGTAGTCACTAATGCCTGCTTCAATAGCAACACGAGCAGTTACTGTTGAAGGTAAAACTGATTCTTTATAAGCGCTATCTTGTTTATCAAACGCATCAGTACATGGCATGGAAACAACTCGCACTTTTCGACCTGCTTGCGTTAATTGGTGATAAGCTTCAACCGCAAGTTCAACTTCAGAGCCGGTAGCGATAAGAATTAATTCTGGTGTACCTTCGCAATCATTTAAGATATAGCCACCACGATAAACATTAGCTAATTGCTCAGCGGTGCGATCTTGTTGTTTAAGATTTTGTCTTGAGAAGATTAATGCTGTTGGGCCATCTTTGCGTTCAACAGCATATTGCCAAGCAATAGCCGATTCAACCTGATCACATGGGCGCCATGTGCTGACATTTGGTGTAACACGTAAACTTGCCATTTGCTCAACAGGTTGATGTGTTGGTCCATCTTCACCCAAACCGATAGAATCATGGGTATAAACAAACAGTGAACGAATTTTCATTAATGCAGCCATACGAATCGCATTACGCGCGTATTCCATAAACATTAAGAAAGTCGCACCATAAGGGATAAATCCACCATGAAGGGCAATACCATTCATGATTGCTGACATACCAAATTCACGTACACCATAATGGATATAATTACCATCCGGATTGGCTAAAATTTCTTTCGATCCTGACCACATGGTTAAATTACTCGGTGCTAAGTCAGCCGATCCGCCTAAAAATTCCGGAAGAACAGGGGCAAAAGCTTCGATCGCATTTTGTGATGCTTTACGCGTTGCAATCGTCGCCGGATTTGCTTGTAATTTAGCGATAAAATCTTTAGCTGTTTGTTGCCAGTTAGTTGGTAAATCACCATTGGCTCGACGTTTAAACTCTTTGGCTAGTTCCGGATACGCTTTTGCATAAGCATCAAAACGGCTATTCCATTCGTCTTCAATTTGTTTACCTTTTGCTTTTGCATCCCATGCATCATAATAGGCTTTTGGAATTTCAAATGCGCCATACGACCAGCCCAGTGCTTTACGCGTTGCTTCAATTTCAGCTTCACCTAGTGGCGCACCATGACTATCATGACTACCGGCTTTATTTGGTGAGCCAAATCCGATAACGGTTTTACACATTAAAAGCGACGGCTTATCGGTGACCGCTTGCGCCTCTTCAATGGCAACACTGATCGCTTTAGCATCGTGACCGTCAATGCCACGAATAACATGCCAACCATAAGCCTCAAAACGTTTAGCGGTATCATCAGTAAACCAACCGTCGATTTCACCGTCAATTGAGATACCATTATCATCATAGAAGCTGATAAGTTTACCTAATTTAAGGGTACCGGCTAGTGAACACACTTCATGAGAAATGCCTTCCATCATACATCCGTCACCCATAAACACATAAGTGAAGTGGTCTACAATAGTGTGACCGGGTTTGTTAAATTGTGCCGCTAATGTTCGCTCAGCAATCGCCATACCCACTGCGTTAGCAATACCTTGGCCTAAAGGTCCGGTTGTCGTTTCAACACCCGGCACATGACCATATTCGGGGTGGCCTGCGGTTTTTGCATTTAATTGACGGAAGTTAATTAAATCGTCGAGAGTGACGTTATAACCGGTTAAGTGCAATAGACTATAAATCAACATAGACGCATGGCCATTTGATAAAACAAAGCGGTCACGATCAGCCCAGTTTGGGTTTGTTGGATTGTGTTTTAAGAATCCTCGCCATAGTACTTCAGCCATATCCGCCATTCCCATAGGTGCGCCTGGGTGGCCGGATTTCGCTTTTTGTACGCCATCCATGCTTAATGCCCTTATCGCATTCGCCAGTTCGCGGTGAGATAGTGTCGTTGCATTCATGTTCATGATCTCCAAAAAAATTTAATTAATATTCGTTATTGCCGCTACAGTAGTTGACTGTGCAGATTCGTTAATCAAATTAACGAAAGAAAAAGAAAATTAAAGGGGAGCAAGCTCCCCAATTGTTATAAAAGTTCACCAATCATTTGTTCTAATTTACCTTGGTCAACGGCAAAAGCACGGATACCTTCAGCCAGTTTTTCAACCGCCATTGCATCGCTATTGTGTTGCCATCTAAACTCTGCTTCGCTCATTAATTCAGGGCGAGCAACGATAGGTTGATTCGGGTTAAGTTTTTGAACCACCGGCGCATCAGATTGTTGCATTTCGGCCAGTAAATTAGGTGAAATTGTTAGTCTGTCACAGCCCGCTAGCGCTAAGATTTGATCCACTTTACGGAAACTTGCTCCCATAACAATCGTTTTATAGCCATGTTGTTTGTAATAATTATAGATATTACGAACTGAAACCACACCCGGATCTTCATCAGCAATATAAGGGTCGATAGGTTTTTTAGCTTGATACCAATCATAAATGCGACCAACAAAAGGAGAAATTAAAAAAGCATTCACTTCGGCACAAGCTCGTGCTTGGGCAAATGAGAATAACAACGTTAAGTTACAGTTAATGCCTTCTTTTTCTAAAACTTCCGCAGCTTTAATACCTTCCCACGTTGAAGCGATTTTGATTAAGATTCTGGATTTATCAATGCCTTTCTCTTGATAAAGTTCGATAAGACGACGGGCTTTATCAATACAGCCTTGCTTATCAAATGATAAACGCGCATCAACTTCGGTTGAAATGCGTCCGGGAACGATTTTTAAAATTTCCGCACCAATATTAACAGCGACTTGATCACAAGCATTAATTAATTGTTGTTGTTTGCTTCCACCGATCTTTTTGGCGGTTTCAATAGCTGAATCAATTAGATAACGGTATTGAGGAAGTTGAGCGGCTTTGAGAACTAAAGAAGGATTGGTAGTTGCATCTTCTGGGGAAAACTGTTTAATCGAATCGATATCACCGGTATCGGCCACAACGACGGTTAGTTTTTTAAATTCATCTAATTGACTCATACTTCTGTATCCTCTAGAACTTTAGGTGTTAAACACGATTATAATAGCATTTTTTCTATAATAAAACGACTGTTCAAGCCGTTAATTATGCCGCCATTTTACAACAAAAAACGATTAAAAACAGATTGAAAACAACGGCTAATATCAACGTTGAGTGATATTATTCTCCTAGTTTTGGCGGCATAATTATTGAATAAAACAGTTATTCAAGGTTATTTGCTATATAATTCATCATAATAATTAATACGTTCAACTTTAGGTGTTGAACCCCCGCCCTCAAACTCTGATTCTAGCCATGCTTGTACCAGTTTTTTGGCCAGTTCAACGCCAATGACTCTGGCACCCATGGTCATAATCTGGGCATTGTTACTCTTTCTTGCTCGTTCAGCAGAAAAGACATCATGGCACTGAGCGGCTCGAATTCCCGGTACTTTATTGGCGGCGATCGCAACCCCAATCCCTGTACCACAAATTAAAATCCCACGTTCATGCTTACCCTCTTTTATTGAACAAGCAACAGCATTAGCCACATCGGGATATAAAGGATTTGTTGGCTGTTTATCACTGCTATAATCAACCGTTTCAATCCCTTGTTTAGTCAAATATTCAACAATACTATTTCTGAACTCAAAAGCGGCATCATCCGCGCCGATTGCGATAGTTTTCATATTAATTCCCACTCCTTAAATCACGAAAAATGAACATAAGTTCATATTAATATCATTTGTTATTTTTCGATATAAATAAATTCAGTTATGTGACATAAGTCTCGAAAATAGAATTTTTTTTTAAGGAAACAAACCGCCATTTTATACATAAAAAATGATTTTATACTTAAACGTAGGTATTTTCTGAAACTTCTTGACAAGAATTATTCAAAGGTTACAACACAAAACATTTGATTAAAAGAGACAAGCGTAATGATTAGGGTAAAAACAATGTTTGGTTATTGAGCAATGATAAGCTAATAGATTGAACTGATATAAATCAAGCGCAATCGATTGTCGCAATATCCGTTAGCTTGCTGGCGGTAGAATCCAGCTATAAATCGGTTGGGATAGTAAATCACACCCGACACAAGTGCTACATTTGGTTGATTGACAGACTGTGTTAGTTTCGTTGGTCATAACACTGATGATACCTTTATTGACCCAAAAGCTGAGCATTTGGCTTACCGCGCTTTCCGGTAAGCGAAAATGACGGGCAATATCTTGCAAGCTCACCCGCCCTTTTAACTGAACATAATCACGAATTGAGGTTATTAACATACTTACTTAAAGCGCAATATCTTAATTATTGCGCTCCCTTTTATGACATTAATTTGAGAAAACTAGTTACAACAACCGGTATCTTTTGTTGTCGGGCATTTTGGTAATGCCAAATGATTAAATAGCGCTAACTGACCTAACTTACGCAAGCACGCCAATAAAATGCCGATAAATAAACCACAACCAATCAACCAGTAAATGGCAGAATTGGTTTGCCCTAACAAAGTACATTGATAAAACATGGTCGCAATCAACCACCCAATAATAAATGTCCAACTTGCAATAAACAGCATCCATTTGCTACCCGCTTCACGATAAACCGCCCCTAACGCAGCGGCACAAGGGGTATAAAGTAAAATAAAAATGAGATAAGCCATTGCTGAAGTTGCGCTGACAAATGACAATTTGATTTTTGAAACGGTTTGCAAATTGACATCTAAATTATTTTCAATACTCTCCAGATCTTGATCTACCGTTGTCAGTCCTAACGGATCGACAAGTGCATCAGACAAATGGCTCAAATTTTCCGGTATTGTTGCCACAGCCGATTTAATGCCACCAACAAAGTCATATTGGTCGACATCGCTATCCTCACTATCCATTGAATAGAGTGAATTGAGTGTTGCAATAACAGCTTCTTTAGCAAATACCCCGGTAAAAATACCCACAGTTGCCGGCCAGTTTTGCTTATCAATCCCCATAGGTTCAAATACCGGTGTGACCTTTTTACCGATTAGTGATAGCACCGAATTATCAGAATTTTGATGACCAAATGCGTTATCTGTCCCCCATGAATTGAGCACGCTAAGCACCGTAACCATAATCACAATCGCTTTACCAGCCCGCACCATAAACCCCTTAAGGCGTTGCCAGGTTAATTTCAGCATACTGCTTAAGGTGGGTATTCGATAGACCGGCATTTCCATAATAAAAGGGGTTAATTCGCCTTTTAATAAAGTAATTTTTAGAATAAATCCCGTAATAATCGCTACCACAATGCCCAGTAAATATAAAATAAATACCACGGTTGATGCATAATGCGGAAAAAAGATAACAGCAAACAGGGTATAAACCGGTAAACGAGCACCACAGGACATAAAAGGGATCATGCAAATTGACATAATGCGGTCACGAGTGCTTTCCAGCGTTCGTGTGCCCATAATGGCCGGTACACCACAGCCAAAGCCAACTAACATCGGTACAAAAGCTTTACCCGGTAACCCGATAGCTCGCATAGCCCGATCGACAATCAATGCGGCGCGAGCTAAATAACCACTGTCTTCTAAAAAAGAGAGGACAAAAAACATGGCAGCAATAACCGGCACAAAGGTCGAGACAGTGGTAATGCCGGTACCAATACCGTCAGCCAATAGCACATTTAACCACAACGGAGCATTAATTGAGTGGAGTAAATAAGAGACGCCACCAACAAAGATTGTTGTAAATACCCCTTCGAAAAAGTCGATAAACACGGAGCCAAAATTGATCGCAACAAAAAACATGGCGTACATCGCAAAGAGAAAAAACGGAATGCCACTTAGTCGCCCTAAAACCCATTTATCGAGTTTTTCAGTAAAGCTGATACTTAGCTCCCGCGGTTTATCAATCACGGATTTACATAACCAATCGATAGTTTCATAACGAGCACTGGCTAACGCCACATCGATTTGATTATCGCACCATGCTGATAGTGAATGTCGGCAGTTTTCAAGCTTTTCATTTTCATAATCATTTAACGCATAATGCGCACTATCTAATAACGCATCGATAAGTTGCCAGCGATTAAACTGGTGCACAATACTCTTATCGGGTAATTGACTAATAAAACGGTTGATAATGCTATGTTGCTCGTCACCTAACGTATCGATCGTTGGTTTTGCCACTTGTCGGGTGTTAACCATTTTTTTTATGAGTGAATGAAGTAAATCAATACCCGTTTTACGTTTCGATGAGATAGCCACAACCGGACAGCCCAGCAAATCTGATAATTTTCCAATATTAATTGACTCACCCATAGCCTTAAGCGCATCGGTCATATTAAGCACAACCAACATAGGAACTTGTAAATCTATTAGCTGCATGGTGAGATATAAACTACGCTGCAAATTTGTTACATCAATAATATTAACGATCACACTGTCTTGATTTGTTAATACAAATTCACGGGCGATTAACTCATCTTGCGAAACACGCTGTGGATCAGTTTCAATCGAATAAGTACCGGGAAGATCAATAATCTCATATTGTTGATTTTCAATCGTTAATATCCCACTTTTACGCTCAACAGTGACCCCAGGCCAATTACCTACTCGCTGTTTGGCGCCGGTGAGTAAATTAAATAGTGTGGTTTTACCGCTATTAGGATTGCCTATCAGTGCCACCTTCATGGTTTAATCTCCTGAACTTGAATTGATGATGCTTCAAGCCGACGTAGGCAAAGAAAAAATCCTCGTATTTTAATTTCGATAGGATCACCCAGCGGCGCTATACGTACTACGGTTACTTTACAACCGGGTGTGATCCCCATAGCGAGTAGTTTACGACGAAAAGGAGAACAATCCGGCAAAAGCCGATAGATAACCGCCTCTTGACCTATAGCGAGGTGATTGAGTGTTAGGACAGACATTAAATTTCCTAGGTTGATTCGATTTTGAAAGATCTATTTAATAATGCGAACGATTCGCAATATTAATACACATCTAATGAGAAAAAAATAAAGGCAATATTAAAAAAATGGAAATGATTGTCAGTATAATGGTGAAAAAACATCAATTTTTAATAATTTTTTTACTAAATGGATCGATAGGCTAATTTTACTTTTCTGCTAATACTTGTCGTTTAAAAATCACCCTGATTTTTACTTATTACTAGCTGTTTCCACCATACTAAGAATTAGCTTAGTTGAGCCAATAAATTGATTATCAATCAAAAGCGTAAACCGCTAAATAGGTTAATTATCTTCATTGCTGTGTTAAGCTGTTAACTGTTATAATCATTTTATTCTTCGCCTATTTGGAACTATTTTTATGTATAAAATCTACGGTATTAAAAATTGTAATACCATGAAAAAAGCCTTTACTTGGTTAGATGAACATCAGATTGATTATCAATTTCATAACTACAAAACAGACGGCCTTTCGGCAGAGCTTTTACAATCTTTTCTGAAATTAGTCGATTGGCAAAGTTTGCTTAATACCCGTGGCACAACATGGCGTAAACTTGATGAGTCCGTTCGAGCAAAAATAGATAACGAACAAGCAGCCATTAAAATTATGTTAGACAATCCTTCGATTTTAAAACGCCCTTTATTGATAAATGGGCAACGAGCGTTGTTAGGATTTTCCGACGAAAGTTATTCACAATTTGTCAGCCAACCAAAATAAGATTGAGATCACCATGAATGAATCTGTTATTGCCTTAACTAAAGCACTGATTGCCGAAAAATCGATAAGCCCTGATGATAAAAATTGTCAGAAAATCATTATCGAACGATTAAAACCGCTGGGATTTACGATTGAAGAAGTCAATATCGGCCAGACGAAAAATTTATGGGCTTATCATGGTGATCGTCAGGCTAAAACGTTGATGTTTGCCGGTCATACCGATGTTGTGCCAGCGGGCGACGAAAGTAAATGGCAATACCCACCTTTTGAACCGACCATAGATCAAAATGGCGTACTTTACGGGCGCGGCGCTTCGGATATGAAAAGCGGCGTTGCCGCCATGGTGTGTGCCGCTGAAGCGTTTGTTAAAAAGTACCCTAACCATAGTGGCTGTGTTGCTTTTTTACTGACTTCTGATGAAGAGGCCGATGCCACCGACGGAACCACTAAAGTTGTGGATTTATTAATGAAACGACACGAACGAGTGGATTATTGTATCGTTGGCGAGCCGTCAAGTGATAGTGTGCTGGGTGATCAAATCAAAAATGGTCGTCGAGGCTCATTAACAGCCAATTTAGTGGTACACGGTATTCAAGGCCACGTTGCCTATCCTCACCTTGCTGATAACCCGGTACACCGTTTTGCACCAGCTTTACATGAACTTGTTACCACAGTTTGGGATAACGGCAATCAATATTTTCCGCAAACTACCATGCAAGTAGCTAATATCAATGGTGGAACAGGTGCAGAAAATGTTGTTCCCGGTGAGTTGTCTGTACAATTTAATTTTCGTTATAGTAGTGAACTGACTGATGACATCATCAAATCTCGTGTTGAGCAAATTTTACAAAAACACCATTTGAACTATACCTTAACTTGGCGACTATCGGGTCACCCATTTTTAACACCACAAGGTGAATTAACTAACGCTGCGGCGAAAGCAATTAAACAATTTACTCAAATTGACACACAATTATCGACCAGTGGTGGCACATCGGACGGCCGTTTTATTGCCAAAATGGGATGTCAGGTTATCGAATTAGGCGTGCTTAATAAAACCATTCATAAAGTCAATGAAAATGCTAATTGTCAGGATATCATTACTTTAACTGCTATCTATCAAAACATACTTGAACAGTTATTATTGACCTAACAGCTATTTAATTTCAGCGTTTTTAAACTGATCATAAAGCGGTAGTTTATCACTCCGCTTGATATCAAGCACATGACCTTTGCAAAAGGAGATAACATGGAATGGCTAAAAGATTATTGGTGGATTATTTTAATCATCTTAATTGGTATCTTTATTAACACCATTAAAGCGTTAAACAAACTTAGCTATAAACACTATCTTGAAAAAAAGAAAGGGATAAAACCTATCCCTTATCAAGATGATGATGACGATGATTGGCCGTCAAACAATAAACCGCATAAAAATTAATACGTTTAGCGAAAATCTTCCTTATTGCTTGAAAACAGCGCCGGATGACGATAACGATCGACCCACATTGCTGTCGAACCACAAACAGCAATTGGCATAATAATTAAATTTAACAATGGCACCATGGTAAAAAGGCTGACTAAACTGCCAAAGATTAAATTATCTGCACGGTCTTGTCGAAGTAGTTGTCGCATTCGGTCAAAGGTGATCTTATGATTATCAAATGCATAATCAGCATATTGGATATTAACTTGCCATGCGGTAAATAAAAACCAGATCACCGGCGTTACCGATTGCCCAAAAACCGGAATAAAATAGCTAAGTAGAATTGGAATTGCCCACAGTAAATAATAACCTAATTTTTGCAGTTCACGACGAAAAATCCTAGGTAGATCTTTGATTAAACTTAACCACGAGGTATCGGGGGATGTAATACCGGTTAATTGCGCTTCAACTTGCTCAGCAAGCAAACCATTAAATGGCGCAGCAATCAGGTTGGCTACGGTACTGAAAAAGTAACAAAAGAGTATCACCAGCATTATAATCACAATAAAACCGATAATGTAGCCGAGCCAATGCAGCCAGCTAGGTACGAAAGATAATCCCCAATCCACAAAGCCGGTAATCGAGGTGAAAAACCAATAAAATAGCGCTGACATAATCACAATATTTGCAATCAGCGGTAAAAAAACATAGCGCTTAATACCGGGACTAAACGCCAAAGACCAACCTTGCATAAAATAATCAAACCCCGATTTTCTATGTAATTGAGGTTGATTAAAATGTCGATTGTCATTTTTATCTTCTAGTTTGTTTGAATTCACATTCAGTTCCTTTAATTTAAATTTAGTGCCGAAAATAGTTATATTAAAACGATCAGTGATAACACTGTGGTCATTTAATTCACGTTTAAATAGTTTAAGATAATGATTTAAGGCACTGTTTAACTTCTTGCTTAATCGCCTTCATTAAGTCATTTCGGCCGGTTAAGTGATACTGTTTTATCACTTGTTGCTCACTTTGAGGATTTTGCAGTAACGTTTTTAAAATGGTTAATTTTACTAAGGGTAATTGTTGCTCATGGTGCTGACATAATCGGCAAAGTGCAGCATAAGTTGCTTGAAAAGGACGATGATAGCAGCAAAATCCATAAAGTTCATCTATATCTTGTATTGATAAATGTTGGTTATCATCGATGTTTAACATTGTATCAAAAGGTAAATCGATAATATTTTTAAGCCAAAACGCATTGCGGGCAAGTTTTCGCTGTAATTTGTCAGTTAATGCCTGCCCTTGTTCGGTCAAAGGTCGCAATGCCATAACAGAGTAACTACCACTACTGGCTTGTTTATGGCTCGCAATATGGACTGGCGTAAAACCACAAGCTAGCCAAAACCGATAATTTTCTTCACTGTAGGCAAAGCTTACAGATAAAAAATCATGATGCTGATTGATTGCTTTTGCCATAATCGTTTCGATTAATTGCCTGGCAATATGTTGTCGACGATAATCACTGGCAACCACGATACGATTAATCCTTAAAGAGTGTAACTGACCGGCTTGTTTTTCACCGGCATGAGCAACTAAGGATTGCGCCACTAAATTACCTTTAGGTCGACGGCTACCTTGCCATACTTGTTCGATCAGCTCATCGGGCAAATTACCCTCATCAATGGTGACAGCGGCGGCAATGGTTTTATCAGCCATAGTAGCTTGAAATACGCTTAAGTTTTGCGCATCAAACAGGCGCCTTAAATCGATTAATGTGGTTTGATAATGCGCCATTTTTAACAAATAAAAGATCGACCTTAATAGGCTAATATTCGATCTATTTACCTTTGAGTAACTCACTGATTGTGAATAGCTAGGTGAAGAATCTGCTTGGCTCAAGCCACCGTTTAGTAATAGACGATCGGTAAATTGCTCAACCACATCCCCAGCTTGCCAGCGAATTGGCGTGTTAAGCGCAAAAATTTGATAGGATTTATCGTGTAAAAGTTTTAGTAAAAAACCCTGACCGGTACCTTCATAGCCTTCAACGGTGGTGGTTAATAATACCCGACGATTTTGCGCTAATGCTAAATTTAGTAATTTGTCGAGCATCGGTAATGGGATCATGGCAGCTTCGTCAATAATCAAGTAATCGGCTACCAGTTCGGTAGCGTTTTCAATTAAGTCATCGGGCGCATCAAACCGGATATCGGGCTTAGCAAATTCAAAAAAAGTGGCCAGCGCACCCTTGTTTGGAGCAGTTACTTGACAAGGTTGATGATGGCTAAATAGACCGGCTAAAGCGGATTTGCCACGCCCTCTTTTAGCAAGCAAAACATTAATGCGTTTATCACTCTCTAAAAGCTGTGTGAGTACTTTTTGCTGCTCAGACACGTCAATTGCGAGCGTATCTATTGGTGGAAAATCTTGACTGAGAAAGCCGGCAAACTCAGCTAACGTTTGTTGCAAATGCGCAACAAAGTTAGGCACACCAATAGGTAAGCAACTTTCATTCCACCGTAAACTGTCCTGATCTTGCCAATCATTAAAATTCTGCGGTAACAGTAATATTAATACACTGCCTTTCACCAGTGTACCAACCAACATAGCAAAAGCATCAAGATTAAATGCTTCGGTGGCATCAAAAATGGCATGCAAATATTGTTGACCGAGCAAAGCTTTGGTTTTAGTTGGCTCAACAATATTCGGGAGATAATCGGGCAAGCCGGACTGCGCAGTAACTGTTATCCAATCGCCTTGATGCTTATCGATTGTGTTACTTAATTGGTTAATTAGTTGCTTTGCCTCACCATGTAACACCCATAGCTTTCTGGTGCTATTAGGATTCATAGCTTAACTTTTTCCAATCAGCAAGGATAATATGCCGGCGGCAATCAAAGGACCAACAGGAATACCTTTAAAGAAGGCAACGCCAATTAGCGTACCAATAATTAAGCCATTGATTATAGTTGGCTGAGCACCAATTAACGAAATGCCACGGGTGCCAAGCCATGAAACCAATATACCCACTAAAATCGCCAGCAAAGATTGCCATGTGGTAAATGATTTAACAATGTCACTAATCTTTAATGATCCGTCGGCTAAAGGTACCATCATTGCCGCGGTTAAAATAACAATGCCAATGGTTAAACCATATTTATTCAGAAATGGGAAATAGCTGATAAGGGGTGTAAGTTTGAAAAGTAACAACAGTAAAACGGCAAACGTCACTGTGTTATTATGGGTTAAATAACACAGCGCTGCTAATCCCAATAGTAGAAAAAAAGAGATATCAAACTGAGCAAACATTACAATGGAACACCAATACGCTTAGCGACTTCTTCGTAAGCTTCAATGACGCCACCCAATCCTTGACGAAAACGGTCTTTATCCATTTTTTTCAAAGTCTCTTTTTCCCATAAACGACATCCGTCAGGTGAAAACTCATCGCCTAAGGTAATTTCGCCGTCAAATAAGCCAAACTCTAATTTGTAATCAACTAAAATTAATCCGGCTTTATCGAATAATTCAGTTAATATGGTATTGATTTTAAAGCTTAGCGCTTGCATTTCATCAAGCTGTTCATCACTGGCTAAGCCGAATGTTTTGCAGTGCGAGCGGTTAACCATTGGATCATGTAACGCATCGTTCTTCAAAAATAATTCAAATGTTGGCGGATTGAGTACTCTGCCCTCTTCAATACCTAAGCGCTTAACTAACGACCCTGCCGCACGATTGCGTACCACGCACTCAACGGGCAACATTTCAAGTTTTTTTACGATAACTTCATTATCTGATAGTAAAGCTTCAACTTGGGTTGGAATACCCGCTTCACGCAATTTCGTCATAATAAAGTAGTTAAATTTATTGTTTACCATACCTTTACGTTCTAATTGTTCAATTCGTAGTCCATCGAATGCAGATGTATCATTTCTAAACTCAAGAATTAAGAGTTCAGGATTGTCAGTGGTATAGACCGTTTTTGCTTTACCACGATAAAGCTCAACCAACTTTTTCATCTTTATAACCTTATATCAAATTGCCAATAAATAATTAAGGAGCTAATCGCTCCTTAAATTCAAAACTATAGTGTTGCTATGATTAGCACTCATTAGACAGATAACTTGAAATAGCAACATTGCCTGCTCCTTTAAGCTTTAACGAAAAACCCGTCCGATAAGACTCAACCGGGTTATTTATCAGAAATTAGTTTTTAAGATCTTCTTTCAATTCTTGGCTTAGTGATGATCTTTCTGTTTGCTCTGCACCTGAATTTTCATCATTATCTGTTTTGCGTGGTACCACACGTAAAGATTCAGGGGCAACTTCATCCATAATATCATTGAATAAGCCCACTACATAACGTTGAACTTCAATTGGTTGGGATAAGATATCTTCATTTCCACGTGTTAACGAAGTTAAACGTAACGTAATTGTTTCTGTTTGACCGAGCACTTCTCTGTTAAAAACAAAGGAAGCTTCAATGGATTGATCTTCATCAGCCCGAACAATAAACGCTTTGTCAGTCGTAATTGATTTATTATCACTGTGTTTAATTGGGATGTTTTTATTTGTTAAAACATTACCAATTCGCCCCCAAACATTATCACTCAATGGCGTATTAAAAGTGACTGCGCCATTACTGTAGTCAGCAAATGCATCGGCAATAGTAGGAATCGGTAAAACTGGCGGTCTAATATCTAGTTTTTTGCCCAATGCACCTTGCACCTCGTTATTATCAACGTAATAATCATTCGTTTCAGCAGGAACACTGACACCTTGCGGAATGATTAACGGTTTTAGTGCCGGTGATTGAAGATAATCTTCATTACCGTCGACTTCACGTTTGTAATTTTGATCACTACCACAGCCAACAAGAAATACAGAAACTATTGTTGTTAAAATAGCGATTTTTTTTATGGCATTACTTTTAGATAAAGTTTTATTAAACATAGATATCTGCTTATTAATTAAAGGTTATACATAAATTACAGTAAATTGGCTTCTTTTAACGCTTTTTCAACCACAGGAATTGAAGCTTCGCTCAGCGATACCAATGGTAAACGGATTGTTGCATTTTCCATTAAACCTAATTTTGCACAAGCCCATTTTACTGGCGTTGGGTTTGGTTCAATAAATAAATTACTATGCAAAGCTAATAGTGTATCATTCAACATTCGTGCTTCTTTAATTTTGTTTTGCGCAGCAAGTTCACAAACAGTTGCGACCTGTTTTGCTGCCACATTAGCGGTAACAGAAATGACACCATCGCCACCTAAAATCATAAAATCTAAAAAGGTTGAATCATCACCGCTGAGCAGTTTGAAATCATCGCCGACTAATTTTCTGGTTTTATAAACTCGAGATAAGTCACCTGTTGCATCTTTTAGTGCCACGATATTTTTAATTTTGGCTAATCGCCCTACCGTTTCAGGTTTGATATCGCTGCTGGTTCTGCCCGGTACATTATAAAGAATTTGGGGTAGCGCTGTGCTTTCGGCTATCGCTTTGAAATGTTGATACATGCCTTCTTGAGTAGGCTTATTGTAGTATGGCGCAACGGTCAAACATCCCACTACGCCAATATTTTCAACCCGGCGGGTTAATTCAATGGCTTCTTTAGTTGCATTAGCGCCAGTGCCGGCAATGATGTCAATGCGACCATCAGCGTACTCAATAGTGCGTTTGATGACATCAATATGTTCATGATGATCAAGCGTTGCTGATTCGCCAGTGGTACCAACTGAAACAATAGCACAAGTGCCGCTTGCAATATGATATTCTACCAATTTTTTTAAGCTTACATGGTCGACATTTCCTTTAGTATCCATTGGGGTGACAAGTGCGACCAGACTTCCTGTAAACATAAAGCGACCTCTCATATTATGTGTTTATAAAACAACTTAAAAGAATAAAAAAACTGCGAATAAGTATGCGATATTTCTTATTTAAATTCAACTTTTGTTATGCAGGATTATCAATATCGATAAAAATATTTTCTAAGTTATAGTTTCGCGCTAACCATTCACCTAGCGTTTTAATACCATATCGCTCAGTAGCATGATGTCCACAGGCATAAAAATTGATACCGTATTCACGTGCAATGTGAATAGTTCGTTCAGAGACTTCGCCAGTAAAAAAAGCATCAAATCCTTGCAAGGCAGCGGTTTCAATAAAATCTTGTCCGCCGCCGCTACACCAAGCTACACGTTGAATCACCTCAGGGGCATTATCACCACAAAACAGAACGGAGGATTGATTGTTGTGTAAGATTTTTTCAAGTAAATTTTTGAATTCTAATGCAGTCATCGCTTCAGATAAGCTACCTTTAAACAGCAGATCGGTTATATCTTCACGCTTATCCATTTCGATATTTAATCGCTGGGCTAATTGTGCATTATTTCCTAGGATTGGGTGACCGTCTAATGGTAAATGATAACCAAACAAGTTAATGTCATTCGAGAGTAGCGTTTTGAGTCGTTGATATTTTATGCCGGTAATGGTTTGCGGTTCACTTTTCCAAAAATAGCCATGATGAACTAATACCGCATCGGCTTGCAATTCAACCGCCTTATCTAACAAGCGTTGACAAGCTGTAACCCCAGTCACAATTTTTTTAATTTCACTTCGGCCTTGCACTTGTAATCCATTGGGGGCATAGTCACGATAGCGTAATACTTGCAGTTCAGTATCAATAATGTGTTGAAGTTCGAAATTATGCACAATACTCCTCGCTATTTTTATACTAAAACATAGGGTAAATCTGAAACTTTTTGACAAACAGCTAACCGTTAAAATTAGCTTTAAAATGTTGAGTCCTTTTAATTGACGCCAATTATAGACGCTTTCTGAAAATATCTCACGTGATATTATGTTGAAGTGATAATTAACCTAATTCTCATTTATCCACTACGATTGGCAGCCCATTATCATTTTGCTGATTCAAGATAAATCTTGATGTAAAATAATGCCTCGTTAACCCATTGACTTTAACCAATCACAACAAAAAGATTCTACCTGTTACTTTAAACAAATTAGGATAAAAGCACTTTTTACATTGATCAATTGCTGATTGACTTGTTTTCCAGTTAAATCTTGTGAAAAATTGACGCAGGGCGCAACAAACTAAAAAACTTGGTGTAATTTACTGATTAAAATTTAGTTAAAACACACTGCGAAACAGTTTATTCAAACCGATTATTATGCTAAATTTGCACTTTTTTGGAGTTGAAGGACATATAGTATGCCACTATTAGTTGTAATAAGTATCGTTATTGCATTATTTTTTGCCATTCATGCTGTTAAAAACGGTCAAGATCGTATATGGCTCTATATTCTATTTCTTTTCCCGATACTAGGCAGTGTCGTCTATTTTTTTGCAATCTATCTTTCCGATATTCGCGCTACCCACGTTGGTTACCAATTTGAATCCAAATTGCGCAAAGCACTTGATCCACAGCGTTCACTACGTGAAGCACAAAAAAATTATGATTTATCACCCACTGTCGATGCAAAATTAAGCTTAGCTAAAGCACTAGTTGATAGCAATCGTGCTAGCGAGGCATTACCTTTTTATGAAGAAGCATTAACCGGTATTTATCAAACTGCGCCGGACATCTTGTTGCAATACGCTAATGCACTTTACGAAGATAAACAATTTAATAAAGCAAAACAACAGCTTGATTATCTGAGAGAAAAGAATCCAAATTACAATTCTGAGGAAGGTCATTTACTTTACACTAAAATTTTGGTTGCGTTAGATGATAAACAGCAGGCAAATCAAGAATTTGATGCGCTTATTAGTTACTACCCAAGTTTAGAAGCGATTTCCTATTATTTACAAACATTAATCAATTGGAACGAAATTGATCAGGCTAGAGCAGTATTACAAACCATTGAACAACGTTTAAAACATATGCCTAAACACTCGAAACGAATTAATTCACAATGGATTAAAGAGATAGAACAATCAAAGCAAAAACTATCACGTTTAAACTAAAGTATATAATTGAAGTGATCACTGATTTATAGCGAAAATGCTAAGGTCACTCAGGTAAAACTAGGCGAATAACGTAAAAACTGGCATAATAACTCTCATTTCAGATAGATAAGACGAATATTGTGCCTAACACTAAACTCTGTGAACGTTTTCGTGGATTCTATCCGGTGGTTATTGATATAGAAACCTCCGGATTTGATCCAAAACTCAATGCTATTTTAGAGATCGCAGCCATTACGCTGAAAATGACGGATGACGGCTGGCTGGAGCCTGATCAAACATTGCAATTTAATGTTAATCCTTTTGCCGATGCGATTTTAGAGCCTACTGCATTAGCTTTTAATGGCATTGATCCTGACAACCCTTTACGTGGCGCAGTTGATGAGAAAGTTGCACTTGAAGCTATCTTTAAAATGGTGCGCAGCGGAATCAAAGCCAATGACTGTACCCGAGCGGTGATTGTGGCACATAATGCACATTTTGATCACAGTTTTTTGATGACTGCAGCTGAAAGAGCTGGCATTAAACGCAACCCTTTTCACCCGTTTGCCACCTTTGATACCGCATCACTTTGTGGTTTAGTATTTGGGCAAACAGTTCTGGCTAAAGCATGTGAAACGGCAAATATTCCGTTCGATCATAAACAAGCCCATTCAGCGCTTTATGATACAGAAAAAACAGCTATCTTATTTTGTGAAATGGTCAATCGGTTTAAACGACTAGGCGGCTGGCCACTGATGCCAAATGAACAGCTTCATAGTTAACACTAATAATAGTTAACACCAATAATAGTTAACACCAATAATAAAGGGAGTGAATACTCCCTTTTTAATGAATAATCAAATGATTATGCAGATTTATGTTTTTCCGCGGTTTGTTTAATTAGCGATTGTAATTCACCGGTTTGATACATCTCTAACATAATATCACAACCACCGACTAACTCACCTTCTACCCATAATTGAGGGAAAGTTGGCCAATTGGCAAATGCCGGCAATTGCGCACGAATATCCGGATTTTGCAAAATATCAACATAAGCAAATGGCACGCCACATTGCGATAAAACTTGCACAGCTTGCGCCGAAAAACCACAACTAGGCAATTTTGGCGATCCTTTCATATAAAGAATAATTGGATTGTCGGCAATTTGTTTTTTAATTTTATCCAGCGTTGTCATTTCAGTTGTCATAAAAATGGATTCCTTTTAATGATATTTCAAAAATTTGCTCTATTTTAACGTAGATTTTAAATCAGTCCTATTCTCATCAATTCCATTTGCTAGATGTATAACCTAAACTCTGGTCGATTGTTGAAAAACAAATCACAAAATATAAACATTTAAAACGAGATAACTTACTAAAAATCAATCAATAATAATTTTTTCAAAGATAATTTAGCAACGATATAGCCAACTAAAAGGCTTTGCCTATTTTTGTGATAAATAGTTTTAAACAACAAATAACCAGTAGTAATATTCAGCCATTTCAACTGTTTTTTCAAAATAATTTATAGGGTTAAATTGAGTGATGTTAATAATTAATCAGTTAATTTTGCTCAGTGGCCTTACTCTTTTACTCCTTTGAACAATATAGTATGCTACTCATAATCATTGCAACTGACATATACAATCGTGCAAACAATTCTCTTAACTTTACGTAAAGTTTTTTACAGCAGTAATCTCATTTTCAGTATTCGTATGTTAATTAGCTTAACAGGCTCAACGTTAGTGCCATGGTATTTAGGCTATGTGTCATTAGTCATACCTTTAACGCTGGGTGTTGTTGCTGCTGGATTATCAGAAATTGATACCCGACTATTAAGCCGCTGTATCAATATTGTTTTAACCCTAGTTTGCTTTGCCATTGCCACTTTTTCAGTCGAACTGTTATTCGATTTTCCGTTGTTATTTATTATTGGATTAGTTTGCTCTACCTTTATCTTTATTATGCTTGGCTCTTTAGGGCAAAGATATGGTGTTATTGCCTTTGGCTCGTTGCTCATCGCCGCTTATACCATGCTGGGGCATAATTTATTTAATGATAATTATACCTTACCCTGTTTTCTACTCTTAGGAGCACTTTGGTACAATGTCGTTGCACTAATTGAATCGATTATTCAACCAATCCGAACCACTCAGCAAACATTGACCGATTGTTTTATCAAGTTAGCACAATATTTGGATGCCAAAGCCGCAATGTTTGACCCTGATGAAACAGACAGATTTTCTAAACAGACGCTGGAATTAACAGAAAGTAATAATCAATTAATTGCGGTTTTTAATCAAGCCAAACGCTCACTATTTAATCGGTTAAAAAGCTATCGTGGTCAATCCTATATAAGAAAGATGCTTAGTTACTATTTCGTTGCGCAAGATATTCATGAAAGAGCTAGCTCTTCTCATGGTGATTATCAAGCATTGAGTAAGCAATTTAAGCATAGTGATATTTTATTTCGTTTTGCTCGAATCTTGAATTTACAAGCTAAAGCGTGCGCAAAATTAGCCTTATCGATTAAATTAAATCAAACTTATCAACACGACCCATTATTTGCCCGCTATTTTGCATATCTTGAGGAGGCAATTAATCAATATCAAGCTAATAATCATAGCCATAGCTTACTAATTAAATCATTGCAAAATCTACTACAAAATTTACAGTCTATTGATCTACTGTTAGCCAATATCGATACCGAACAACACCTTTCCAAAGAGCAGGAAAACAATCAACTCGTAGATGAAGAGTTAACCAGCTTTTATGATTTTTTTGCCAAAATTAAACATAACTTAACCATTAAATCGGCGCTGTTTCGGCATGCTATACGAATGAGTGTGGTACTTTTTGTTGGCTATATGGTGATCGCTTTTTCGCATCTGTCGCACGGTTATTGGATTATTTTAACCAGCCTTTTTGTCTGCCAACCTAACTATTCAACCACTAAATATCGATTGAAATTGCGGGTACTTGGAACAATTTTAGGGATTATAGTTGGTATTCCGTTAACTTATTTATTTCCAACTGTTGAAGCGCAACTGATATTAATAATTCTAACCGGTTGGTTATTTTTTCTCTTTAAAAATTCGCAATATGCTTATGCAACTGCTTTTATAACTCTATTGGTATTTTTTAGCTTTAGCTTAATTGGTGAAAGTAGTATCGAGGTTGCAGTTTCAAGAATTATCGCAACCCTAATTGGTTGTTTTATAGCTTGGTTTGCGGTCAGTTTTATTTGGCCAGACTGGAAATTTCGCAATTTATCGAAATTAGTTGATCGTGTTTGCCATGATGACAGTCATTATTTAGCCTTAATCGGCCACCAATATCTAACAGGTAAAAGTAATGATCCACAATATCGTGTGGCTCGCCGTGCTGCGCATGATAGCAATGCCGATCTGTCGTCATTGATTAGTTTGATGACCAAAGAGCCACATATGAATCCAGCGGTAATCGATAGCGGATTTCGGTTGTTGACACTCAACCATACACTGATCAGCTATCTTTCCACTTTAGGTGCACATCGCGATAAACAGGTTTCCGAACAAACCTTGGAATTGTTTGATGATCTGACGGTTTATATCATCAATATGCTCACTGTAAAGCAATTAGACACCGAATACCAACCGATTAAGCAATCGGTGGCTAATTATATTGAGTCTATTTCAAACAATGATGATCAAATCAATAATGATCTGCTGGTTATACAACAATTAGCATTAATTTTGGATATTTTGCCAGAAATTGTTTCCCTGATAGGGGAATTGGATATTAAATCAGTTTAATCAAAACTGATTTAATATCGTTAGTTACATTTGTTATTTTAATTTTTTTAGCAAACTTAGTGTGCCTTTCTATTACATTTTTATTGTAATTCTTTCAAATACCAATGTACTTTGGTTAAATTTTAACTGGATAATGTCTTGAAAGTCCCATTTAATGGCGATTATCACATTTAAAATCTATTCTTTCCTCGTAAGGGACAATAAAATCGAGGCCTTCACAACCAAATGAAAACCACTCAAAACCAAATACTACTGGTGGTAAATCTTTGAATAATTGTCCTGCCCATTGGAATTTTTCATTTTTATAATCATGGTAATTATTCAACCCAACTAATGACATACCTTCACCTTGGTACATGCGCCTTTTAAAAAGCGTGTTACCTAATTTATCAACAACTACAAGTTCTCTTTCAAAAATTTTATAAATATCCCTTTGTTTTGGCTCTTTTTCATCTACATAATCCTGAACATAAAAAGTCAAATTATTCGCATTGGCCATGTAACTTTTTAGATACTTTGGGACATTTCCATAATTTCTATTTGATAATTTATCTGGTCCTGTATCCGGATAATTTGCATTTGGAATTAACCGCCAATCAAGTGGTGTAAGTCGTTCTAGTGCAAAAGGATTATCTTTTGTTATAGAAACCAATAAATCATAATCTGAACGAAACCTTGGCAATAATTCTTGCGGTAATTCGAATCCAATTCGATAATCTCTCGTATCATAAGGAGGCGAACGATCGGATCTATAAGAATCTAATATCGCCGTTGCTTCCATAGATAAAATTGGATAGGAGTATAGTTGATTGTCTGTGTAATCATAAATCCAGAAATACGCATCTTCTCCAATCCCTGCCATTTTCATAAACAATTTACGTTCTTTGTCGGTTAATGTATATTTTTTTTGAGTTAGATTGGCAGGCAATATTTCTTTGTCAGCATCGAGCGGTAAAGTTTCTGATAACGATACGTGAAAAAATACCCTACCAGGGTCGATATCTTCGATTATCAGCATATGATATATATCGACATCTTTTATGACCTTTAAATTCGATCTGGAAGTTTCAGATTTATTCGACTTGGTGTTGGTGCTGCAATTGCTGAGTAATAACAATGCGATAAAACTCATCAGTAATAAATATAACTGCTTTTTCATTTTATTTCCTATGCACTTTTTTATAAGACAACGTTAGGCTACTGGTTGTCTGGTTCACTGTTTTAGCACACTTTGTGTACCTTCCTATTACCTTTATTGTTATTGTAATTCTTTCAAATACCAATGTACTTTGGTTAAATTACAACCAGACAATGTCTTGAACGTTCCATTTAATGGCGATTATCACCTTTGGTGTTATTCCGTCATTGTAAGGGAAATAAAATCGAAGTCTTCACAGCTAAATACGAACTATTCAAAGCAAAATACCACTAAAGGTAAATCTTTGAATAGTTGCTCTCTCCAATGGTATTTTTAATTTAATTTTCTTTACTCTGTGCTTTTAACCATGCAATTTCTTGCGCCCAAATATCCGGGTCGATAGTTTCGAGAATCAGCGGGATTTCATCAATTCTTGGATCTTGCATAATATATTTAAAAGCCGTTTCACCAATGTTTCCTTTTCCTAAACTATTATGGCGGTCAACATGGCTGGCAAGTTCACTTTTGGCATCGTTTAAATGCATGCCTCGTAAATATTTAAAACCAACAATTTTTTCAAATTCGGCGAAGGTTTCTTGACAAGCTTTTTCAGTACGTAAATCATAACCAGCTGCAAAGGCGTGACAGGTATCGATACAGACACCGACGCGACTTTTATCTTCTACCTGATCAATAATTTGAGCCAAATGTTCAAATTTATAACCTAAATTAGAGCCTTGACCTGCGGTATTTTCTATCACTGCAACGACATTGCTAGTTTTATCTAAAGTCATGTTAATGGATTGAGCAATACGGCTGAGGCATTCATCAACTGATATCTGCTTTAAGTGGCTACCCGGATGAAAATTAAGCAAGGTTAATCCGAGTTGCTCACAGCGCTGCATTTCATCTAAAAAGGCGGTGCGTGATTTTTCAAGTTGTTCACTATCCGGATGACCTAAATTAATAAGGTAACTATCATGTGGCAATATTTGTTTGCTGGTGAAACCATATTTTTCACAGCGCTTTTTAAAGCTATCAATCATGCTGGTTTCGAGCGGCTTAGCATGCCATTGACGTTGATTTTTGGTAAATAGCGCAAATGCAGTCGCGCCGATTTGATAAGCATTAATTGGGGCGTTATCGACCCCACCAGAAGCGCTGACATGCGCACCGACATATTTCATATTTGTGAATCCTGATAATGGTGTTAAAAAAAAGGGAACTTATAATTAGTTTGAACCACTATTACGTTGCAACTGATCACGCAAATTAGGCGGTACACCTTTTATGACTAATGAGTCGGTTTGCGGATCCCATTTAACACGTTCACCCAATAGGTCGGAATCAAAGCTTAATGTTAATCCCCCACCACTTCCTGAAAATTTTTTAAGTTGTCGCAATGCACTACGATCAACCGGAAACGTTTCTTCCAAATCGTAATCACTGTTTTTAACAAATTCCATAAAATTGTTATCGCCATTAGTTGGTAATTCATTAGCAAGATTTTTAAGCTCAATTTCTTCACCGGCTTGCAACTGAGCTTGGCAATAATTGTAAACATTTTCACGTGCGTGAACTTTGTCTTGTTTATCAAATTGCATTTCCTGACAATAATCATCAACCGCTTTCACCAGCGTTTTATTTTGTGCTTTAGCATCTAACCCTTCGCTGGCACCTAAATAATCCATAAAAAAGTCAGATACTTTACGCCCAACTCGCCCTTTTAAGAAGGTTAAATAACGTTTAGAGTCAGCTTCCGTTTCCCATTCTGTTATATCGATTCGAGCGATAATGTCAGCATGATCAATATCTAAGTATTGAGTTTCAGTAATATCTAATTGTTCATTAACCAACATGCTAAAGCAACTATTGAGCACAGCAATAATTAAATAATCGACAGCAAGATAACGATAATGACAAAAGACCACCGTTCCGCCTTCAGCAAATGGGTATTTGGCAAGTTCATTACGTAACTGCTTAGTCGATTCTTGGCTAAAATTTAAAAAATCTTGATTCCCTAAGCGGAGTTCTTTAAGAGATTGTTCAAATAAACTTTCGCTATTAAATAGACCATAAGCTTTGCTTTTGTTGTTGTAAATACGATTGATATCTTCGATGAGATTGACCACCGCTTGCTGATTGCTCAGCAATGAATCACGTAATTGTAATTCAATTTCAGTATCACTTTTTCTGATTAATTTATGTAAAATAACTTGTTCTATTTGCACACTCATTGAAAGGATTCCTATTTGGATCGAAGTATTAAATTATGCTATATTCTAACAAAGCTCTATAAAAGTTCTATCAACAATTTGTAACTCTGTTAGACTAACGCATCATTAGTATCTATTTTATACTCAAACGTATACAATTTCTGAAACTTCTTTACAACGTCTAATAGTGGGAAAAAATAATATGGCTCACTCTCAAGATATCTATCAAGATTTTAAGAATAAAAAAATCAGCTTACTCTTTTGGCAATATGCGTTACCGGCAATCATCGGTACTATTGTTAATACGCTTTATAATATTATTGACGGCATCTTTATTGGTCACTGGATTGGTCGAGAAGCGCTCAGCGCAGCAGGATTAATTTTACCGGTAATGAATTTAGCTGCAGGAATTGGTATGCTAGTAGGTATTGGTTCAGCAAGCCGGATTTCGATATTTTTAGGTCGTGGTGAAAACGATAATGCCGAGAAAGTTGCCGGTACCTCCTTTATGCTTACCGCAGTGTTGAGCGGTATAACGCTGTCACTGTTGCTCTATTTTGTTGATCCTGTTTTAAGGTTTGTTGGCTCAAGTCCGGTCAATCATACCTATGCAAAAGAATTTTTAGAGATCTTCTTACCCGGCAGCATATTTACCACACTGACTTTCAACTACAACAATATGATGCGAGCAAGTGGCTATCCATTTAAAGCCATGGTAACCATGTTTGTGAGTGTAATAGCCAATATTATCTTAGCCCCGATTTTTATTATTGGACTGGGTTGGGGAATGCGAGGAGCAGCACTGGCAACAACATTGTCAATGTTGATAAGCTTTATATTTGTTATGCAGCATTTTTTAAGTAAAAACAGTAATATAAAATTATACCGTCGCAATTTCACGCTTAATTTACAATATGTAAAAGCCATACTATCTATCGGTATGTCGCCTTTTGCTATGCAAGTTGCCGCATCAATTGTAGTGGTATTTATTAACTGGCAACTTAATCATTATGCATCTTCAGCACATCAATCCGGCGATGATGCCATTGCCGCTTATTCAAATGCCAACCGGCTTATTACATTAATCATCATGATCGTAATCGGCATTAATCAAGGTATGCAACCAATTATTGGTTACAACTATGGCTCTAAAAATTATATTCGAGTTAAGCAAACTTTTATCTATGCAGTTAAGGTCGCAACCGCAGTAACCACATTCGGTTTTCTATTAGGATTTTTTATCCCGGATATTTTAGTCCGGGCCTTCAGTTCCGAAAAAGATTTAGTCGATCTATCAGCACTTGCGTTACGTTATACTACTTTAGCCTTTGCATTTGTTGGCTTTCAAATGGTAACTACTAGCTTTTTCCAATGTATTGGTATGGCAAAAATATCGATTCTTTTAAGCCTTTCAAGGCAAATTTTAATCTTGCTCCCTGCCTTATATATTTTGCCACTATTTTTTGGTTTTGATGGCGTTTGGGCTGCATCACCAACCGCAGATCTGCTTTCAACCGGAACAGCTTATCTTGTACTGTTTTGGTATTTCAGATCAATTAAAAATCGACAATGTTTAAATGACTAATCATTGATTAAATTCAGAGATAGTGAAAACGGCGCAGATTTGCGCCGTTTTTTATAAGACTATAGCAATTAATCTCTATGCTAACAATATTGACATGTTCGCCCCGTGGATAGATTAAAACAAGATATCCTCTACTTTTATTACAAAAGTAAAAGATTGAAAAAAATATTAAAAATTTAATTTGTTTTCTTCACCATATCAGGCAGATCACAAGCCATTACGATCTTACCGTCCAAAGATACAGTTTCCTTCGCCATATCAAGCATACAACAAGCCATTGCGATCTTACCGTCTAAAGATACGGTTTTCTTCGCCATATCAAGCATACAACAAGCCATTGCGATCTTACCGTCCAAAGATACGGTTTTCTTCGCCATATCAGGCATACAACAAGCCATTGCGATCTTACCGTCTAAAGATACGGTTTTCTTCGCTATATCAAGCATACAACAAGCCATTGCGATCTTACCGTCCAAAGATACGGTTTTCTTCGCTATATCAAGCATACAACAAGCCATTGCGATCTTACCGTCCAAAGATACGGTTTTCTTCGCCATATCAAGCAGACAACAAGCCATTGCGATCTTACCGTCTAAAGATACGATTTTCTTCGCCATATCAAGCATACAACAAGTCATTGCGATCTTACCGTCCAAAGATACGGTTTTCTTCACCATATTAGGCAGACAACAAGCCATTGCGATCTTACCGTCTAAAGATACGGTTTTCTTTACCATATCAGGCAGACAACAAGCCATTGCGATCTTACCGTCTAAAGATACGGTTTTCTTTACCATATCAGGCAGACAACAACAGGGAGCGATGTCCCTGTTGTTCTATTTTTGCAAATTAATATAAATTTCGTTTTTGAGTTTGGAAAATTTCATCAGTCTTTGCATCAATATAGTTATTATTTACTAGAATTGAGTCAGAATCTGTTACCGCTTCATATTCTTTCTTATTTTTTTTCAGCTTGATTTTTAGAATACTCAATAGGTTTCTTTCATGACAGTTTGGACATTGGCAGTAAATGTAATTCAATCCTGTTATTTCTTCGGATGTTGGTTCGGACTGCTGAACTAATTCATTTAAATTTTTATAAAAAACAACCTGAGACAATACGTCGGCATAATGGCCTGACTGGCAAGTATTAATATTAGTCACTAACGAATCGTCACTTGCTGAATAAAAATTAAATTTAGAATACCATTTTTGACAGTCCTCACAAAAACAATCATCCATATTTAGTGTAACCGCAGCTGGCCATAAAAACACAATCAACTCAACTAAATAGACAATGCCAAGCAAGATACCTGATATTTCTAAACCAGATTTTGAACTACCTTTAGTAATAGTTATGACACGATTAGGAATAATATCACTGATAATAATGTCAAATACAGTTACAGGAGAAAGGAAAAAATCTAACCAATATTCATAATCCATATCGAAGATCAACAGTTCAAAAGTGACCGTCGCAGAATAGTAAGCAAATAAACAAATGATAAGCGCCATTAAAAAACTGACAAGCTCATTTCTTACTTTTGCCAACTTTGTTAAATTACTGGTAATCGTTGTTAATACCCAAGCCATCCCGACAGCCAAGCCGATATCGAGCAGAATTAGCGGGGAAAAACTTGAGATAATTGAATATAAAACACCCAGAAAAATGGCAATGAAAATACCAACTACAGTAAACAAAATGGTTGGAATTAATTGAAATTTTTTCGATAATTGGTATTGACTGTTTGAAAGGTTCATTATTCTATTCCTTACTTATTTCTAAAACATTTAAAAAGTTGAAGCAAAATACAAAAAACGACTACTTGTAAACATCTGTCAGCGTTAAAATTGTCAATTAATTATTATTTTCATTAGACAATGATAGATATTGATTATAAAAAGGTCTGTTATTCTAGACAGGCTAAGTTAAAAGTAAAGATAAATAAACAAAAAATTGTAAAGATCTGAATTGGTAAGGTATTTCAACTCAATTTAAAGATGATTGACGAAATTACAAAATAACATTTAGATAGGTCAGGACAAATAACACGCTAGACGCTCTCACTTTGAGGGATGAAGGTATTGGAGAAAAGAGTCAAATCGGCAGGGAAAACTAACGAAAAATAGCTACAGAGACATAAATACATGCAATAACTCTATGCAATAACTACTGGGCAAACAAAATACAATACCTGTTGTGCCCAAGTTAACATAAAAGCGAGAAGATCACATAAGTTTGATAATTGATGACTTGTATCTGCAATAATTAAACTTACTCAATATTTTGTACTTGCTCTCTAATTTGTTCTATCAACACTTTTAGTTCAATTGCACTAGCAGTCACTTGCGCATTAATTGATTTTGAGGCAATGGTATTGGACTCACGGTTAAATTCTTGCATCATAAAATCCAATCGACGCCCGACAGCTTCGTTTTTCTTCAAGATTGAATAGGTTTCTTTAACATGTGTCATTAGACGGTCTAGCTCTTCAGCTACATCAATTCGCTGAGCTAACAGGACTATCTCTTGTTCTAATCGAGAACTATCAAGGTCAATATTTACTTCTTCTAACTTACTTTTTAACCGATCTTTTTGCCATTGAAGTATTTGAGGCATGAAAAGACGAATTTTCTCGACTTCGGCGCTTATCCCTTCTAATCGTTGAGTGATGAGTTGACTTAACGCTTGTCCTTCACGTTCCCGAACAGCAATAAACTCATCTAATACCGTTTCTAATAACGCTAAAATTTCTTGTGAGATTGTATCTAAATTTTGCTCTTTAGCGGAGAGAACGCCAGGCCAACGTAAAACATCAATCGGATTGACTTCGCCGGATTGATGCTGTGCGGCAATCCAATCAGCGGCATTTAATATTTGCTCAGCTAGCTCTTTATTTAAGGATAATTGTTGATGTTGAGTAGCTGGGTCTAACTCGAATCGTAAACTACATTCGACTTTACCTCGTGTTAATCGGTTTCGTAAACGTTCACGAATCAGCGGTTCAAGTGAACGAAACTGTTCTGGTAATCGAATATAAGTCTCTAAATAGCGTTGATTGACCGAGCGCAGTTCCCAAGAAGCATTTCCCCATGATTGGTTTAACTCTTTTCTTGCATAAGCGGTCATACTTGAAATCATGATTGTGTCCTAATTTTAGCAAAATGTTGCTGGGCATTGTATCACAAATTCTGTATAATGTGCCCTTAGCTTAGGCTAAACATCAACGCTATCTGGTTGGTGTCCTCCTAAATGAATAATCAAGACATTTTTTTAAACTGCTGGAGAATTGCATGCGCCCGTCTGGTCGAACTGCGGAACAAGTCCGCCCTATCAAAATTACCCGTCATTATACTAAGCATGCAGAAGGATCTGTATTAGTTGAGTTTGGTGAAACAAAAGTACTTTGTAATGCAACAGTTGATGAAACTGTACCGCGCTTTTTAAAAGGTCAAAATCAAGGTTGGGTAACCGCCGAATATGGTATGTTACCACGAGCGACTAATTCAAGAACGCAACGTGAAGCCGCTAAAGGTAAACAAACTGGTCGAACAATGGAAATTCAACGTCTTATTGCCCGTTCATTGCGAGCGATGATCGACCTTAAAGTACTGGGTGAATACACAATCACTTTAGATTGCGACGTTATCCAAGCTGACGGTGGTACTCGAACTGCATCGATTACCGGCGCCTGTGTAGCACTCAATGATGCTATTAACACCATGTTAGCCAATGGTCAAATCAAACAAAACCCGATTAAATCTTTAGTTGCTGCTGTTTCTGTCGGCATTGTAGAAGGTGAAGCGATATGTGATTTGGAATATATTGAAGATTCTAATGCGCAAACTGATATGAATGTCGTTATGACAGACGATGGCCGCATAATTGAGATTCAAGGAACAGCAGAAGGTGAGCCATTTAGCCATGATGAGTTATTAAAATTATTAGACTTAGCCAAAAATGGCATAGCAACTATTATAAAAGCTCAAAAACAGGCCTTAAAAGATTAATTGGAGATAATCGATGAAATCATATAAAAGTGAATTTATTGAATTTGCTTTGGATCGGCAAGCATTAAAATTTGGCGAATTCACCTTAAAATCAGGTAGAAAAAGCCCCTATTTTTTTAATGCTGGATTATTCAATACCGGTAAAGATTTAGCGTTGTTAGGCCGTTTTTATGCTGCGGCATTGATGGATGCCAACTTAAAATACGATGTTATTTTTGGACCTGCCTACAAAGGCATACCAATTGTTTCATCAACGGTTGTTGCTTTATCAGAACACCATAATGTAGATGTTCCTTATTGCTTCAACCGCAAAGAAGCTAAAGACCATGGCGAAGGCGGTAACTTGGTTGGTAGTTCAATCTATAAGCAACGTGTTATGCTTGTTGACGATGTAATTACAGCCGGTACAGCGATTCGTGAATCAATGCGCATTTTAGAAGATAATCAATCGAAACTAGCGGGTGTCCTGATTTGTTTAGATCGTCAGGAAAAGGGACGAGGTGATTTATCTGCCATTCAAGAAATTAAACAAACCTATCATTGTGATGTCATTTCCATTATCACTCTAGATGATCTTATTCAATATCTCTACAAAGATCCAACAAGACAAGGTCAAGTAAATCAAGTCGAAGCTTACCGTACCGAGTATGGAATCAAATAAAATCAACCCCGTATAACTTAACTATTGTTAGTAACAAAAGCATCGTAAGATGCTTTTGCCAATTTATTGTTTTAACCCCCCAATTTATTGTCAATTTTATCACTCCGAAGTTTTTACATCTTTTTACAACTTTATACATTTTTAAGACATATTTGATTTTTTTTGAATTACAATCTCTTTCATACAATAAAACGTATACTTGTTAAAATCTTAAACAAGATACTGACCAGTAATACAACAAAAAAACATAAGGCGATAAGAAAACAATGATAAATATAATAAAAACAAAAAAAACAGGGATTTTGTTAGCGATGTTCCTGAACTTAGGGGCTGCTTCGGCAGTCCATTCCTTTCCAAATTCTAACAACTTAAATGTTACTGATGCCTATCTTGAGCTTGAAAAATCTAAATACGGAAATGGCTTAGTTCCAGTCGGAACAATTGATGTCAGACATGTAGAAATTATCAGATTGAAACCGGATGTTGTAAACTTTAGCGTAACAGTCAATAGCGAAGGGTTAACACTTACCGAAGCATCAGAAATTAATGATAAGAAAATAAAAGAATTTAAAGATTATTTAATTAAATTAGGGTTGTCAGATAAAAGTTTAACTTCTGTGGGGTATGACAACCAAGAGAAAGAGGAAATAGTATATAAAAAAGTTGCAGGGATAGAGCGGCAATATAAAGCACGCTATTCGATATTTATATCGATTGAAGATAATGATAGTTTTATGAAAGTAAAGGAAGTATTAGGTCAACATAATATTTATGAACTGGTAGGCGAGTCTCAAACTCCAAACTCTGATTCGTATAATTTTATCATCAATGCAATAGCCAATAGTGAAAAAGAAGCCGATAAAAAAGCAAGGGATATTTATTATGCCATTGTTGAAAAATTAAATAAGTTGAACTTAGATACTACTTCAATTGCCGCTACTGATGTTAGCGCCTATAGCCCCGACGGATTAAAAGAAAAACATCAAACGATCACTCACCGTTTAGCGATTAGCACAGATAAAATTGATGAAATAGGTAAAATTATCGGTAAAGCTCAAGAATTGGATATCATCGTTAACAATGATGCCCGTTACGACGTTTCAACAAAAGCTAAGCAAAAAGCAATTGAAGATGTTGAACCATTATTACTCCAGAAGTTGGAAGATAAAGCAACCTCATTTTTATCGAAAAAATATATTTTAGGTGCACCTACCCGAATTGATATCACAGACTTAGCTATCGTTGAAAAATTAAACAATAATTACTCCTTCGAGGATAGAGGTTCTATACGTATGGGTATTGGTATGGATAGATACCTAAAAAAAGGCGTCGATATTTCGATTCAATCGGAGCAGAAAATGCAGTTAATCATAACCGGTACTTTTGAAATGCTTAAGCAGAAAGTTAATGAGTAATATTATGTTTAGATCCAGATTGATTTATATCTTTGTTCCACATGTTTTACTTGACAATAATTAGTAATTTAATCTCCTTAATTAGTGGTTGTGATAGTTGTTTGTAATAGTTAGTTGTGATAGTTAGTTAAGATAGTTCGCTACTAATTAAGGAGAAATTTTTTATCCGCTCGATTTTCCCTTACGACTTTATCTTACTTAGAATGACTTTGTACATAAAATTTTGCATTATCGTAGTGATAAATAATTTTTGAAAAATCAAATGGCTCACCCGCTGAAGTATAAAAAATTTCTTCAACGCAAAGTGCAGGATCGCCAGCTTGTAAACCTAAGTATTGTGCGATTTCATCATTAAGCTTAATTGCCTTAAAATATTTATCAGAAAAACCAATATTAATTTTATAAATATCTTGAACATAGCTAAAAATTGAGTGTTCGGCAATTTCTTTATTAAGGTAGGGTACGAGCTTTTTGCGATAATATGATTGCTCAAAACCATACACTTTGCCATCAACATAACGCAAACGTTTTATATAATAAACTTGCTCAGTATCATCACACTGTAAGGTCTCTTTCACTTTAGCATTCGGCTGCATTAAATCGACATTAAAGACTTGTGATGTGCCAGGTAGATCATTTAAATCAACACTAAAACCATGACTCTCTAGAAAATTAAGAAACCCCTGCTTTTTAGGTTGTCGTACGAAGATGCCACTACCTTGTATTTGATAGATAACACCATGCCGCTCTAATCGATTAAGTGCCTTAATAATAGTTGTTCGACTGACTTGATATTGAGCAATTAACCCTTCAATATTGGGTAATTGAGTGTCTTTTGGCAATTTTTGCCGATAGATTTCTTGTTTAATCTTTTCGGCAACATCTTGATATTTTAGCATTTATTTCTCTTTATTGTTTTTATAAATAAATAGCTCTCATTGTAACTTGTTTTAAGTAATTAGTAAGCAGTTTAGGTTAAAAATCAGATCTAGATCACAAACAATATAATTGGTCATTAACAATTTTAAAATTAGGTTTAAGATAAGCTCATTAATTAGTCTAAGGAGCTTAATCGATGTCATCAAAAATAAGAGATTATAATAAACTTGCGGTCGATATTTTAAACGAGCTGGGTGGTGAAAATAATATTGTCACCGTTGCTCGTTGCACTACTCGTTTGCGTATAGTAACTGAGAAAACACCGCCTGAGGCAAAAGACAATATTGCCAATATGCCCGGTGTGATCACCGTAGTTGAAAAAGGAGGACAAATACAAATTGTTATTGGAACAAATGTAGAAAAAGTTTATAACGCCTTTATTCAACTTATCAACACCGATAATAAAGTCACCAATGAAAGCCAAGCCAGCGTACTTAATCGCATCATTGCTACCATGTCAGCGGTATTTGCACCATTTGTGTATGTTTTGGCCGCTGCCGGTATATTGCAAGGGATCCTGATTTTAATTAAATTAGCATACCCGGCGTTTGAGACAACCGGTACTTGTCAAGTTTTAAACTTTATATCATGGGCTCCTTTTGCCTTTTTACCAATCTTTATTGCCATAACCGCTTCTCAACATTTCCGCTGTAATATTTATATTGCCGTTGCTTGTTGTGCGGCGCTGCTATCACCAACATGGGCTGAATTAGCCACACTAATCAAATCCGGACAAGAAATTGATTTATTCGGTATTGCATTATCTGAAACCACTTATACTTCTACTGTCCTACCTCCACTTTTTTTAGTTTGGTTATTGTCTTATTTAGAAAGAGCTTTAGAGCCTCGCTTACATAGCATCATTAAACCACTATTAATGCCACTAATCTGTTTAGTTGTTATGGTACCTCTTACACTACTAGCAATTGGTCCAATTACCGCCGGTGCAGCGCACTATATTGCCAGCGGTTATAACTGGGTGGTTAATTTAGCGCCTTCGATTGCCGGTGGTCTTATTGGTGCTGTATGGCAAGTATTTGTTATTTTTGGTGTGCATTGGGGGATTACGCCAGTTATCATCGAAAACATTAATCAATATGGTCAAGACTCATTCCAAGCGTTCCAAACTATTGCCGTTATTGGTCAAGTGGGCGCGGCATTAGGTTTTTATCTAAAAACCAGAAGCAAAGACATGAAAGGCGTGTCACTTTCAGCATTTGTTACCGGTTTGTTTGGCATAACAGAACCAGCGATTTATGGGGTAAACTTACGCTTTAAACGTCCATTTATTTACGGTTGTTTATGTGGTGCGTTAGGTGGAATTGTTGCTGGCTTCTTCTCACCATATTACTATACTTACGCCGCTTTACCGGGACCGTTAACAATTGTGAATGCGATTAATCCGGAACATACCGGATCCTTCACTGGCGTCCTATTGGGATCAGCTATCGCCTTGTTTGGTCCTGTATTATTAATGCAATTTTTAGGCACCAATGAAACCGAAAAAGGTAGTGCCAATAACATTGAAAATGATAATCCTAAAGTAATATTAGATGAAGTTGAAATTCAAAGCCCTATGACTGGCAGTGCTTTACCACTTTCTGAAGTACCCGATCCAGCTTTTGCTCAAAAATTAATGGGTGAAGGTATTGCTATTGAGCCAACTGACAACAATGTTTACGCACCAGATAATGGTATTGTCACCGCTGTATTTGAAAGCTCTAAACATGCTATCGGGTTAACACTGGATAATGGTGTAGAATTGCTGATTCATGTTGGAATTGATACGGTTAATTTAACCAATAATGAATTTAGCTACCATGTAGCATTAAACCAAAGAGTCAATAAAGGGGATTTACTTATCAGCTTCGATCCTGACAAAATAAAACAAGCAGGCTATCCACTGATTACGCCGATTATTATCGTCAATACCGATCAATATCAACAGATCACATTAACGGAAAATAAACCGGTTACCCCTGAAGATATCGTATTTATAATTAAGCAATAAGAAGGAACAACAAATATGAAGCAAAAACCATTTTTATGGGGCGGTGCATTAGCCGCTCATCAATTCGAAGGTGGCTGGAACGAAGGCGGGAAAGGTCCTAGCGTTGTTGATGTTATGACCGCTGGTGCTCATGGTGTGCCAAGACAAATTACCCAAGATATTCAAGCAGACAAATTTTATCCAAATCATACTGCTATCGATTTTTATCATAATTATAAAGATGATATTAAGTTGTTTGCCGAATTAGGCTTAAAATGTTTACGTACTTCAATTGCTTGGACACGTATTTTCCCTAAAGGAGATGAGTTAACGCCGAATGAAGAAGGCCTTCGTTTTTACGATAATGTGTTTGATGAACTCATTGCTAACGGAATTGAACCGGTGATAACACTTTCTCATTTTGAGATGCCATTACACATTGCCCGCCATTATGGTGGTTTCCGTAATCGTAAAACGGTAGAATTTTTTGAACGATTTGCGATTGCTTGTTTTGAACGATACAAAAATAAAGTTAAATACTGGATGACATTCAATGAGATCAATAACCAAATGGATACCAGTAATCCGATCTTCTTTTGGACTAATTCCGGGGTACAAGTCAAACCGGGTGAAAATCCACAAGAAGTCCTTTATCAAGTCGCACACTATGAGCTATTAGCTAGTGCGAAAGCGGTAATCGCCGGTAAAAAAATTAATCCGGATTTCCAAATTGGTTGTATGATTTCTCATGTGCCTATTTACCCATATTCTTGTAATCCTGAGGATATGATGGCATCGGAAATCGCTATGCATCAACGCTTCTTCTTCCCTGATGTGCATGTACGTGGTTATTATCCGGCTTATGCGCTTAAAGAGTTTGAACGTGAGGGGTATAAACTTGATATCACAGCCGACGATTTGGCACTGTTAAAACAAGGTACCGTCGATTACATTGGTTTTAGTTACTATATGTCGACAGTAGTTAAAGCGGATGTGAAAAACGACAATCGCGATAACATCGTCAATGGCGCATTACCAAATGCGGTTGAAAATCCTTATATTAAAAGTAGTGATTGGGGTTGGCCGATTGACCCTGAGGGATTACGTTATACCTTAAATCGCTTATATGATCGCTATCAGCTACCGTTATTTATTGTCGAAAATGGTTTTGGTGCCATTGACGAATTAGAAAATGGTAACCAAATTCATGATAAACCAAGAATTGAATACTTAGGCGCACATATTAAGGCGATGTTAAAAGCGATTGATTATGATGGCGTTGATATTATGGGTTATACCGCATGGGGGATTATCGATGTTGTGTCGTTTACCACCGGTGAAATGAAAAAACGGTATGGCGTCATCTATGTTGACCGTGATAACGAAGGAAACGGTAGCATGAAACGTTATAAAAAAGATTCATTTGAATGGTATAAACACGTCATTAGCACTAATGGTCAATGCTTAAAGTAAGCTTTTAGGCTATCGCTCAATTTAAAATAAAGGGGAGCGGTTTGATTAAACACTCCCCTACTTTTATTGTTAACCATTAATTGTGCTTCTATTTAGACTTGATAATTTTGCTTAAGCAAAAATCAAAAATTAAAAATCAATTGTTTATCCAGTTGTGGATCGATAAGCGTGACATGAAAACCGATAAGGCGCACACCCCGATCTTGTCTGCGCTCATGCCAAACTTTATAAGCCTGTTCAATCAAATCCTGTTTATCGAGTTTCGACCACACATGCTCTTGAGTAGTCAGCTGAAAATCATCAAACTTGAATTTCACCCCTTGTCTGGCTATTGATAAATCAGAACGTACTTTGCTTAATCTTTTTTCAAGTTCATCAAACAAAGGATCAAACTGCATAAGGCACTCTTCCCAACTATGAATATCGTTAACCAACGTACGCTCAACCCCAACTGATTTTCGTTGCCGATCATTACACACTTCTCGTTCATCAATACCTTGACAGCGTTCATATAAGATTCGACCAAATTTACCAAATTGATTAAGCAGTTTGTTTAAATCATAATTGAGCACATCTTTACAGGTATAAAGTCCTAGCTCAGTCAATTTCTTTTCAGTCACTTTGCCGACACCAGGAATTTTTTTCAACGGTAATTGCTGAATAAAATTATTTACGGCATCGGGTGTAATCACATATTGCCCGTTAGGTTTATTCATGTCAGATGCAATTTTGGCTAAGAATTTCAGCGGAGCCACTCCCGCTGATGCGGTAAGTTCAAGCTCATTGTAAATCGTTTGACGAATATCTTGCGCAATTAAGGTCGCCGACCCTTGGCATAACTTACAATCGGTAACATCTAAATAGGCCTCATCGAGCGATAGTGTTTCAATAGCTTTGGTATAACGCTGGAAAATTTGATGAATTTGATTTGATACCTCTTTATAAACAGCGTGCCTGCCCGGTATCACCTTAAGATTAGGGCATAACTTAACCGCTTGTGCCATTGACATAGCACTATGAATACCAAATTGCCGAGCCTGATAATTTGCGGTGGCAACTACGCCACGTTTACGCGGATCACCCCCTACCGCAATTGGCATATTACGGTAACGGGGATTATCTCGCATTTCAACGGCGGCATAAAAACAATCCATGTCGACATGAATAATTTTTCGCATAATGGCTTTTTAACTAGATCGGTAATATAACTGTATAAATATACAATATCATACCTTAAAAACTTGTGCAAACCGCTAAAAAATTACTTAAGCAACTTATCGAAATCAATGAGTCCATTTTTATCATACGGATCGCCAATCCAGCGGATCGATTGATGAAAATTAGGGTTCACTATACTTTTTTCCGGCTGGTATGAATCATAACTCAAACCGGCTAAATCAGACCATGTGTGAATCAAATCTTGAGTACTAAATTTACGCCCTACATAGGCTTGATAATTATTAGGATGACTTGCTCGCCACTTAGGCGACTGCCAAAGCATAAATGGTACCGTATACATTGTTTGGGTTGGTGCTTTTTCATTGCGCCCTAACACATCATGTGGCGGTGATTGGTAAACATCTTCCCCATGATCAGAAAAATACAACATAAAACCGTTTTCTTGACTATTTTTAAACAAGTTAAAAAGTGTGGTTGTGACATAATCGTTATATCTGATCGCATTATCATAACTGTTATAATAGTCTAACTTATCATCATCAATCTTAAATGCTATTTTGTCTTTATCTTTAAAGTGATTCCACTGTTCATCTTTAGGATAACGCAAGGAATATTTCATATGGGTACCAAGCAAGTGTATAACAATAAATTTCTTCTGCGCCGGATCGTTTAACACTTCTCTAAAGGGTTCGAAAACGGATGAGTCATATTGTCTTGAACTTTGATTACGATCGTTATTCATATAAAACTGTTCATCGGCCTGCTTAGAAAACATAGTTAGCATTGTATTGCGTTTGGTCATAGTTTGCTGGTTAGTTATCCAAAAAGTTTTATAACCAGCCTGTTTCATTAAATGTATTAACGACGGTTTTTTCAAATAGAGATCCGGATGCTGTTCATCAGCAAAGGTTAAAGCTTGTTGCAATATCTCAATGGTATAAGGTCTTGATGATACCACGTCATTGAAAACCAAAAATTCCGGATTCTCTTTTTTAAATTGCTCTATTTGTGGTGTTGTCGGCCTGTCATAACCGTAAATGCCCATACGTTGACGAGACGTTGACTCACCAATGACCAGCACCAATGTTCTTGGTGTATCACCATTAGCATCTTTTAAATTTTCAAAAGCAGGCAGCGTTTGCAAATGATTCAAAATATTTTCCATATTAGTTAATTGCGAACGATAGGCTAAATAGCTATTTAAAAGTTGCCATGGCACGGTTGTTTCCATGCGAGACATTAAGTGCGCTGTCGCTTTTTCAAATGAAGTCTTTTTAACTGCCATACTAATAAATAACGGCATTAAAGCATAAGTGATAATTAACAGCGAGCAGATCCACTTGGTCGAATTTTTAACATAAATCGGTTTTACTTTTCGCCAAAGATAAATACCGATTAAAATATAAATCACTAATACTGCTAATAACTTAAAGCTAAAATATTGTTGAATAAATTCATGAGATTCATTGTAGTTTGATTCAGCCATAACAAAAAAGACACTTTGTGAAAACTCTTGACGATAAATCACAAAGTAACCAATGGAGATAAGCGACAAAGCGCCAATAATCAGTCCATAAACGGCGGCAATTTTCCGGGTATGATTTGGAAACAGCAGAACTGGTATCAGCCAAATTAAACTATAAATTATCGCATCACGTAACCCAATTAAATTCGAATGACCCGATAACACAATATAGAGTTGTAACGCACAGGAAAAGTAACAAAAAAATAGAATAACAAAAATAAGTGCAGACCAGCTAAATTTTTGGTTGTCTTTTAACTTTTGCATGAATATCTAACAATATTAAATAATAGGTGATAACACTTTATCTAGCCTAAATTAATAAAACCTTAAAGGCGCAATGGGCGCAATTTATGCAGCAGTCTTTGCTAAACAAATAAGTTAACAGGCGGGGATCAATAATGGAATTGACTGAAAAAAGCCAAACTTTCTAGTTAACGAGTCGATGCAGTAGGATTTTGATAACAACCACTAAACCATTTGTTCCTTTAATTAAAAATCTCAGTCAAACTGGCAATATTCATCTATTTAAAATTTGCTATTAGCACTATTGGCCAATGCCACCAATTTAGCCAATCTTTAAGCCTAATATTTTAGCTATATGCTGATTTTCAGAAAGTTTCAACTTTTCGGGATGATCATTAAAGATAATTTGCCCATTATCAACAACCAAACAGCGTGAAAAATAGCTTAGGGATTCATCCAGATAATGTGACACCATCATCAAAGTCAGACCATATTGATTACAGATCTGATCTATCAGCGCTAACATCTCAAATCGCAGCGCTTGATCTAACGCCGAAAAAGGCTCATCTAATAGTAAAATAGGACGATGTTGAATCAAACATCGGGCAAGCGCCACACGTTGTGACTGACCACCGGAAAGCTGTTCAGGAAAACGTCCGGCAAACCCTTTAAGCCCAATTTGCTCGAGTATATGACCTATCAACGACTGCTCATTAGCACTCAATTTTAAAGAGGGTTTGATGCCTAATGCAATATTCTGTTCAATGGTTAAATGGCTAAATAAATTATTATGCTGAAATAGCATAGATGTCGGACGTTCGCTCGGTGGCAAATGGGTAACATTTTGTTGATTAAGAATGATATCTCCACATTGAGGATAAACAAAGCCGGCAATAAGATTTAATAGCGTACTTTTACCTGCGCCACTAGGACCAACGACAATCACCCGCTCTTTAGCGGCGATGTTGAAGTCAAAATAGGTTTTGAAATCATCGTGCTGATAACTGATTTGGTTAAGTTCGATCATCATCTATCACAACCAATATACTTAAAGATAAGATTAATAGAAAAGCAGCAGTAACCATACTATCATGATAATAATAATATGATATTTGCTCGTATAAATAATAAGGTAATGTGATCACCGATTGCCCACCAAACAACGCAATCACACCAAAATCGCCCAACGATAAAATCATTGAAAATGCAAAACTCATCATAATCAATTTTTTTAATGCTTTAAATTCGATTAAATAAAAATGCTTTAAACCGGTAATATTGAGCGATTGGCTAAGCTGCCAGTAACGCAAAGTAACATCATACATGGGTGCGGCAAGATTTTTAAGCACAAAAGGTAATGCCATAAGCCCATTACAAAGCATAACCAACAGACAAATAAACAGCGTATTTTCGGCGTAACGAAATAGCAGTAAAAAAAGCCCCGATGCTAAAACCATACTGGGAATAACCAAAATTAACGAGCCGATCATCATTAAATAATTACTCAATTTTGTCTGCTGGAAAACAAGTAAACGGCTATTCGTCCAAAGTAGCGACAAGCCTAACAACATAGCAATCATCGCTGAGCCTAAAGCAATCAAAATGGAGTACATTAACGCTGATAGAAAAGATTGATTAATCGCAGATAAGCGAAAATAATAAATCCCTTCAACCAGTACCGTCAGCATCGGAAGGAAAATAAATAGCACACCTACCCAAATGATGATTCTACATAAAAAACCTAAATAACCCGGTATGGCGAGTTGATAATCGGCTTTAACAAATTTTATGCTAAGTTTCTTTTGTTGATTCAATTTTTGCATCAACAAAATAAAAGTTATACAGCACACAATCTGCAACGCTGAAAGCACAACCGCTTGCATAATGTCAAAATCACGGATAGATTGATAGATTGCCACTTCAATTGTGGTAAACTTTGGTCCCCCACCCAGCGCAAGCACAACGGCAAAACTGGAAAAACAAAGCATAAAAATTAATGCTGCCATAGGTAAGATTTGCCGGCGCAACAAAGGCCATTCAATCAGTTTAACAAAGGCAAAATGAGAAAAATTAAGCTGCGCTGCTAACTGTTTATGTTCGACCGGCACACTTATTAACGTTCGATAAAATAAACAGCAGGCATAGGGAAAATTCAAAAAAACATGCGCCAATAAAATACCCTGTAACCCATAAATCGACAGCGAATAAGGTAAATTAAGAGACTGAAAAAAAACCGATATTAGACCCTGCTTGCCATATACCGACAATAGTCCGGTAACAACCACTAGTGTTGGTAAAATAAAGGTGATCGGCATCAGCTTTAATAGCAGTGCTTTGCCTTTAAAATCAACCATTGATAAAGCTTTCGCCATTAATAATGCAAAGCCGATAGATAAAACAGTCGATAACAGTGATTGATAAAACGTTATTGCTAGAATATGTAATAAATAACTATCAAAATAGACAGTTAAATTATCAGACTCTATGGCAAAGCGAACTAGTGCAAAAAGCGCCGTTGCTAATACCATAAAAATAAAACTAGCGGCGCCAATACCTGCCATTAGCGGTTTTATTTTAAACATCAAATTAACCGTTTTATTTGATCACCGCTGATTGCCATTCACGAATCCACGCTTTTTGATGCTTGCTAACTTGTTCTGCATCAAATTCCAGCGGCTTGTCTATCGGTTTAATTTGATCAAAAGCCGGAGGTAAATCAGTTTTGATAATTGGATACATAACATTTTTTTCAGCAAATAAACGCTGCACTTGAGGTGTTAATAGATATTTTAAAAATTGGCGAGCCAATGGAACTTCTTGGCTATATTTGATAATACCGGCTACCTCAACTTGACGATAATGTCCTTCATCAAAAATGGCCGCTACATAGCGATAATCGTTATCATTTAAAATATGCGCAACCGGTGAAGTGTTATAACTCAACACAAAATCAGCTTCGCCTTTCAAAAACATATTGTAAGACTCGCTCCAACCTTTGGTTACTGTAACGGTATTTTTCGCTATTTTTTGCCACGCTATGGCGGCATCATCACCATAAACTTTCTTCATCCAAAAAAGCAATCCTAAACCGGGTGTACTGGTTCTGGGATCTTGATAAATAATTTTCCAATTTGGCTTGTTATCAACTAATTGATGTAAAGATTGAGGTGGATGTTTAATTTTCTCTTTATTATAAATAAAGGCAAAATAACCATAATCATAAGGCATAAAATCTTCATTCCACCAATCGGTATTTAAGTTATCCGGTTTCTCAATTTGATGAGGTATAATGATATCGGTAAGTTTAGCTTGTTCTATCAGATTGTTATCTAACCCCAAAATTACATCAGCATTGGTTTTATCACCTTCAAGCCGAATACGATTTAGAATCGATACACCGTCTCCCAATGTTATCACATCAAGTTGACAGTCACACTGCGCCTCAAAACCTTTTTTGATCGCTTCACCAGGACCCCACTGTGACATAAAAGAGTTATAACTATAGACGGTTAAAGTTGGCTGCTCAGCAAAGACAGCGCCGGCAAAGCACAATAAAGGAAAAACAATAGACAATAACAGATTGTGACGAAACATTTTGCCTCCAAAATAGTAAGTAAAAGACAAAAGGTTTGAGCAGATATTATAACTCAAATCCCTCCGCTGGCATGATCCAGTTCAGGTTCGACGGGTTATGTTAGCAAGTTAACATTCTCAGCCCAACTCGGCACCCCGTTGAGAACGATATTAGTTTAGAGGCTCAAGGTTTAATTGTAAATAGTTACCCTTCACTGTTGCCATTCAAATTTCTCTGCCATTTTGGAAGAGACTAATTTAAATTGCCCTTGATTAATCTGATATACCTGTTCTTTATAAAATTCCGGCTTAGGATCTATATATTCATAGTCCTCATCATAATAGTAAGTCACAAACTGTTTTAGGTTTATTGTTAAATCTTCATTGACAGAAAATTGATTAAAACTACTAACATCTTCATAGCGATATTGACTATCTAAAAGCAAAGCATCAATCAATTTACCTTGTTCATCGTAACTATTTAGTTGAATATTTAACATCTGGGTATCAGCTTCACCATAACCATTGTAAATTATCACTTTATAGAGATAATTATCCTGAACAAAGCCACCTACTACGTAATAGCGGATATCTTGTGTAAATCGATCATATCCAAAAGACTCATTTTTAATCGGAAAATTGATTTCTTGCTCATTCAAGAGTTGAGTGAGTTTTGAATACTTGTCCAAAAAGATAGCGTAACCATCATTATCTTTTTTATAGTATTTTATAAATTGTGAAGAAGTTATGGGGAGTTTTAGGTTTGGCACAGTGTCGGGGGCTTGAGCAAAGACTAAAGCAGAAAAAAATAAAAATATATTGACAATTACACTCCATTTAACAAATTTTTGGAACATTTATCACTCTCTTTATTTATGCAATTTATTTTGAACATAAAGTAATCTATGTCACGCTAATTTACAATAATTTTATCTTATACAAACACGCTGTATTTACTTGTCCTTAACTAATCCCACAGTGACAATTTATCAATTTACCAGTATTATATTGGGCATTTTATTACAATCAATTAGGTTTAGTGTGAATATTCAACAATTATTAATGCAACGCATTTCACAAGCAATGATTATGGCAGGCGCCGATAAAAACAGCGACGCGCTAATCAAACAATCTGCTAAAGTACAATTTGGTGATTATCAAGCTAATGGCATTATGTCTGCCGCTAAAAAGTTAGGCATGCCACCAAGAGAGCTTGCTGAAAAAGTATTGCAACATCTTGATATCAACGATATCGCTGATAAAGTTGAGATTGCCGGCCCTGGCTTTATTAATATCTTTTTAAAAAATAGCTGGATTGCGCAACAAAATGAAATTGCTTTAAGTAGTGATAAATTGAATATTACTTTACCGGCTAAACCACAAACGATAGTTGTTGACTATTCAGCACCGAATGTCGCCAAAGAGATGCATGTAGGACATTTACGTTCAACGATTATTGGTGATGCCACTGTCAGAGTATTAAGTTTTCTAGGTCATAATGTTATACGAGCCAACCATGTCGGTGATTGGGGCACGCAATTCGGTATGCTTATTGCTTACCTTGAAAAGATGCAAAATGAGCATGCCAATGATATGGATTTGTCAGATTTAGAATCATTTTATCGTGCCGCTAAAAAACACTATGACGAAGACCAAGCATTTGCTGAAAAAGCCCGTAATTACGTGGTTAAATTACAAGGTGGTGATGAGTATTGCCGAGAAATGTGGCGAAAACTTGTTGATATCACTATGACACAAAATATAGCAACCTATAAACGTCTTAATGTCACACTATCATTAGAAGATACCATGGGGGAAAGCATCTATAACAGCATGCTACCGGGTATTGTGGCTGATTTAAGACATAAAAAACTGGCGGTTGAAAGTGACGGGGCAATCGTTGTCTTTTTAGATGAATATAAAAACAAAGAAGGCGAGCCAATGGGTGTCATCATCCAAAAACGTGATGGCGGCTACCTGTATGCGACAACCGATATTGCTTGTGTCAAATACCGTTACGAAACATTGCATGCTGACCGTATACTCTATTATACCGATTCACGTCAACACCAACACCTTGAACAAGTTTGGGCAATTGTACACAAAGCCAAATATGTTCCGGAATCACTAAAACTTGAACATCATATGTTTGGTATGATGTTAGGTAAAGACGGAAAACCATTTAAAACTCGTTCGGGCGATACTGTTAAATTAAATGATCTGCTTGATGAAGCGACAGAACGTGCAACCGTTTTAATTCGCAGTAAAAATCCACAGTTGACCGAACAAGAGCTGGCGCAAGTGGTTGATGCTGTTGCTATCGGTGCGGTTAAATATGCCGATCTATCAAAAAACCGCACAACCGATTATGTATTTGATTGGGACAATATGCTGTCGTTTGAAGGCAACACCGCACCCTATTTACAATATGCTTACACTCGTGTACTATCAATCTTCAGAAAATCAAACATTAATGAAGATAGCTTAACCGGTACTATCAGTCTTGAAACGGATAAAGAGCGTGCATTAGCTACGCGCTTAATCCAATTCGATGAAACGATATCAACCGTTGCTAATGAAGGCACACCACATGTGCTGTGTGCTTATTTGTACGATATTGCTACACTATTTTCTAGTTTTTATGAACACTGCCCAATCTTATCTGCTGAAAATGAAAGTCTAAAAACCAGCCGTTTAAAACTGGCTTCATTAACAGCAAAAACCCTTAAAACGGGACTTGATATGTTAGGCATTAAAACCGTTGAAAAAATGTAATACTCCTTACCACCGATATAATATCGGTGGTAATTGATCCCTATTCCTTGAGTAACAATTAGACAGCAAGATAAAATGATTGGATTTATTGTTCGGCAACAAAATAAATTAATGGCAATTGTATTAATCTTGCTAACACTCGTTGCAATTCGCTTATTTCCTCATCCTCCTCTATCCGAATCTCTCTCTTTTTCTAAACGTTTTTACGATGATAACAATCAATTAATCAGAATGACTTTAGCCGACGATGACCGGTATCGGCTTTGGACACCGCTTGAAGAGATATCGCCAGATATTATTAACGGCTTATTACTGCATGAAGACCAATGGTTTTATTATCATACCGGCTTTAATCCATTTAGCTTAAGCCGAGCATTTTGGCAAACGTTCGTGAGCGGCGGGAATCGACAAGGCGCATCAACCATTACCATGCAACTGGCTCGCATGCACTGGCGATTAAATACCAAAACGATAGGCGGAAAACTCACCCAAATTGCCAGAGCTATCCAGCTAGAATTAATGTATTCCAAACATGATATTTTAGAAGCTTATCTCAACTATGCACCGTTTGGACGAAATATTGAAAGTATCGGGGCGGCATCATTAATCTATTTCAATAAACCGCCTTCAGAAGTCAATCTACCGGAAGCCTTAACATTAGTTGTATTACCGCAATCACCAACCTATCGAACTGATCGCAAAACCGGCATAGCTGGCCCGGCACTGATTAAAGCAAGAAACATGCTTTTTCAACGTTGGCAAGAAAAATACCCGGTTGATAGTAATATCGCTGCACTTTTCGATCAAAAATTGGTTTTACGCCAACCAGAAAAACTACCATTTGTCGCACCTCACTTTGTTAATCAAATCATGCAAGACCATGTCAGTAATGATCTGGAAGTCCACACCACATTAGATAGCCAATTACAAAAAATTATCACCACACAGGTTGAAGCATTTATTGAACGAAACAGCATAAAAGGCATCAATAATGCAGCTGTTATATTAGTTGATACCCAATCAATGGAAATTAAAGCGCTGATCGGGTCTGCTGACTATTTTAATCAAGCCATTGAAGGGCAAGTTAACGGAACGAATGCCAAACGGTCACCCGGTTCAACGCTAAAACCATTTATCTACGCACTTGGTATCGATCAAGGTTTATTGCATCCTCAAACAATCCTTAAAGATGTCGCAACCAATTTTGGTGCCTATACTCCGGAAAACTTCGACCGTAACTTTCGAGGCCCAATTTCTGCAACTGATGCTTTAATTCACAGCCGCAATATCCCCGCTGTGGCTATTGCGCAAAAATTAAAAAAACCCTCTTTTTATGAATTTTTAGTTAATACGCATATACAAAATTTAGCTGATGAAGCGCATTATGGCTTAGCTTTGGTGTTGGGTGGTGGCGAGATAACTGCTCAAGAGTTAGTGAGCTTATATGCAATGTTGGACAACGGTGGTAACTGGCAACCATTAAAATTTATTAAACACGATAATCAAGTGGAGCCAGAACGACAGTTAAGTGAAGAAGCCGCATTTATGACGCTTGATATGCTGAAAAAAAATACTCGCCCACAAGATATACTGAGCAAAATGCAAAAGAAAATGATTCCGGTTGCGTGGAAGACCGGCACCTCGTGGGGATTCCGTGATGCTTGGACTGCCGGCAATTTTGGTCATTATGCCATGGTAGTATGGTTAGGCAATTTTAATAATCAAGGTAACAATGCCTTTGTTGGAATTGATGCAGCAACCCCACTATTTTTTAATATTGTTGACAGCATCAATGCCTATTATCCTAATATACGCAAAGAAAAGCACCGTATACCGCCAAATTTGAAGCGTGTCGATATTTGTTTAACCAGTGGTAACTTAATGACCCAATGGTGTAAAGCAAAAGGTAAAACATGGTTTATTCCAGGCGTATCACCGATTAAACCCGATACCATTTTCAGACCAGTAAGGGTTGATAATCAAACTGGCAAAGCGGTCTGCCCGCCTTATGATATGGAAAATTCGCATATTGAAGTTTTTGAATTTTGGCCTTCAGATTTAGCCGCTATTTTTGCAAAAGCCGGATTACCGAAAAAAACGCCACCGACAACCCAACATTGCCAGACGGTGCAAAGTCTAAATGGCGAACCCCCTAAAATAACTTCACCGCTTAAAAATGTCGTTTATCAGTTTAGACAAAGTAAGCAAAAAAGTGAGCGAATCAGTTTCACAGCCAATAGTGACGGCGATGTTAAAACACTCTATTGGTTTGTTAATGATACCTTCATTGGGCAATCTGAGCCGCACACATCACTAAGCTGGATACCAACCCAAAGTGGATCGTTTAAAGTACTTGTACTTGACGACCTGGGAAGAAGTGATTCAAGAACAATTAAAGTAGAACTATTAAATTAAACCTATTTTGCCACGCTTCTTTGCTTTGTCTCATTTTTGCGACACAAAATCACTCGATATCATAATGAGTTATCTATTTTTATCGGTTTCATTACCGATAAGAGTTGATTAAAATTTGATTCCTCACCGTAAAAATCTAAAAAATAATACTTTAACTATATCATTTATTTAAATATTTTTATAATTATAACACTTGCTATTACCCGTGATTTGGTTAGAATTCTTGCAATTTATTGCATAGGTAAAGCGTAACAAACCATGACAAATCACAATTTAGTTATCCTTAACAATAAACTTTTAAGCACCTTTTATATCCTCCTTTTTGGGGGATTTTTTTTGTCTTTTTTTCATCTTATCAGTAACACTTGTTTAAGTCATTTCATCGTAGAGGCACATTATGACAGATAATAAAAAAATGTTATTAACCAGTCGAGATCAAAGTTTAAAAGCATTTTTAATGAACAAAATTAAGCAAAATGGTGGTTGGGTTAATGCTCATATGCATGCTGACCGAGCTTTTACGATTAACGTTGATAGCTTTGATGTGTATCAAAAACAATCATTAATTGAAAAATGGGATACCTTAGATAAAGTTAAAGCCGCCATGAGTGAAGATGATTACTACCGTCATTTTAGCATGGCAGTTGAACGAATGATTGAACAAGGTGTAAGTGCCATGGGATCGTTTGTTGACATCGATCCTATCGCTCAAGAAAGAGCAATTAAAGGCGCATTACGAGCCCGTGAAACCTATAAAAATGACATCACCATAAAGTTAGTGAACCAAACACTCAAAGGCGTGATTGATAAAGAAGCTCGCTATTGGTTTGATAAAGGCGCTGATTTAGTCGATATTATTGGTGGATTACCTCGCCGAGATGAACGTGACCATGGTGAAGGTATGGGACTTGTTCATCTTGATGTGCTCATGCAAACAGGTAAATCACTGGGCAAAATGGTACATGTTCATGTTGACCAATTTAACTCATCCGATGAGATTGAAACAGAGCAACTGACCGATAAAACGCTTGAACACGGTATGCATGGAAGAGTTGTTGCCATTCACAGTATCTCAATCACTGCGCATAGCTTAGCCTATCGGCAAAAACTCTATAAAAAAATGAAAGAAGCAAAAATGATGGTTATTGCTTGCCCGTTTGCCTGGATTGATAGCCCACGCCGTGAAGAACAAGGACCAACTCGCAACTCATTAACGCCGGTTGACGAGCTGGCAGCGGCAGGCATTCCGGTTGCTATTGGCACAGATAACGTTAGTGATTATATGCTTCCTTTTTCAACCGGAAATATGTGGGAAGAACTCAAACTATTGGTGACTGGCTGCCGTTATACTGATTTAGATAACGTAGTGAATGTGGCAACCAAAAATGGGCGAATGGTATTAGGGCTTTAATCGTTTTTAAAATACTCAATAACAAGCGCTCTGCTTGATATGATCGTCGAGCCTTGTCGAGCTTGCAAAACTTTTAGAGCTAGCTTATAGAGCATGTAGTAGATTTAGGGTGTGTAGTGCATGTAGAGCGTGTAGAGCATATAGAGCTTGTATAAAGCTTATAGAGTTTGTAAAGCATGTAGAGCTTGTAGAGCTTGTAAAAAGCATTAAGGCGTTATTCACTGTTTAATAAAAATAGTGGCAATTGTCTTAATGCTTTAACACAAAAATGTGCTATCCCCAATAACACAGCGTTTATTGGGAATAGAAGATAGATTTATTTACGTGTAGGCTTTTTGCTGGTTGCTTGACGTGGTGATTTAGCTAAACGGTCAACTCTTGCTCGTTTTGGTCTGACGATTCGCTTATCTGATGAAGCGTTAGTTTTGGTAAAACTTTTCACTTCGGCCGGCAAACCGACCAGATCACGCAAATAGTTAACCGAATCAATACCGAGTTCTATCCAAGTGCCTCGTGAAAGTCCTTTAGGTAATGTAATATTACCATAGCGAATACGAAGCAAACGGCTAACTTGTACCTCAATGGCTTCCCACATTCTACGAACTTCTCGATTACGACCTTCGGTTATAACAACATTAAACCACTGATTTAAACCGTCGCCACCTTGTGCTTTAATCGATTTAAATGCCGCCGGACCGTCTTCCAGTTGTACACCTTTACGCAATTGATTGAGCTGTTGATCGGTCACATTACCAAAAACTCTTACCGCATATTCACGCTCGATCTCATGCCTTGGATGCATAAGTCGGTTGGCAAGTTCGCCGTCGGTGGTAAACAGTAATAAACCAGAGGTATTAATATCAAGCCTGCCAATATTAACCCAACGTGCATTTTTTAAACGAGGCAAATGTTCAAATACCGTTGCCCGACCTTGTGGATCATTTCGGGAACAGATTTCCCCTTCAGGCTTATAGTAGGCTAAAACCCGACAGACCTCTTTTTCTTTACTTCTCAGTTGAATTAAGTGACCATTGATTCGAATCTTAGGGTTAGTATTGACATCAACACGGTCACCTAAAGTGGCTATTTTACCGTCAACACTGATTTTACCTGCACTAATCATGGCTTCAATCTCACGACGAGAGCCATTGCCTAAATTGGCTAACACTTTTTGTAATTTTTCAGAATTCAATTTTTTCATTTTGCCTCGCTACCTTCACAGGTATCTTTATTTAATGATGATTTATTTTACCTTAGGTAAAAAACTAATATCGACATAATAACGTTTTGGATTTGCTTCATCAATATAGACAGTTATTGTCTCTTTATCAATGAAAGGACTAGGATCAAACCAAATATTTTCGCTTTCAAAAAGATAGACATGATTTGATGTTATACTGTCTTGCCATTGACAGTAAATGATATACGGCGAGCGACCTCGAACAGATAATGCGGTATTTTGTTCAACCGAATTTATCTTCGCTTCAATTTGTCGACCACTTGTCAGCATCTGACGTTTTAATTTATTTTTCTTAAATTGATAATAAAAATAACTAATACTAATTAAAAATAGTAGGATGCCAATGATTCCAAAAATCATTTCGCCAAGCCACATTGAGAAAAAAGTATTAATTTTTGCATGATTCGAATTTAACGGATCATATAAAATTTCAATCTCATCGCCTTTCTCATAGGCGGGAGGATTACTACCAACATTTGATTTCACCTTTCTAACTTGTTCTTGATTATCAACAAATTGAAAGATAGGAAAATAAGAAACTGATCGGTTGCCGTCAGAATCTTTTGAATACGACTCTTCAAAGTCAACAATGGTGCCTGTAGCACTGACTGAAGAATTAATAAAATCTATCTGTTTTATCGATTGACGCGCTACCAATATTAATATTCCAATACTGAGTATAAAAATAAATGCCATGACTTTTTTCATTTTGTTTTCCTATATTAATTTATAATTTTATTTATATAAAAGGTGCGGTATCACCGCTACCTTGTCGAACTATATCAGGATAATCATGAGTAAGATCAATCACTGTGGTGGGTTGTTCGCTAATATAACCACCATGAACAATGGCATCAAGTTGATGACCAATTTTATCTTCAATCTCGTCCGGATCGGATTGTGCTTCTTCATCATTAGGTAAAATTAAGGTGGTAGTCATTAAGGGCTGACCTAATAATTCGAGAAGCGCTAAATCTATTTTATTATCAGGAATGCGTAAGCCAATGGTTTTACGCTTTTCGTTCATTAAGCGGCGTGGCACTTCTTTACTTGCCGGTAAAATAAACACATATTTACCCGGTGTATTATTCTTCAATAACCGAAATGTTGTATTATCGACAAAGGCATAAGAAGAAAGCTCAGAGAGATCACGACACATTAAGGTAAAGTTGTGATGCTTATCAAGGTTGCGAATCTGACAAATACGATCAACGCCATATTTATTATCGAGTAAACAACCAAGCGAATATCCCGAATCGGTAGGAAAGGCAATCACACCGCCGTCGTTTAATATTTTGACAACTTGATCTAACAGACGTGTTTGTGGATTATCAGGGTGAATATAAAAAGTTTGGCTCATAATGTTCTTCTATGTTGATAAATTTAACATCGGATTTTAGTGCTCAAGATTAAAGCGACATTATCGCTTTAACACGTAACTAAAATCGGCTTCATTTCTACTTGATACTAAATTTCCCAATTATGCCATATCGGGGTAATACTATCGGGTAATGGCGTTGTTTTCCCCAAATCAAGATAATTAACCAAATCATGAAAATCGGAGCCTTGTGACGCCAGTAATTCAAACTCATTGGCTAATTTAGCTAAACGTTGTAAATCATCTTGCGTTTGTCGGCTTTGCGAAACTTCAAGCGCATCACCGCCACAATCTTTAAAATCTTGAATTAATAATTTTAATTTGGTTAACGTTAAATCGTAACGAGTCGGGTGCGCTAACACGGCTTGCCCACCTGCGGTATGAATCGCTTCGACGGCATGAGCAATACTACACCACTGCGCAGGCACATAGGCATAACCACCTTTACCCAAATAGCGTTTGAATGCACGTTTAATATCTTTAACGTGACCATTTGCCACTAAAAAGCGGGCAAAATGTGCTCGTGATACAATATCCCCTTTAGCAAATTGTTGCGCTTGTTGGTAAGCGTTTTCAATACTAACTTTAGCCAACTTCTCGCTAATTGCATGCGCTCGGCTAATCCGCCCTTGCTCTTGTGATGATAGTAACGCTAATAACTGTGGATTATCGATATCAACATTTAGACCCACAATATGGATTTCGTTATGTTTCCATGCGGTTGATATTTCAACACCACAAACTAATTTGACCGGTAAATGTTCATTTTCAATCGTCACTCTTGCCTCGGGCAAGCCTTTGACCGTATCATGATCGGTAATGGCTAAAAGATCGATCTTGTTTTCAGCCGCTCTTTTGACAAGCTCACTCGGTGTTAAAATACCGTCTGATGCGGTAGTATGAGAATGTAAATCGACGATCACACTTTTTTCTCGAAAATAATTTTTAAACGTGTAATATACCACACAATTTGCGTGACCACTAAAAGGTAAATTATGAAAGATCAAATTCTTCTTGCTCAACAAAATACTCTGGAAATTATTGAAAACCTATTACAAGACGGTAGCGATCCTCATGCGCTTTATATTATTGAACACCATATCTCATCACAACATTTTGATAAACTTGAAAAAGTTGCAGTTGAAGCATACAAACTAGGCTATGAAGCAACCGACCCGGATGAAGATATTGATGATGCAGGCAATGCGATTATTGGCTTTGATATTGTTGCCGAATGCCCACTAGATGCTAAATTAATTAATGCGCAGATTGAACAAATTGTTACTTTGGCAAATCAATTTGGCGTACATTATGACGGGTGGGGAACTTATTTTGAAGACGGCAGTGATGAGATATTTGATGACATATTTGAAGAAGAAACACTGCACTAATTCCTATCGGCAGTTATCAGCCCCTTTGATTAAATCAAAACAACTCAACTAATTTTATTTAATCCAAACAAATTCTTATCCGTTTGATTAACGGATAAGAATTGAGTATTTAATGGATTATTTCACTTGTTCTACCCGACTTGTTCTTTTTTGATTTGGCGAAACACTGCGAACAACAATTGTCTCTCCCTTATTAATTGCCACCGGCGTAGTGTAACGGTGCCAGGTTTTGCCGTCATCGTTAGAGTATTGAATATGCAAACCCGGGAAAACAATGTTAGCAGTTAGCTGGCCATTTTCAATTTTTGCACCGGGTAGTGGTAAGCGATAATCAATTGCAGCAAGATCGAGTTTAGATAACGCTTTTTGCCCAACTACATTAGCAAAACGAGTCCAGTCATCAAGTAACTTTTGTTGGTCTACATAGTGCGTTTTTCCTTGTTCATATTCACGATCTTTTTGATAATCCGTTTCCCAATCGGCTTTATGCCAAGCTCGTTCCGCTACTGCTAACAGTCTAGGGTACATCATGTATTCCATTTGCGCATCCGTGCGAACAATTTCACTCCATAACTGTGCTGACAAGCCATAACTGCCTGTCCAATTCAAAGTACCTTTGGCGCTAAATACGTTACCGTCACGATCGGTTGAGGTTTCGGCGTTTTGCGGTAAATTATTTGGCGCAAAGCTAAACATTTTGCGTTCATCATTAAAACGGGTACCCCAATAATAGCCACTCTCTTGCGGATTGACTTCATACGGGAAATCAAGATAAACATAATCCGGATTTGAGATAATCATCTGATAGCCTTTGTTTGTCCATTCACTGGCTGAATCATATCCCCCCCAATAGAGCGCATCCCAAAAGTTGACTGTTACTTTATCGACAGCAAACGCTTTAGCATTATCGGCATGTTTTACGCCGTCTTGCCATGCCTGCATGTGATTGATGCCATGGTCTTTAATAATCTTACTGGCTTGAATTGCAAAATAGCTAGGTAGATACTCAATATCTTTAATCACCCCTTGTTTAACCAGTGTTTGACAAGCTTGCGATTTTGCCCAAGGATGATCTTCAACGCTTTGATCAACTAACCCTTTACCCTCAACTTTGGTCGCAGCATGGAGGTCTTGATAGCCATTACCTAAGCGAATGTTTTTCGCCTCATCGCCACCAAAATGCCAAACGGTGAGTGGTTGCCCGGCTTCGTTATGCATTTTTGCAATTTCAGTAATCACTTTATCGACAAAACGTTTAGATGAATCTAAGCAAGGATTTAGATAACTTTTTCGATCGTAAAATTGTACTGTTGTCGTATTTGAATCATCGGTAGGATCAACTAAACGAAACTCATTAGCTTCTGCTTGTTTACCTTCTGCCATTAGGCGTTGATAACGTGCTTCCATAGACATAATTGCCGCTCTGGCATGTGCCGGCATATCAATTTCGGGGATGACATCAATAAAGCGATCTTTAGCATATTTGACAATTTCAATATAATCACTGCGACTAAAGTATCCACTACCTAAATTATCACTATCAGGCCCCGATCCTAATTGTGGTAATAAACATTTTGTTTCACTCAGATCGTGACAACGCTTACTACCAACATCGGTCAATTCCGGAAGTCCCGGGATCTCAATTCGCCAACCTTCATCGTCACTAAGGTGAAAATGGAATTTATTTAATTTATAACTCGCCATTTGATCGAGTAACCTTAGCACCGCTTGCTTTGTTTTAAAGTTACGTCCGGTGTCTAACATAATGCCCCGATAATCAAAACGTGGAGAATCTTCGATTTTTACCATAGCAATGGTTGGCTTTTCGGTGACCGGAATCAACGATAAGATCGATTCTACGGCGTAAAAAATTCCTCGCTCATCAAAGGCAGTAATGGTCGCTTGCTTATCGTCAATATTGAGTTGATAAGCACCCGATACCCCATTTTTAAATTTGCTCGCATCAATATTTGCAACAATCTTATAACCTTTATCGGTTAATGCGATGCCTAAGTTATCAAACTGCTGATTTAAAACTGATAAGCTGGCGTCATTAAGTCCTTTTAATTGAAGATGAATGCCATTTTTATCCAGCGTGATATCTTTTTCAGCAAGGGTAAGATGCAAAGGCGTTGGAATAATTTGCCCACGCAATGCTTTTTCATCAAGCTGTTTAATATCGGCATTACGCTCAAACCGAGTGACTGGCGTCATTAAAATATTGTGATCATCAGGCGTGCGCTTCCACTGCTCACCAATCGGTGACACAAAATCCGCCAAGTTTTCAGTGTTAGTATTACCGATAACTTTTGGCGTGGCATCGGTTGATGTCACATACCAACGAGGGATGACATCTGACTGGCTTAATTGCCAATACTCGCCAATGATAGGAATATCAATGCTACTTTTAGCCGGAAAACCAGTAAATTTTTCGGTTGGTTCGATTTTGTGAAGATCGCCGGTTAGATGCGTAATTTTAAACTGCTCATTATCAACCGCAAGAATCATACGAATGCTACTGAAATAGATTGCCCAGTCTTTATCTTTAATTTCCGAACCGGTATTGGTTAAAGAGATGTTGGCTTTAAAACACGATGCCCAATCGGCACCTAAAGCCGCACAATCCACACCATGTTGCCCAACAAAATTATCAACAACTTTAAAATTAACATCAAGTTGTGAGCTAATTGCATCGACAATTTGTTCCGATGCCAATGCCGATTGTGAAGCACCTAAGCTTAATAACGATGTTATCGACATTGCTAATATGGCTGTTTTAAACTTTTTCATAATATTTACCTATTTTTGTTTAGCATTGAAAATGGTGAATGGAACAGTAACAATGAATTTAATATCTCGCTCATCCTGGAAGATATTGCCATAGCCACCTCCCCAGCTAGGTATACTATTTGAGTGATTATTATACTTAGTGTAATGCAATTGCATTGACACATCTTTTGCTAAGCCATTTTGTACGGTGTAACCTAAATCGAAGTTATAAGCCGACTCAATTAAGCGTCGTTTTTGGTTTTTTTCGGTCGAATTGGGTTTAGCATCCCAACCATAGGCATAAGATGCCCCGGTTTTCCAACCGGCTAAATAAGATGACAGATCACCTAAATCGTAAGTCACTTCAGCAAATAGGGCTTTTTCCCCATTCGCATTGAAGTCAGATCGTGAATTCCACCACACATCTAAACGACCGTTTGAAGAAGCATAATCCGGCGTCATACGTTGTAAAAAGAAGCCTTGTTTACCTTCAGCCTTAACCGCTACCCCTTCAAGGCGTAAACCAACAGGTCCGACTTGATAACCTAATGTTGCCGCTTGTAACCATGCTAAGCCGTCGTAAACATTATCACCTTTATGAGACTGGTCTTTTGCTCCATAAAATTGATAGCTCATGGTTAACGGATTATCCAGCACATCGGTTTTATAAGACACTTTACCAAAATATTGATTCATATAATTTTTGGCTTGACCAAAGGCGGTTTCTAACACTAAATCATTTTTAAAGTCGTATTTCAAACCGGCAGAATGTAGATAATCAATCTTCTTGCCTTTGCCCCATTGTTTAAATTCATAAAGACGTTTATACCATGGTGCTTTATATCTATCTGACCACATATAAGACATCGATAAGGCGCCGGCTTGATCAAAATCGAGAGTAGTACCTAATTCAAAACCGCGGTAAGTACCGGGTAATAAACTCCAGTGAGGGGCTAATAATGTTTGACCGGACGGCTGAATAAAACCGGCTTTTAGCCAAAAGTGTTCATCTTGTTTAAAATTGACTTGCGCTTTATAAAAGCTCACCCCACTGACATCTTTTTTCCAATCCTCATCCCAGCGAGTACGTGCACCACTAAAACCAATTTCATTTGGATGACCATTACCACCATTGCTTACTTCCCAAGCGCCATATCCGCCCAGCTCAATGGCAAACATATCGGCAATATATCCTGAGCGAAAATCTAAATTAGCATTAAAGGTAGATTGACGAATATTGCTTTCATATTTATGTTTAATAACATCTTTTCGTTCTCGATCTCGATTCCAGAAAAAGATATTACCCGAAAGCGAAGAATCATCAATAAATGAACTGTTGTCAGCAGCTTGCGCAGGCACAACACTGGTTAAGAGAGAAATGGATAAAATCAGCTTGGTTATACGATTTAATGAACGGCGTGTTAACAAAGGTTTAGGTAAATTCATATCGGCTTCCTTAAGATGACTTTATTTCATGTATAATTGAGCAAATTGTAACGATTTATCTCAATTAGTAAAAAATCATTTTATTTAAAAAAATTAATTAAATAGTCCTATTTCATCGCACCTTTTAACAATTATGTATCACCAAGTTCTTATCAAAATTTTAAATAATTGCCTATAAAATGCTATTTAATAATGCATAAACATATTTTAGTTAGCAAATTAAATGTTCTTAAATCGTGATCTTCATCACCAAAATAGCCATTTTTTTTGCTATTTACTCGATTAATATCTTAACTTTTTTCGGAATAAAAAATAAGAAATCCGTGTTTTTATTTAAAGAATAGCTCTTTTTTTGATATTTTCAGGTTTTAAATCGCGTGGAGGATAAAATCGACTAACAGTTAGCAAAAGTAGAAGAGGTACTGACTGAAATTGAGCAAAAAGGCACAAAAAAAAGAGAAACGGATAAGGTTTCTCTTAAAATATTGAAGATTATAGAAAGTTAAACGTAAAATATAAACTTTTTAATTGATACCAACAAAGGCAATAAAGACGATTAATTTTCAGTATCAATCTCATCAAAACTTTTGACCAGCTCATCAATTGCTTTCATCTGAATTAAGAAAGATTCAAGCTTATCCAACGGTAGTGCCGACGGACCGTCACATTTTGCATGAGCAGGATCAGGGTGCGACTCTAAAAACAATCCGGCAATACCAACGGCCATACCAGCACGTGCCAGTTCGGTGACTTGTCCTCGGCGTCCACCGGATGCGGCGCCCATTGGGTCACGGCATTGTAAAGCATGGGTTACATCAAAGATAACCGGTGAACCGTGACTGACTTTTTTCATCACGTTAAAACCTAGCATATCCACAACCAGATTATCATAACCGAAGCAACTACCACGATCGCAAAGAATAACTTGATCGTTGCCGGCTTCTTCAAATTTTTCAACAATATTACCCATTTGTCCCGGGCTAACAAATTGCGGTTTTTTAACATTAATCACTGCGCCGGTTTTCGCCATGGCAACCACGAGATCGGTTTGGCGGGCTAAAAAAGCGGGTAGCTGAATAACATCAACTACATCGGCAACGGGCTGGCACTGCTGCTCGGTATGCACATCAGTAATAATTCTCACCCCAAACTGCTGTTTGAGTTCCTGAAAAATTTTCATTCCCTCTTCTAAACCCGGTCCACGATAGGAGTGGACAGATGAGCGATTGGCTTTATCAAAAGAAGCTTTGAAAATATACGGGATATCGAGTTTTTCAGTCACAGTGACATAGTGCTCACAAACTTTCATGGCTAAATCACGTGATTCTAAAACATTCATGCCACCAAATAGCACAAAGGGTAAATCATTGGCAACGGTAATATCACCGACTTTGACTTTTTTTTGCTTCATCATAAAAATATTTCCTGTTTAAGGTTTAAACCAGCGACCGAGCGTGACTCTGTCATTGCCACTATAGTCGGTGAAGGTTTCGACTAATTGAAATCCGTGTTGTTTAAAGATTGTTTGCACTGCAAGGCCTTGTTTCCAGCCATGCTCTATCAGCAACCAGCCATATTGATTTAAATGTTTAGTTGCCCCATGAACAATCACTTTAATATCCGCCAGCCCGTCATCTTCTGAAACTAATGCACTTCTAGGCTCATAGCGCACGTCCCCTTGTGATAAATGAATATCGGTCGGTTCGATATACGGCGGGTTACTGATAATCATCGAAAATTTGCGATTCTTTATCGGTTTATACCAATCACCGTGTAAAAAATAGACGTTGTTAACACCTATCTGACTGGCATTTTTTTGCGCTAAAAGCAGTGCATCTTTATTCTTTTCAATCGCAGTAAACAGGCAGTCCGGGCGTTCAGTTGCCATCGCAATAGCAATGGCTCCGGTGCCAGTGCCAAGATCTAACACTTCGCAAGGCACTTTAGGCAAATAGTCTAAACTAAGCTCAACTAATTTTTCGGTATCTGGTCGGGGTATTAAGGTCGAATTTGACACATTAAATTTTAAAGACCAGAACTCTTTTTCACCGGTAATATAAGCGATTGGCTCACCAACTTGACGCCGTTTTAAGTAACCGTCTAAAGCGATAAGCTCCTCATCTGACAGCAAGGTTTCACTAAAGGCCATTAAAAATGTTCGGGTTTTGTGAGTCACAAAACTCAATAAAATCTCGGCATCCCGCTTTGGGCTGTCACTATCGGTTAACGATTGAGAAGCAGATTTAAGCCATTGTAAATAGGTCATTCATCCTGTTCCGATAAAGCAGCCAATTGATCAGCTTGATACTCTTGAACAATTGGATCGATTAACATTTCTAACTTACCTTCCATGACTTCATCTAAACGATAAATTGTTAGGTTTATACGATGATCGGTCACCCGACCTTGCGGATAGTTGTAAGTTCGAATGCGATCTGAGCGATCACCCGACCCTAATAAGTTACGTCGAGTTGAGGCTTCTTCTTGCTGGCGTTTACGAGTTTCAGCATCTTGAATACGCGCCGCTAACACTGACATCGCTTTGGCTTTGTTCTTATGCTGTGAGCGCTCATCTTGACACTCCACCACAATACCGGTTGGAATATGGGTAATACGTATCGCTGAATCGGTGGTATTAACATGCTGACCACCGGCACCGGATGAACGGTAGGTATCGATTTTTAAATCAGCCGGATTGATTTCTGGCATTTCAGCTTCCGGAATCTCCGGCAAAACCGCAACGGTACAAGCGGAGGTGTGAATACGCCCTTGTGATTCAGTTTCCGGCACACGTTGCACACGATGCCCGCCGGATTCAAATTTTAAATTACCATAAACACCGTCACCGCTGACAAGCATAATCACTTCTTTATAGCCACCATGTTCGCCTTCGCTAGCGCTCATAATTTCAACTCGCCAGTTACGTGATTCTGCATAACGGGTATACATACGGGCTAAATCGCCGGCAAAAATGGCCGCCTCATCGCCGCCGGTACCTGCTCTGACTTCAACAAAACAGTTGTAATCGTCATTCGGATCTTTTGGTAATAGCAGAACTTGCAACTCTTTTTCTTGTTGCTCAACTTGACCCAATGCTTCATCCAGCTCTTCTTGTGCCATTTCACTCATTTCAGGATCAGATAGCATCATTTTAGCCGTTTCAATATTTTCTTGTGTCTGTTTCCAGCTAGCAAAGCACTTCACCACGCCGGATAATTGAGCATACTCTTTTGAAAGGGTGCGAAAACGGTTTTGATCTGCAATAACAGCGGCATCTGACAATAACGCTTGAACTTCTTCATAACGCTCTTGTAGAGTCTCCAACTTACTGATAATGGATGATTTCATAAATATATCTATTTTTGGTGATGATTAATTAAATTTGCCCGGCATTATATACTTAATCGCCTATAAAATACAGTTTCTACTTCCTTGCAAATTATTCTCGCCCTTTCGCATTAACGGCTTAAAAGACCAGCAAAGTATATCGAGGATAGATCATTTCACTAAAAATGTTACACGTGTCACAGAAATGAATCTTTACAGTTTGCAAAAACCGCTACGACCTATAACATCAAAAAATGTAAACGATATCATTTCTTATTTAATTGTATCATTACCACTAATAATACGTATTTTATCAAGTAAAAATGTTATCGCATACATCACTTATGACAGATTGAATATTTTCGCTATTAGGGAGTGGGTTTTATGAAAAAAATAGTCATGATTAGCTTAATTGGTATAAGTTCAATGGCAAATGCCGCAATCGAGTGGGATACCCCACAAGGGCAACTAAAATTATATGGCGATGTTGAGATTAATGTTGATGCCGCCAGCAGTAAACAACAGCTAAGCTCGTTAAAAGAGACCGCCGATAAAAAGAATAAACCGTCTGATAAAGATCACTGGGATATCAATGGACGTATCTTAATCGGCTTAGACGGTTACCGTGAAATTAACGATAAAAACTTTGCCGGCTTTGTTGTTCAGCCACTTGCCGATCTGGGTGGCGATATGAATCTGGATGATGCGGCTTTCTATTTTGGGCAAAAAAATGAGTGGAATATCAAAATCGGTCGCTTTGAAGCTTATGATATGTTCCCGCTTGGGCAAGATACCTTTTTGGAGTATTCGGGTAATACCGCCAATGACTTATATGAAGACGGCTTTGGTTACATATACATGATGAAAGAGGGACGAGGACGCAGTAAAAATGGCGGCAGTATTGCGTTAAATAAACCGTTTCTCGATAACTTCAATTTTCAATTAAACACCTTAGTTAACAATGGCGAGAAGATGTTTAACAAATCAACGTATCATGGTTATCAGATCGATAAAAAGAAAAACGTTGTCTACTTGCGGCCGGTTTTATCGTGGAAAAATGACCATTTTTCAACGGCAATAGCCGCCGAAACCAATGTCGTTAAAAATGCTTATGGTTATCACGACAGTGACGGCAAGTTTCACGATCAGTCGAAACGAACAGGATATGGCGCAACCATTTCATGGAACAGTGAAGGTGATTGGGATGCCGCTAATAAAGGGCTTAAAATCAATACCAGCTTTGCTTTTATGAACGCCCAGGATGAAAAAGATATGACAATCGGTACCGATATCGTTTGGGAAAAACTGGGGCTTGGCTACTATTTTGCCAATAACGATATCAAAAAATTCAATCCGGAAAACCATATCAAAGACGGTCATATCAACAATAAAGGCAAATATAAGATCCACACCGTCAATGCCTCTTATTTGATTGATAATGTGTTAGACATGGACAACTTCAACCTGTATTTAGGGACTTACTGGTCAATATTAGACAGAAGTAAATCGCATGGTGACAACACCGATGACCGCTACGGGGCACGAGTCAGATTTAAATATTTCTTCTAACTAAGCTAAATCAAGCTTAAATAAAATAAGCCGATTTATGCAGACACAATGCAATAAATTGGCTTATTTTAATAACAGTTGCATAGTTTTCTGGCAAGCGTATAGTTAAAGCAGTCTGGTTAAATTAGACAATATTGACATCACTAGGCAACTTAAAGCGGGATGAAAATATGGATAGAACAATATGGAAACTGGAAAATACAATTAAATATTACGATTGGGGTAGTAAGGATGCGATAACCAAACTATTTGGCATCAAAAATCCTACCGATAAACCCATGGCCGAAGTCTGGATGGGAGATCACCCGTTGGGAAGCTCGATAGCTATCGACAAAGCGCATCAGCCTATCAAGCTCGATAAACTCATCGAAAACTCACCACTTGAGACACTGGGTGAAACAACGTTTAAAACCTTTGCCGGTCTGCCCTTCTTATTTAAAATTCTCTCGGCAAGCAAAGCACTATCGATTCAAGTGCATCCAACACAAGCCAGTGCCAAATTAGGGTTTGAAAAAGAGAACCAATTCGGTATCGCCCTCAATTCACCTAATCGCAACTACAAAGATGCCAATCATAAACCGGAGTTAATTTATGCCTTAACCCCGTTTAAAGCGATGCGTTCATTTCGACCGATTGCGCAAATAGTGGCGCTGTTTGAGCAACTCGCTCTGCCGTCTTTAAGTGAGCAAGTGGCTCAATTGAAAAACAGCCCCTGCCCCGAGCAGTTAAAATGTTTTTTCCAATTTTTGCTTACCCTTGCTGGCGATAACAAGCAAACCGTGATAAGCGAGTTACTGTCAAGCATAACACTATTGACTAAAGAGCCTTTTATCACCATAAAACAACTGGCGAAAGATTTTCCGGGTGATATCGGAATTATCATGCCATTATTGCTCAATATTATTGAACTCAAACCGGGACAAGCGATGTTTTTAGCAGCACAAACACCGCATGCTTACCTCAGTGGCACCGGGCTGGAGTTAATGGCGAATTCAGATAATGTTTTGAGGGCGGGATTAACTCATAAACATATTGATATTACCGAATTAATCAATAATACCAGTTTTGTCAGCGCTCAAGCCGATCAATTATTGATACAACCGGTAATCAATCAAAATAAGATTGATTACCCCGTTCCGGTTAAAGATTTTAAGTTTGAAATTATCCAAAGTGACAATCAAACACGAAAAGATCAAGTCAGCTCGCCACAAATCCTATTGTGTTTACACGGCGTAGTCAGCTTATCAACGGCATCTGACACTATCACGCTAGCAAAAGGTGAAAGTGCATTTATTGCCTATCAAGCTCAACAATATACTTATCAAGGAGAAGGCATCTTAGCCAAAGCGTTTAATTAATCTTATTAGTTATAAACCAATTAAATTGCTTATATGATGTGAAAGTTAAGCCCAAAGTAGTTTTTTGTGGTAAAAAACTAGCTTAACTTTCTAAAGGCTATTGTAGATTTAATTTACATAAATTAAGCTTTCGATTAATATGTCGTTATATAATTTATCCGACGCTATCATTATGAATCCTATTAATAAAACGCCACGTCATCTGATTATTCAACAAGATTTATTAAAAAAAATTCAGTCAGGTCAATATCCTCAAGGGCAATTAATTCCCAAAGAGTGTGAGCTAACCGATATTTATCAAGTCAGCCGCCCGACTGTCCGGCAAGCAATTCAACACTTAGTTAATGAAGGCTATTTAGAACGACGAAAACGACGAGGCACAATCGTTAAGCAACAGAAGATAAATCAAGAATTTACTCATATTATTGAAAGTTATGATTCTGAAATGAATCGCAAAGGCTTACAACCCAAAACACAAGTGCTAACCTTCAAAATAGATAAAGCCACTTGCGAAATCGCAACCAATTTGCAAATTGATGAAAACGATGAGGTTTATAAACTCGTCCGCCTGCGTTATGCCGAAAATAAACCAATTGTGCTCGTTACCACCTATTTACCGGTTGCACGGTTACCCAATTTTCTTGATCACGATTTCACCCAAGAAAAGCTTTATAGCGCATTGGAAAAGATGAACTACCCGATATTGCAAATTCGCCGTAAATTAGAGGTTATTAAAGCCGATGAAACCACCAGTGACTTGTTAGATATTGAAGAAGGCGATCCGATTTTTTATTTTCACTCAACCGCCTTCAGCCAAGAACGACTAGCAATTGAATATTCAATTTCCAAATATCGGGGCGATATTAACTCTTTTATTTTTGAATTAAATCATTAAACCACAACCAAAAAGCCGTACTGCTTTATTCGCTATCACACATTAGTCGAGTGAGTATATCAATGAAAACCAAATATCCTTGACCGATTGGTGATCAAGGATATTTTGCAATGGCTTACTTCATGCACTGTACATCAATCGTTTGTTGATGACTGTCAAGCAATGTTTGTTTGACAGCTTCAATAATGGCGATGCCGGAACTGGTCCCAATTCGCTCCGCCCCAGCCTCCAGCATTTTAATAAACGTATTGGCATCCCGAATTCCACCGGCAGCTTTTACTTTGACTGTATCCCCGGCATGCTGTTTCATCAGTTTCACATCTTCAACCGTTGCACCGGTTGGGGCAAAACCGGTTGAGGTTTTAATAAAATCCGGTTTTACTTTAACCGCAATCTGGCACAGGGCAATTTTTTCGGCATCGGTTAAGTAGCAATTTTCAAAAATCACTTTTGAAATAACTTGATGTTTGCGACAAATCGCTACAATTTGCGACATTTCATCTTCAATATAAGCTAAATTACCGATTTTCAATTGAGTAAGATTAATCACATAGTCAATTTCGGTAGCTCCATTATCAATGGCATTTTGGGTTTCAAAACATTTTGCTTCAATTGTCGTTTGCCCCAAAGGAAAAGCAATTGCCGCCCCGATACCGACATCACTGCCCTGCAACAAACTGGCACAAAGCTTTGACTGTACTTGATTAATTGCCACCATTTTAAAATGATAGTTTTTTGCTTCAAGGCAAAGTTTTTCCATCATTGTTGGTGTGGCATCGGCTTTTAAATTGGTGTGATCGATTAATCGGCTTAACTGCGCTAAAGAATATTTTTTCATGTTTTTTATGATCCTTCAATTCCAATATGTAAATACATATATTAGAAACAATCTTTCTTTTGTCAATCAATATTGCCACCAATTTGTGATAAACATCCCAAAATCAAACAAATAAAACATAATCTATTTGTTATGCCAAATTCAATATGTAAATATATATTTATACCGATCGTACAATCAATGGAGGAACGATAATGAAGATAGTAGTCACGTCACACGGAAATTTGTGCGAAGGGATTTTATCCAGCTACCAAATGATAGCGGGCGATAGCGCCTGTTTTATTGCGGTCAAACTCGATGAATCCGGCATTGGTGATTTTTCGGCAAGATTAACCCAAACCCTAGACCAATTATTAACGGAGCAAAATGGGGTTATCGTTTTAAGTGACATCGTAGGCGGTACGCCCTATAACGAAACGTTACGTTATGCATTAGCTCATCCGGATCGGGTGTTTCTTATTGCCGGTTTGAATTTACCGATGTTGATTCAGGCAGGGACAGCGTTAGAAGAGGCTGGCGATATTCAAGCGGCAGTTCAATCGATTGTCGAGGTAGCACAAAGTGCGGTAACACTTGCTAAAACGGCAATCGATAGTGATGACAGTTTAGATTTTTAATAGGTAATCAGATAGGAGTTTACAGCGATGACAATTACATTAACCCGAGTCGATGATCGTGTTATTCATGGTCAAATTATGACACGTTGGACTAAAGTGAGACCGGTCGACGGCATACTGGTTGTAGGTGACAATATTGCCGCCGATGAGTTACGCAAAAGGGTATTAAAAGCCGCTGCCGGTAATTTGAAAATTGGTATTTATACCGTCGCCCAAGGGGTTGATAAGATTCAGCAAGGCATGGAATCAACGAAAAATTTTTTTCTAATCAGCGATTCGCCGCAAACGTTTGAAAAACTCCTTAAAGCAGGTGCAAAACTCAATCCCACACTCAATATCGGCTGTATGAATACTCGAGCCGGCGCTAAGGTACTCGGTCGAACGGTTGCTATTGATCAAAATGACTACCAAGCTTTTGACTATCTGGAAAGCCACGGTATCACGCTCGAATTTCAACTGTTACCGGATGACGAACCGAAAAGCTGGTCGGTGATGAAAAAACGATATGACACCTTATGAGGCTCCATTTAAGAGGAAAACATCATGGAAACGATACTTTTTATTCCTGCCCTACTAACCGCCATTTTTTGCTACTTAGGCGCCATTGAATCCCCATGGCTTTTTGGGATGTCCGGTGGCTTTTATGTGGTAGGTAGACCACTGGTTGCCGGCTTACTTGTTGGCTTTGCCTTTGGGGATATTCAATCTGGGGTGGCGTGTGGCTTAGCGGTGCAGGCGGTGTTTATTGCTAATCTATCCACCGGCGGCGCCACCAACAGTGAAATTACCTACGCCGCTTATGGCGGTATTGGTTTAGCGTTAGCCACCACGAAAGAGCCGGCGGTTGCCGTCACATTATCGGTACTTATCGGACAGACTTTTGGTTTGATATTTTATAATACCCGCATGGCGCTTTATTCGTTTTGGAACAACAAAGCGCAACAAGCAGCACAAAACAATAATCCTCGAGGTATTGTGCTAAATCATCTTATCTATCCGCAAATTACCACCTTTTTGATTCGAGCCGTGCCGATATTTTTAGCTATTTTTTACGGTTCGGGTTTAGTTGACTGGTTATTAAGTCATGTACCGGAAGTTATCACCAAAATCATCTCAGTTTTAGGTGGCGTATTGCCGGCGCTGGGCATTGCGATGCTGATGAATATCGTCATTAAATCTAAAATTCAGTTAATTTTCTTCTTTGCCGGTTTTGTGTTACTGGCGTTTGCAGGCTTAAGCATGATCGCATTGGTGTTTATTTCCGCTTTGGTCGCTTACCTGTATTACATGGCAACTAACAAGCCAGCGGTTGCCAATAATAACCCAGCAAATGATACAAATTCAGACATATTTGAAGATGATGATCTGTTTTAATAGGAGTTGTACTAATGGATAAAGTCATTAACAATCAATCAAGATTGACAAAAAAAGAGTTACGCCAAATTTGGTACCGCTGGGGATTTACCCATTTATCCTCAATGAGTTATGAAAAGTTACAGGCGCATGCCTGGGCATTTTCTTATATTCCCTTTGCTGAAAAATATTACAAAGACGATCCGGAAGCGAAACGGCGGTTATATATTCGGCATTCAATGTTTTATAACACCGAACCGCAAACCGGGCAGATCATTAATGGTATTGTCGCTTCTATGGAAGAAGAGATAGCCTTAGGCAAAAATGTCCCCGAAGAGCTACCGATCAATATCAAAGCCACCCTTATGGGGCCATTAGCCGGTATCGGTGATTCGCTTATTCAAGGCATTATTGTGCCGATTCTATTATCGATTGCTATGGGTATGGCAGCAAATGGCAATCCGATTGGACCTCTATTTTATATTCTCGCTTATGGGATTTTAGGTCCGCTTATCTCTTATTTAAGTTTCTTTTATGGGTATAAGCTAGGCGTTAACGCGATCGATAATATTATCGGGGATAATGTTAAACGCATTACCGATGCCTTTAATATACTTGGCATTATGGTGGTAGGCGGGCTGGCCGCCGGTAATATTGTACTTAACTCTACGCTGGAAATCCCGATGGGTGAGTCGATGCGATCATTGCAAAGTGTGCTTGATGATATCTTCCCGAAAATATTACCGCTGTCAATGGTGCTTATTGCTTGGTGGTTGGTGTCGGCAAAACAGCTTAGCGCAACGAAAGTTATTCTTATTTTAACAGCGATTACCACTGTTGGGGTGGTGTTGGGGATTTTTTAAGTTCCTTGTAAATAATGGGGATATTTTGAAAATATCTTAAAATTTTTTTTATACTTAAATGTAGGTGTTTTCAGAAGGATCTTGACAAAAATTTGTGTTTTTTGCTTAAACACCTATGTTTTCTGAAACTTCTTGACAAGATTTTACTTTCGCTGAAAGTTTCGAGTTTTTGGTATGCAGGTTTCGGACGCTGTTAATTGATTGATATTTTCATTCCGGTGTCTGCGTCCGAATTAGGGGGATTTTTTGCGAAATCCCCCTAATAACCCCCTCGCAGCACCACTCAAAGCGGTCTTCGACTGACCTTACAACCTGCAATTGATTTAATTAGCTCAAACAACATGATACATTTTCCAACGCAAGAACAGTTAACCAACTATTTCACAATGAAATCAGGGAAAATGGCTGCAATTACAGGCTTTATTAACCATATGAAATTAGATTACAACCGAGAATTAGATATTGATCGAGAAATGATTCAGCAGATGAAAGCGAAGCAACTAAAAAAACGCTATTCTCAATGGTTAATTGAACTCTACAAAAAGCCAAACTTAACCGAAGATGAATAAATGGAACTTATTTGTGTAGTATTGTACAATTTGCATGACATCATGGTAAAAAGTCAAAACGAGATGATGTTGTACGAATTCATGGTATTACCTACTATCGTTGTGAAGATAAGAATTATCTCCAACCACAATATATTTATCATTGTTTAATCTCTAGTTTTTAATGTGGACGGACAATGAAGTTTGCAACTCTAGATCATGTAACTACATGATCTAAAGAATTTAGCACTCAATAAAGTATCATACAAGAATTTACTTCGAATATAGATTATAGAAATAAAACAAATATATGAATATCAGACCATTAAAATTCATCATATTCAAAAGCGTAATTCTCTAGTTGAGGCGTGGGAGATTTACCATTTGGAGCATACTTGCAATTAGGGCTTCTCATTCTTTCTGAAATTAAATGTAAATTTTTTCTTGCTCTAGATGAAAGCACATAGAGTATCTTTTTTGCATTTTCCTCTTTTAGTGAATCATGATCAGCAAAATGCGGTACATAATCATTTAAAAGAGCTATAGCAATAACAACATCATACTCCTCACCTTTTATTCCATGTATCGTAGAAACTGTAATCCCATCTTTTTGTCTAAATATTTTTTTAAAATTATATGTTGTATCAGCATCTGTAATGCCTTCATTACGCAATTTATCCAATCTATTATAAGCACTTTTAATAAATGCTTCTTGTTGCTCCAACAAAATTGGGAATACACTAATATTCAAGCCTAACCTTAAACAAAATTGTTTAAAACTTCTCTCCAAAAAGCTTATTCCTCTAGTCTCAACTATGTCTAGTGAATTACAAACCTTAAGTAATTGCTTTGGGGTTAAATCTACAATATGCATCCCATGTAGATTTAACTGCTCAAGTATTTCTTTAGACCATCTTAAACGCTTCAGATACATATCAGGGGATGGTTCTGTTAAAAAAATTTTTGTTAACTTGTACCAAAAATTTTCAATATCTCTAGAAAATGGGGCTATTCCTGGTCCATTAAAACTATAGTCAGGCATTTTCGCTATTAATTTTCGGGTTAGAGCTGAAACACATACCCATTGTGGAGCAGCAATACAAATCTCTGTAGGTAAGATTTTCTTTTCATTAATATTTAATAAAATCAGTCTTTCTACTTCATCTAATAAATTATCTAGCTTGACTGATTTATTGTAAGTAATTAAGCTCGGGTAGTCTCTATGAATTCCTGCTGCACAAATTGTATTTGAAGAAATTTTATAATTTTCAAAATAATTCACAATCCGTGAAGAAGAACGAAAGTTCATAGTTAAACTAAGTTCTTGAAAATTAATATTAAACAATATATCTAACTCTCTTTTACTTTTACATATCCCACCTAAACCGCCATAAATAGCCTAATTGGGATCTCCAACAATAAATATTTTTGTTTGTTTTGGATCTGATTTTATAATTAGGGCTAAAATATGATATTGAATATCTTTAGTATCTTGATACTCATCAACTAAAATGTATGAGAAAAGCTTATTTAATATCATAAGAATTTTAGGTTCTTGCTCTAATAACTTATAAGAAAACTTCAATATTTGTTCAAAATCAATCTGCTTGCTCTTTTCAAGAATATTGAAATAGTCTTCGTATATTTTATTCAATACATCGTGCTTTCGTGTGTTTGAGCACATAAGTTTATCGCCTGATGTAGTTGCTATATAACCACAATCCCAATAAGTTATCTTAAGTTTTTCAGAGGTATATGTGCTACATAAATCTGTTAAGATTTTTTCAGATTCATAAGAATTTATAACACTGAACCCATATTTTAAATCTGGTAAATATTGATGATATGGTCGTAAGATCCATTCCAAACAAAATGCATGTATTGTTCCAATCCAAAGTTGCTGAGTATCAACTCCTAGCAGTTCAATTCTATCTCTAATTTCATCTGCTGCATTATTGGTATAAGTAATTGCAATAATAAATTTCTTTTCTGAATCTAATTTACTCAGTTCAAGAGCAATTTTATAGGTTAGTGTTCTTGTTTTTCCACTCCCTGGGCAGGCCACCAAAAGAACGTTCTGATCACTTAAAATAGCATTCGATTGCTCCTGTATTAATTCATCTTGGCTCCAACTAAACATTTTTATTTATCTTCTCGAAAAAATTAATCAACTGATCCTCTGGAATAGTAATCTTTAACTTATGAATTATCTTTTTCAAATTATTATCCTCAAGATACGCTGTCAGCAGATTGTTAATATCGTTCTCGGATATCTCTAATTGCTTTAATCTATATCGAATTATTTGTGCTATCACTTTTGGTGAATATTCATCTTTAGCAAAGACTACAGCATCTAATATATAATTTGGAATTATAGTTCTATAGTCTATTATTCCTCCTACCATAATTGCAAACCATCCTTTACCAACTTGATTTGCCATGGTTAGAACTCTTTTTCCATAGACAGCTATTTTACCTGAGGTAATTTCCGTTAGAGACAATTGTTTTGTATCTTCATCAGTATAAATTTGCTCAACCAAACCAGATATTGCCTTTTTATTTAACTCGCTTGCTTTAGTAAAATCCACCTCAAAAGTATGTTCCGCATAATAAGCTCTCAACCAATGATTACCATTAATAAAAGCATCTAATTTTTTTTTACGCTCGATACCTTTCTTTGCTGAGCGCTTTACCCTATTTTTATATTTTTTCTTTTTATCGCTATCATCTTCAATAATATTGACATCACAAATAGCTGCATCTAAATCGGTTATAATTGCACACTTTCTTTGAATACGATCATTGTGAAATAACTGAGCTACATTTTGAAACCCTGTACTACCAATATTGATTAAACTAATTCCTAGCTCATCTAAACTAATACCAAAAACTTGTTTTACTAAAATAGGGATAATGATCTCTTCTGCATCTCCCTCTACTAAAATAACTCCTTTAGCAAACAATAAATTGGAACGGACTATATCTAGATATCTTTGAATCTGAGTAATATTTTTATCTTCTAATTTATGTGATGGTTGATATATCTCTGTTGAAACACCCTTTCTAGACAATATATTCATATTCTTCACATTGCTCACTTCTGATATTTGTGTTGAATGTGTTGAATAAATAATTTGGGTATCGGAATAATTAATACGGTCAAAAAGTGTTTTTTGTATATGGTTATGAATATGTGCTTCAGGCTCTTCTATTATCAAAAAATTAGCCAAAGTCTCTTTGGCTCTCTGATATTTAAATTCTAGTAGCTTCAAAGTCAAAAATATCAGGTTAGCTCCACCTAGGCTTAATTCGTGAATTCCACCTTCAAAATCCTCAGATGTCTCACCAATATACAATTTTAAAGACTGTAACATCTTCTCTGCTTCATCTGAAATACCTGATTTAATTGATAAAGATTTGGGGGTATAAGTTACTCCTGTAGTATCTAATAGTGTAGATTTGATATCTTCTCTAACTTCTTTAACCTTCTCTAACGCTTCAATTTCTTGATTTAACTCTTGTATTTTCCCACTGATTGGAACATATACAGACGTATCTAATTTCTCACTTTGATGCTTCATTAAAGTTAATAATGGATTATTTTTATTACTATGAAAATCACTAACTACATCTCTTAATGCTTGAATAAATGTAAAAGATAAATCCTTAGAGATAGACAGTTGATGTGGAATCTTAGCGCCAAATTTCGAGTCATCAATGTGTTCGGGAAAAATCACATTATAAAAGTCACCAACTAGTTCTAGATAGGTTTCTGGATCATTAAAATCGACAGTGCTTCTGCCCGTAAAATATACTTCATAGTCATTTTCGACTGATATATTATTTAATAATTCTTTAAGTGAATCTTGATCACCTTCTTGCAACTTTGATAATTTATATCTAATACTTTTATTAGGCCTAAAAAATAGATTGTAAGTTGCTCTATCTGGAGAGTCGATATTTTCAGCACCATGAGAAAATAAAGCCTGAATACCTTCATCATTACTCACATCCTTAAATTCAATACTGATAATAATCCAATGCCCACGCCAATCATTTCCTAATTCTCTATTGAAATCATTTTCATTTAATTTATAAGCTGAAGATAATAGCGAATCATCCAATAGTAATCGTATAGCTCTAAATAAATTCGTTTTACCTGATGCATTTTCACCAATTATGGTATTAATTCCTTTATTTAAAATCACCTTAGCATTTTTAAAATTTCTATAATTGACTAAACTTACTTTCGATATATACATTTACTCTTTTCCCACAATTTACTGCTTGATAACACACTTTTAGATTTAGGCTTCAATTTTTATTTTCTAACCATTTCCCCAGTCGTATTATCTATCCAATACTGGTTAATGGTACCATCACTAATAGCTTGCTCTCTTGTTATGTAATCAAGCTAGTTTATGATCATCATATCGCTAGGTTTCTCGCCAAGAAAAGTATACCGTTACAGAAATTCCTTAGAGTTAGTATTTAAAGTAATTTCTTAATACCATTCCAAACCCAGTTATTGTTCGTCTTTTTAGCTTCTACATGTCTAAATAGAGACATTTTTCCATTTTTAGAATCAACGTAATCGCTGCTTACCCCCTCGTTTGATATGATTTCAATAAGTAGCTTGAATAGGTTTTCATCTCGGCGATAAACGTCAAGGAATTGTTGAATATTTTGAGGTTCGTAAACGACACTACTAAAACCTGCATTCTCTTTTTCGTTTCTCACAGGAAAACTAAACACAAAGAATGTTCTTTGTTTAATATCTATACGTAATATCAACACACAAGAAGGATAATATTGATTCAATGACTCACAAACATCTTCCAAAGAAACCAGTGCAAAATCATCAAGTACATTAAAACCACGCTTAGGTGTGTACCAATAAACGTTAGCATCTTGTTCATTGCGTAGGCGTTTAGCATGCTCCCAAATTGTGTCTAGGCGTGACTTACCTTCAATTTCATCTTTATTCAAAATATCGTAAAAACAGTTAGCAATACCTGTATTACCAGTTTTTCCTTCTTTTTCTCCGACACCGTAGTTTTCAGGCTCATCGTAATTTAATAATTTAACATTACCGACTTTTTGAGCTTCTTGAGTAAGTTGAATTCGATTTATTTCTCGTTGTTCTCCAAGCAATTTCAGGTATTCAACAACATCTACTGTTACAAGGTTGTTGACGTTATCTAATGCAATATCAAGTTTTTCAAGTTCATGTTCTCGTTCGTACTTGCGTGTTCTGTATTGAGGTTCGTCATGGACTTGCTTTTTGCCATCTTTACTTACTTTTATTGGAGAATGGTAATAAAGATTAATTGGCTCGCCTTGCGGTTGGCTAATACCTGTAATCTGGCAGCAAAGTACGGAATTTCCTAACTCAATCCCATAGAATGAAAGCTTTATGAGTTGGTCGTGCCAGCAAGGAATAAGATATTTTGGATTTGCTTGACCTTTGGAACTAATGATTTTTTCAGTTACATCTTTCACTACTTTTTTTGTATAAGCATCGTATTTCAAATGATAAAGAAATACGGCATCTTTCGTGGAAAGGTGATTCGGTACAAATACGCCTTTTTCTTTGAAAGATTCGTTCAAACGTAACTTCTGCTCAACCTTGCTCCAGTCATCCGTAATCAATATACGTTTTAATTCGCTAGAATAGCCGTAGTGAGCCATAAAGAAATGTAATGGGTGAACGATATAGGACTTATTTTCGCTTTCAGGTTTGATGACAAGTAATTGATTTCCATCCCCTTTGAATGTATTCAGATAAGACGAATTAACATATTTATCCGCTTCAAAAGGGTGAGATATTTTATCCATCCAAAGAGGCTTATAAGTTAATCCCTCGTTCTTTGAAAAGGTAACTTTGAACTCTTTAAGTTTGAACTTATATTTCGATTCACCATTCTGCCAAATGCTGCCGAATGGAACTTTATGAAGGTAGTTGATAGGTAAAGTAATCTTAAAGAAACTCTGACATTCCTCGCCAGTTTTCGTGTTTATATAGGTGGGATCGGTTAAATTGATAAAAATAACTTCAACGAGTGTTTTAGATTTTTCGAGCGGAAGACGATTTGCATACCAAGTAGCAACATATTTATGGTTTTTATTGTAACGACCGCCAAGTGGTTTACCTTCAAAATACTTCTCTAAATTAAAAGAACAATGCCAGCGAGCTATCTCTAAACTATTATCGTTGAAATATGACATGATCCACTTCCTTTTTAGACCTTTAAGATAGGTAACTGAATTATAAATGATATGGTAGTTATGTGACAATTATTTGTCTGATTTAATAGATATTTGTAACTTTAACACTAAAACGCAGGGGGTTCTGAAAGTTCTTGTCAAGGTTTTGTGTATCTTTTAAGTTATTATTAAAGATAGCAATGTGGATTTTTCGATATTTTTGAAAATATCATGAACAGTTATTTTTATACTAAAACGTAGGTATTCTCTGAAAGTTCTTGACAAGGTCTTTTGTGCTCCTTTTAAGTTATTGCGAAAGATAACGGTTTGGGTTTTGGGATATGTTCAAAAAAATTTTAAAAATTTATTTTTATACTAAAACATAGGTGTTTTCTGAAAGTTCTTGTCAAAATTGGCTATGGTGTTGGGTTTTGTGGGGGGGGGAAAGCCGTCAAGGTTATTGACGGCTTGTTTTTTTTGGTGAATCGTGACTATTTTTTCACTGCTTTGGCATTAGGAAGGTCGGTGACTGTTCCTTCGTAGATTTCTGCCGCTAAGCCTATCGATTCGTGTAAGGTTGGGTGGGCATGGATGGTTAGGGCTATATCTTCTGCATCACAACCCATTTCAACCGCTAGGGTGATTTCACCCAGTAGTTCTCCGCCATTTGCGCCAACAACCGCTCCGCCTAATAGGCGATTGTCTGATTTGTTGAAGATCAGTTTGGTCATCCCTTCTGAACAATCTGAGGCAATTGCTCGTCCGGATGCTGCCCATGGGAAGATCGCTACTTCATAATCGATTCCCTTAGCAATGGCTTCTTTTTCGGTTAATCCAACCCATGCCACTTCCGGCTCGGTGTAAGCAATCGACGGGATAGTTTTTGGATCGAAGTAGTGTTTTTTACCGGCTATCACTTCGGCTGCAACGTGTCCTTCGTGAACACCTTTATGGGCAAGCATTGGTTGACCTACCACATCGCCAATAGCATAAATGTGCGGTACATTGGTGCGCATCTGTTTGTCGACTTCAATAAAGCCACGGTCGGTAACATTGACCCCAGCTTTTTCGGCGCCAATCAATTTTCCGTTTGGTGTGCGTCCAATTGCCACTAATACGGCATCATAAGTATGTGTTTCGCTTGTGCCGTCTTTTTTCTCCATGGTGACGTAAATTGCGTCATGTTTTGCTTCAACGGATGTGACTTTGGTTTCTAGTCTTAAGGTAAACTTCTTCTGAATCTGTTTTGTGAAGACTTTTACCACATCTTTGTCGGCTGCCGGAATGACTTGATCGAACATTTCAACCACGTCCACTTCAGAACCTAGCGCATGGTATACCGTGCCCATTTCCAGACCGATAATTCCGCCACCCATTAACAATAATTTTTTCGGAATGGTGGTTAACGCCAGCGCATCGGTTGAATCCCATATTCTTGGGTCATCGTGCGGTATAAACGGTAGTGTAATAGGACGCGATCCAGCCGCAATGATCGCATTGTCAAACGTAAGTTTAGTAATGCCTTTTGCTGATGTGATATCCATAGTATGGCTACCGGTAAATTGCGCTTCACCTTGAATCACATTGACTTTGCGCATTTTTGCCATGCCGGCAAGGCCATTAGTCAATTGATTGATGACTTTTTCTTTCCATTCACGCACTTTATCAAGTTCGAGTTTTGGCGTGCCAAAATGGATGCCATGAGCGGTTAAGGATTTAGCTTCATCCATCACTTTTGCCACATGAAGTAGAGCTTTTGACGGAATACAGCCCACATTCAAACACACACCACCTAAGGTTGAATAGCGTTCAACTAAAGTGACGTCTAATCCTAAATCGGCTGCTCGGAAGGCTGCGGAGTATCCCGCTGGCCCTGCACCTAATACCACAAGTTGGGTTTTAACTTCTTGACTCATATATGATAGCCTCCTTTACATCACTAAACGACGTAAGTCGGATAATACGTTAGCAATATGGCTTAAGAAGCGTGCACCATCTGCCCCGTCAATCACTCGATGATCGAATGATAGTGATAAAGGTAACATTAAGCGTGGTGTGAATTCTTTTCCATTCCATACCGGTTTCATACTTGAGCGTGATACCCCTAAAATACCGACTTCAGGCGCATTGACAATTGGTGTAAATGAGGTAGTACCAATACCGCCAAGGCTTGAAATGGTGAAGCATCCCCCTTGCATATCTGCGCCGGTTAACTTACCTTCACGGGCTTTTTTCGATACTTCAGCCAGTTCACGTGATAGTTCGATAATGCCTTTTTTGTTGACGTCTTTAAATACCGGTACGACTAAACCATTTGGCGTATCTACCGCAACACCAATATTGATGTATTTTTTAATGATGAGCGTTTGCGCATCTTCCGATAGTGAGCTGTTAAAGCGTGGATAAGCCGTTAAGGCACTAGCGACCGCTTTCATAATAAACACTAACGGAGTGATTTTAACATCAAGTTTCTTTTTGTCCGCTTCGGCGTTTTGTTGCTTACGGAATGCTTCAAGATCAGTGATATCGGTTTCATCAAACTCAGTCACATGCGGGATCATCACCCAATTTCGGTGTAGGTTTGCCCCAGAAACTTTCTGAATTTTGGTTAGCGGTAAGCTTTCCACTTCGCCAAATTTGCTGAAATCAACCTTTGGCCATGGCAGTAAGCCCGGTAATGCGCCGGAAGCTGCGCCGGTTTCCACTTGTTTAACAGCATTTTTAACGTAAGCTTGAATATCTTCACGTAAAATACGATGTTTAGGACCTGTCGGTGGTACTTTTGCTAAATTGACGCCAAATTCACGTGCTAAGCGACGCACAGACGGCGTGGCGTGAGCATAAGCGTCATTTTCAACAAAGTCATCAGCGGTTTTAACCGCAGGTGCCGTCGTTGCCGGAGCGCTGGCTACCGCAACCGGTGCCACATCAGTTTTTGCCGCAGGTGCTGGCGCTGTTGTTGTCGCTGGGCTTGCCGGTGCCGCTGTGGCTGTGACTTCAAACTCCATGATTTTAGAGCCGGTTTTGACTTTGTCACCCACTTTGACTGTAATATTTTTCACAATACCAGCTATTGTTGCCGGTACTTCCATTGACGCTTTATCGCCTTCAACAGTAATTAGCGAGTCATCAACCGCAACACTATCACCGATTTTGACTAAAATTTCAGTTACTTCAACTTCATCACCACCGATATCAGGTACAGTGACATCAACCACTTTGCTGGCTGTCGCTGCGCTGTTTGCCGGGGCAGCCGGTGTTGTAGCTGGCGCATCAGTGGCTTTGGTTTCAGTGCTGGCGGACGCTGCGTTAGCGCCCTCTTCGTCAAATACCATGATATTGACGCCAGTTTTAACTTTGTCGCCCACTTTAACGATGATTGATTTGACGATCCCGGCCTGTGGCGCAGGAATTTCCATTGATGCTTTATCACCTTCAACGGTTAATAACGACTGATCAACTTCAACCCGATCGCCGACTTTAACTAAAATTTCCGTGACTTCAACTTCATCACTACCAATATCAGGTAATTTTATTTCTATACTCATTATTGTTACCTCTTATGCGTTACGTGGGTTAAGTTTGTCGGCATTGATCTCAAACTTTTTGATCGCTTCTTCAACAACACTTGTTTCAATATCACCACGTTTAGCAAGTTCACCCAATGCTGCAACCACAACATAAGATGCATCAACTTCAAAATGATGACGTAAGTTTTCACGACTATCACTGCGTCCAAAGCCGTCGGTACCTAGTACTCGGTAGCTTTCAGCAGGGACAAATCCACGTATTTGCTCGGCATAAAGTTTCATATAATCAGTAGAAACCACAGCTGGATTATTATTCATAATTTGTGCAACATAAGGCACTTTTGGTGTTTCGCTAGGGTGTAACATATTGTAACGTTCACAATCTTGACCGTCTCGTGCAAGTTCAGTAAATGATGTGACGCTGTAGACTTCTGAAGTAATACCATAGTTCTTCGCTAAGATATCAGCCGCTTCTCGTACATGACGTAAAATCGAACCTGAACCTAATAACTGTACAGTTGGTTTACCTTTTTGCCCTTCTACGGTATCAAGTTTGTAGATACCACGGCAGATACCTTCTTCAGCTCCTTCCGGCATAGCAGGTTGTGCATAGTTTTCGTTTAGTGTGGTGATGTAGTAGTAGACATTTTCTTGCTCACCATACATACGACGTAAACCGTCTTGCATAATAACAGCAACTTCATAAGCATATGCCGGATCGTAAGCGATACAATTTGGAATGGTTAATGCTTGGATATGGCTGTGACCGTCTTGGTGTTGTAAACCTTCACCATTTAACGTAGTGCGACCAGATGTACCACCGATCATAAAGCCACGTGCTTGCTGATCACCCGCTGCCCACATTAAATCGCCGACTCGTTGGAAACCAAACATTGAGTAGTAGATATAAAATGGAATCATTGGTAAGTCGTTAGTACTGTATGAAGTTGCCGCTGCCAACCATGAAGCGGTTGCACCACATTCATTGATCCCTTCTTGCAGAATTTGACCTTTTTCATCTTCACGATAGTAAGCCACTTGCTCTCTGTCTTGTGGGGTATATTGTTGACCGTGAGGGTTGTAAATACCGATTTGACGGAATAAACCTTCCATACCAAAGGTACGTGCTTCATCGGCAAGAATTGGCACTAAACGAGGCGCTAGATCTTTATCTTTAAGCATGATATTTAATGCACGCACAAAAGCAATCGTCGTTGAGATCTCTTTAGATTGCGCTTCAAGTAGTGAAGCAAATTCGCTTAATGGCGGAATCGATACACTGCCGGTAAATTTGGTTAATCTTGAAGGTACATAGCCATGTAATGCATCACGGCGTTCATGAATATATTTATATTCCGGTGTATGCTCTTCAAATTTAATGTAAGGCAGTTTTTCAAGGGCTTCATCGGTAACCGGAATGTTGAAGAAATCACGAACATGACGCACGCCGTCCATATTCATTTTTTTCACTTGGTGAGCGATGTTTTTCGCTTCTGCCGCTTCCCCCATACCGTAGCCTTTAATGGTGTGAGCTAAAATGACAGTCGGACGATCTTTAGTCTCTTTTGCTCTTGCAAATGCAGCAAACATCTTAGCCGGGTCTTGACCACCACGATTGAGGCGGAAGATCTCTTCATCGCTCATGTCTTTAACTAATTCGGCTGTTTCCGGATATTTGCCAAAGAAGTGTTCACGGACGTAAGCACCGTCTTTTGATTTTAATGTTTGATAATCACCGTCTAAGGTTTCGTTCATTAAGCGGATTAATTTACCTGAAGTATCTTTCTGTAATAATTTATCCCAGCGATCGCCCCAAAGCACTTTAATCACATTCCAACCCGCACCGGCAAAGACGCCTTCGAGTTCATTGATAATTTTACCATTACCGGTAACAGGACCGTCCAAACGTTGTAAATTACAGTTAACCACAAATACTAAGTTGTCTAATTTTTCACGTGTTGCAACGGTGATTGCGCCTTTTGATTCCGGCTCGTCCATTTCACCGTCACCTAAGAAGGCATAGACAGTTTGTTCAGTAGTATCTTTTAAACCACGATGATTTAAGTATTTTAAGAAACGTGCTTGATAGATTGCACTAATTGGACCTAATCCCATTGATACGGTCGGGAATTGCCAGAATTCAGGCATTAATTTTGGATGAGGGTAAGATGATAATCCTTTACCGTGTACTTCTTGACGGAAATTGTCAAGCTGCTCTTCCGTTAGGCGCCCTTCAATGAAAGCACGTGAGTAGATACCCGGTGAGATATGGCCTTGGAAATAGATTAAATCCCCACCGTCTTTGTCGTTACGAGCACGGAAAAAATGGTTAAAACAGACTTCATAGAAAGTCGCCGCAGATTGGAATGATGCCATGTGTCCGCCAAGCTCTAAATCTTTTTTCGATGCTCTAAGAACCATCATAATGGCATTCCAACGGACAATTGAACGAATGCGCCTTTCAATTTCCCAATCTCCTGGGTATGCTGGTTGTTCTTCTACAGGAATGGTATTGATATAGTTACTGGTTGAAGAGCCGAAAAGTAATGGCACGCCGCCATCTCTTGCTTTGTTGACTATTTGTTCAATAATATATTGCGCACGTTCGACGCCTTCTTCACGTATAATTGACTCAATACTTTTCAGCCAATCTTGCGTTTCGACTGGATCGATATCATTCATTTGCATGTCCGACATATTAAAACCTCTTTTTTGTTTAAAAAAATGCAGTTTTGCTATCCTTAGCTACAACCTATGCCATAACTAACTGTATAAGCTTCAATTCTGCATTATGGAGCTTTATGACTATAAGTCTGCCATTTTCGATAGAAAAGTAAAGCAAACCTAAGCCTAGATGTGCATGTTAATTCCTATCAAATTAATCAACTATTTCAATAGATAATAAGAAAATCGCTGTAATTAATTGATATAAATCAAATTTAACTTGCGGGAGATTATTGAAACCAACTTATTTGGTTATACCTTGAAAGCACTGTAGTTGTCAAGCTATAGTAAAATCTGCTATATATTTGTTAATTAACTGTTAAACGGCGTTGGATTAAAGAATAATCATGATTGTTGATAATATCATCATTAAAGATCTTGGGATCACCCCTTACATGACAGCTTACCATGCTATGCATGAGTTCACGGTTAACCGTGATGCTAACACACCGGATCAAATTTGGTTTGTTGAACATCCTCCGGTTTTCACGCAAGGTAAAGTGGGAAAAGCCGAACATTTGCTAGTTCAATCCGAGATACCGGTTATTCAAACCGATCGGGGTGGGCAGATCACCTATCATGCGCCGGGTCAGCAAATTATGTATGTTTTATTCGATTTAAAAAGAGCAAAAATCGGTATCCGGGATATGGTCAGTTATTTAGAAAATAGTGTCATACAAACCTTAGCACACTATGATATTATAGCTTATGCCAAATCCGACGCGCCCGGTGTATATATTGATGATAAAAAAATCTGTTCGCTAGGCTTACATATCAAACAGGGTTGTACCTTGCATGGGTTGGCACTGAATGTTGATATGGATCTGAAGCCTTTTAATAACATCAATCCTTGTGGTTATGCAGGATTGCAGATGACTCAATTGAAACAATTTAAATCACAAATTGACCGTAATTTAATAAGGAAATTACTCGCTGATAATTTTCTCAGTCAATTACTCAACAAATAAGATATCTAATTATGCAAAATGAAGAAATGACAGTCAGAAGCTCAAAATATCGTGATGCTGACAAAACCCGTTTAATTCCAACAATCACCATAGAAGAAGCAGCACCATTAAAAAAACCCGATTGGATGAGAATTAAACTTTCAGCACATTCCGATAATATTGCGCATATCAAATCCACACTGCGTAAACATGGATTACACTCAGTGTGCGAGGAAGCCTCGTGCCCCAATTTGGCAGAGTGTTTTAACCACGGTACAGCGACTTTTATGATCTTAGGTGATATCTGTACACGGCGCTGTCCATTTTGTGATGTTGCCCACGGTAGACCTTTACCACCCGATCAGCAAGAGCCACTAAAATTGGCTAAAACCATTGAAGAGATGAAATTGCGCTATGTGGTCATTACCTCAGTTGACCGAGATGACCTTAAAGACGGCGGAGCAAGCCATTTTGCAGCTTGTACACAACAGATTCGCGCCTTAAGCCCGAATGTCAAAGTCGAGACCCTTACGCCCGATTTCCGTGGATGTATCGAGCAAGCGGTCGAGGTATTGAGCGAAGCACCACCCGATGTGTTTAACCATAATTTAGAAAACATTCCGCGTTTATACAAAAAAATTCGACCGGGGGCAAACTATCAAGGTTCGTTGAAATTACTGGCAGCATTTAAAGAGAAGCATCCGGATATTCCAACCAAATCCGGGCTAATGGTCGGGTTGGGCGAAACCAATGAAGAGTTAATTCAAGTGTTGAAAGATTTACGTACGCACGGCGTGACCATGCTAACTTTGGGTCAATATTTGCAACCCAGTCAGTACCATTTACCGGTTGAGCGCTATGTCTCGCCGGCTGAATTTGATGAATTGAAACAGATCGCTTTAGATATGGGATTTACTCATGCGGCCTGTGGTCCATTTGTTCGCTCATCGTATCATGCCGATTTGCAAGCTATGGGAAAAGAGGTGAAGTAATCTTCACCTTTTTTTATTTAGTTATCCACCACCATAAAGCGACGGTTTTCAGTCACAATCTGCAAAAATAGCGGTAAACTCATCTTTTCACTTTTTTGTAACTTGCCAGTTAAATTGTAGATTTTTGAACGACCAAAGGCATCAATAACAATCGTTTTATCGTCATACAAGGCTGCAATTGCATTTTCACCCCCAGCCACAACCCATTGCCGTGGGCTTTGATTAAATAAGTTTTTACCTTGACTGTATTGTTGTGGTGGCGTTGTTACATTCAATACGTCTTGCATTAATGTGCGTAAAATATCTGTTTGAGATGTAATATCAGTGATTTTTGCTTTATCTTTATTTGGCCATGCGATAATCAATGGCATTTTAAGCACTTCCCGATTAAAACGATCACCACTTTCACGGAAAACCAATTTTTTGCTTTCATCAATCGAAATATCATTTGAGCCGGTGATAATAATCACCGTGTTATCATAAGCGCCACTTTGTTTCAGATAGGCGATCAAGGATTGTAAATATTGATCTAACTTTTTAGCATCTGACGCTAATTCGGCAATGGTCATCTTTTTGTTTTTCACGCCAAGCGAGTAGTGGATCAATGAGAACAGTGGCGCGTGATTTTCAAGTTTATTTTGCTCATCGTGCCATGCCATCCAATAGTCGGTAGTTTGTTTATTGGACTGTTTTTTCGGTTCCGGCAGCGTAAAGTTAGACAGTAACGCATAACGGTATAAAGGCTCAACAAACCCGCTGGATGAAAACAATCCAAGATTGTAGTGTTGCTTAGCAACAGTATCAAATAAAACCGAAGTCTTATGGCTAGCCAAAATACTGTTGTAATAATTAGGATCTAATCCATAAAACAGTGAAAAGTTATTCAAATAGGCTTGATTGCTAGCACTAAAGTGGTTGTCGAACTGTAGATTGTCTTGTGCAAATTCTTTTAGCCAAGGCATATTGTTGGCTAATAGCTGTTCACTCCAACCGTCAATGACAACCATTAATACATTTTGCTTTGTTTGTGGCTCATCAAATACCACTCGTCCCAGTGGGTATTCGATAGCAATAGCAAATGGGTTGCCTTCTTGAATGGTGCGATTTCGGTAGTCGTTCTCTTCAATAAAGCCATATCGTTCAAGGAAATGACGAGCCGTTAACGGGTAAGATAACGGTAAACTCGAACGTTGCATTGTAATTGGACGATAAAAGTTCGCATCAGCCCAGATATGAATTAGGTGAGATGAAACAAAACAGAGAATAAAGCCGATAACAACTGGTTTTGCATAGCGCTTACGTTTACTTAAACTACGCAGTTTTTTCCAGCTCCATAACGAAAATAGAATTTCAATCAGTAAAATAAACGGAATTAAAATAAATGCTGTGCTTAAAAAAGAGGCTTTATTTGAACTCAGTAACTGCCAAATTGATAAGTTAAGGTGCATTCTGAAATGTGAAAAGACCTCTAAATCAATTAACAGTAAAGTAATTCCTAAAGTGGCAATAATAGTGGCGAAAATCCGCTGCCAACGTGAGGAATGGATAAAAAAACTGAGCGGAAAAATAAGTACCAAATAAGTAATAAATGTCAAATAACTAAAATGCCCCATTACACTAATAATGGCATAAAATCGCCCCATAAATGTACGTGGCCAATCAGCGATCACCAAATATTGACTACCCAGTATAATGACTACAAAAATATTAAACAGCGTGAACCAGTGTCCCCAACTGACAATCTGCGAAGCTTGGTCATCTTTGATGTGATTATTTTTGAGTTTGAGCATATATAATTGTTGATAATGATATTAAATGAAGAAAACGAAACATTAAAAATTCCCGACAGTTTACCCGATTTTGAAAAATCTTTCTGTAATTTTTTTATTTGTTAGCACAAAGATCCCTGTTATCTGTTGGCGTTGTAATCGATACTTGCTATAATTCAAAATATAATTTAGCTGATCAAATAAGATAATAATTTTGGCAATCAAACAACTCAAATCACAACAGATCCAACCCGATACAAATCTAATCGTAGAACTTGAAAAAAAGAACAAAACACAGACCGATTTACCGGATTTTGGATCAACAAATGTGCTCGCTTGGCAACCTCGTGTCGCCTCAGCGGTATCGCTTTTATGCAATAACAAGACATCAAAATATCGCTCTCGTTTTATGTTATTAAAAGCCACCGAAAGCGAGCTATTTTTTGATTTGTTAAAACAATCGGTTAAAACCAACTTAGCTGAGCCAGCGTTAGGGTATAGTTACAATATTAGTGAAAATAAAATCACTTTAACCACGGCCAAAACCCGTCAAGACAACTTTGCTATTGAAGATAATTGCTTAGCGCAAACTAGCGTTGATCTAGAAAAACTCTTTGGCTGTGTCAGGCAGCCGGACAATCGTCCAATCAAATTGCAAGCAGGGTTAGTTCATCACGCTAATGGTGGTGTGCTCATTTTAGGTTTGCGTTCGCTATTATCGCAACCTGCATTGTGGGTTAAATTAAAACAGATGATTAATAATGGCGTGTTTGAATGGTTTTCAGCCGATGATGCCCACCCTTTACCGTTAACCATTCCAGCCATGCCGCTAGATTTACGGTTAATTTTAGTTGGTGACCGGCTAAGTATGACTGAATTGCAGGAGTTTGAACCGGAGTTTTTCAATTCAGCTATCTATGCTGAATTTGAAAACGAATTAACAATATCATCAGACAAGCAAATCGATCTGTGGACGAATTATCTGCAATTTATTGCCCAACAATTACAATTACCGGCTATTGAACCGACTGCTTTTATGACAATATTTAAACAAGCAACCCGTTTTACCGGCGATCAAAACTGTCTTCCGTTATCGGTAGAGTGGGCACAATCGCTACTGCTTGAGGCAAGTTATTTTGCCGAAAATAATCAGATTGATAAACTTGCTGTGGGTAAAGCACTTGAACAAAAAGGATGGCGTGAGAACTATCTCACTGAGCGCTTTCATGATGAGTTTTTTACCGATCAAATCGTGATTAATACTAAAGACCAAGTTGTCGGGCAAATTAATGGGTTATCCGTTCTTGAATACCCCGGCTACCCAAAAGCAATTGGTGAGCCAACCCGAATAAGTTGCCTTGTGCATTATGGCGACGGTGAATTTATTGATATTGAGCGCAAAACCGAACTGGCAGGAAATATCCACTCTAAAGGTATGATGATTATGCAGGCTTTTATTATGTCTGAATTTGCCATTAATCATCAATTGCCCTTTTCTACATCGTTAGTATTTGAACAATCTTATAGCGAGATTGACGGTGACAGTGCATCGCTAGCCGGTTTATGCGCGATTATTAGCGCCCTATCCGGTCAAGCTATCGACCAGCAATTGGCAGTAACCGGCTCAGTGGATCAATTCGGTCATGTTCAATCAATCGGCGGGGTAAATGAAAAAATTGAAGGATTTTTTGCCGTTTGTCAGCATCAAGGCTTAACCGGCCAACAAGGTGTGATTATTCCGGCGAGTAATCAACGCCATTTAAGTTTAAGTGATGAGGTGATAGCTGCGGTTGAGCAAGATAAATTCTCGATTTGGACGGTAGAGCATATCGCTGATGCCCTGTATTTATTAACCGGCATTCCCTACAAAGATGAGGCGAATATCAGCCTATATAAATTGATTCATGCTCGTATGCAGTCACTGCTAGTGCAAGAAAAAAAGCAAGATAGTTGGTTTAGCAGGTGGCAAAAATATTGCAAAAAATAGCAATACACAATAAACTTTACCGCCAGGCGCCATTGATAAATGGCTAAGTAACTCACATTACACCGTTACTATTATGCGTAATATTTTAGTCAATAGTGATGTTTATAATCGTGTATGTAATGACAAAATAAAAGGCTTTTTTATGACATTTGAACGTAAATCTTCGTACGATAAAGCGGATCTCATTAAATCAGGAAACAATGAACTCTTTGGTCATGACGGTCCCCCATTACCTTCTGATTTAATGTTAATGATGGATCGTGTTGTTAACATGGATGAGCAAGGCGGTAACTTTGGCAAAGGTTATGTTGAAGCTGAACTTGATATTAACCCTGACTTATGGTTTTTCAAATGTCATTTTAAAAATGATCCGGTGATGCCCGGTTGCCTTGGGCTTGATGCCATGTGGCAATTAGTTGGCTTTTATTTAGGCTGGATTGGTGGTAAAGGTAAAGGTCGAGCGCTGGGCGTAGGCGAGGTAAAATTCGCTGGTCAAGTATTACCAACCAATAAAAAAGTCACCTATAAAATACATTTTAAACGTGTCATTAACCGTAAATTAATTATGGGTATCGGTGACGGTGAAGTTTATGTTGACGGTAAACTTATCTATCAAGCTTCTGATCTAAAAGTCGGGCTATTTCAAGATACTAACGCTTTTTAATTTTTAGTTAAGCTTACTCAGCCTTACAGTTAATCGGTAAGGCTGATCGATAGTTTAATTTTCCAATCTATCTCGCCACTCTGCCAAATCTGTATTTCTGACTATTTTGATATTACTAACCTATCTTCCATAAGTGATTTTAGTCAATCAATTCGCAATTCAGTGAAAAACGGATAGCTAGCAAACGAATCTAATTGATGAATAACAAGCTATTATTGGCTTGATGCAGCTTTACTCATTTAGTATTTTTGAAATTGCTACCCTCTCTTCCATAAATGATTTAGTCAATCAATCCGCAATTTAGTGAAAAACGGATAGCTAGCAAAGGAATCTAATTGATGAATAACAAGCTAGTATTGGGCTATATACACGCTTTGCGCATTTAGTATTTTTGATATTATCAGTATAATAATTTAAATTTTTGTAATTGTTGCCACTTATGAAATTAGTTAATCGTTTTTTCCTTGCAATTTTATTATTTTGCCTGTCAATTGGTGTAGTTTTTGCCGACTTAAATGGTGCGGTCATTAAGGTGCTCGACGGTGATACGATCGATTTACTGACAATCACAAACCAAAAAGTACGAATCCGTTTGCTGGATATTGATGCACCGGAGAAAGGTCAAGCATATGGTAATGCATCAAGAAAATATTTAGCCTCACTTATTGCCGGCAAATATGTGTTTGTCAAAGCAAACAAAAAAGATATTTACAATAGGACATTAGGCACGATCTTTTATAATAAAATGAATATTAATGCCAAAATGGTTGAAAATGGTTATGCGTGGGCATATCGATATCGAGGTAAAGCAAGCAATAAATTAATGGTTAAACGAGAAAAGCAAGCCAAATTAAACAACAAAGGGCTATGGAAAGACAAAAATCCGATAGCCCCTTGGCAATTTCGTTATCGTAATAAACAATAAACCTTAACTAAATATTATTTTTTAGTAGGCGTAGCTGCTTGAGCTTGTTTAAGTGCTTCAATACCTTGTTTACATGCAGATTCTTGAGTATCAGTAGGCATTGCCGCTACTTGTTGTTTGCTTTGCTCAAGTCCTGATTTCATCATTTCTAATTGTTCTGCTGTTAATCCTGCAGTTGGCATATCTTTGATATATTCATCGATGCTATCAAAGTAAGTTTGACAAGTAGCAGATAAATCAGCCATGGCAAAAGAAGATAAACTTAATAATACAACAGATAATGCTAACTTTTTCATTGTGTTTCCTTATAATCAATTAATTTTCATTAGATTGTTGTCAACATAAAACAACATTGCTTAAAAAGCAGGAATTATAATATAAAACAAAATGGTAAAAGTCTAGAAAAAAGAAGTAAAGAAATACTGAGGTGGGAACTTACCAGTAACAAGTTACTGGTAAGAAAATAATCAAAATTAGATTATTGTTACATCTGCAGCAGAAGGACCACGTGGGCTATCTTGAATTGAAAATTCAACTTGTTGACCTTCGCCTAAAGTTTTGAATCCGTCACCAGTAATCGCTGAGAAGTGAACAAATACATCTTTGCTGCCGTCAGCAGGAGATATAAAACCAAAACCTTTACTTTCGTTGAACCATTTAACTTGACCTGTTTTTTTAGACATAATAATTTTCCTATAAATAAATTTATCTCAGCCATTAAGGGCTATATTCAAATACATAAAACCTAGACTACTTAAGAACACTGAGAAGAAAAGATGAAGAAAACTAATACAAATCTTGATATCAAGTAAACTACAAACTACGCGAATCAAATGTTACAAAATAAATCTGCATGTTATATGCTGGTGACTATTAACGCACAAAATGTTAAACAACGCAAGCAATCTTTCAATTTATTTAGCTATCCTCGCTAAAAAATCATTTATCATAATTGATTAGTGAGGATACCTTGACCCCGATAATAAAATTCAATGATTACTTTTCAGCAAGCGCTTTTGATTTATTGATCGTTGCTTCAACTGCATCAATCACCGCTGCTCTAAAGCCTTTTTCTTCAAGCATCTGCACCCCTTCAATAGTGGTGCCAGCCGGTGAGCAGACCATATCTTTCAACTCGCCGGGATGTTTGCCAGTAGCGAGTAACAGTTTGGCTGATCCCATTACGGCTTGCGCTGCAAATTTATAGGCTTGTTTTCTTGATAATCCGGCTTTGACAGCACCGTCAGCTAGCGCTTCGATAAACATAAAAACAAAAGCCGGTGAAGAACCACTCGCACCAATAACGGCATCAATTAAATATTCGGGGACAACTTCAGTTTCGCCAATACAATTTAATAATCGTTGTACAATCGACAGCTCATCATCTGTCACTTCAGTATTTGGCGTAATGGAGCACATCGCCGCATTAACTAATGCCGGTGTATTTGGCATAACTCGGACAATTTTTTGTTCATAGCCGACACATTTGGCTATGGTTTTAATTGTCACGCCTGCTGCAATTGAGATCACAATAGTATTTTTCTTCAATTCTTTTTGAATATCGTTTAACACATCAACAATGACATTAGGCTTTACCGCAATAAAAACAAGATCGGATTCACGTGCGACATCTCTGGCTGACGCTAAATTATTGATTGCATGTGATGCATTTAATGCTTGCCCTTTTTCAAGGTGAGGATCATAAACATAAATTTGGTTTCCTTGCACAATATTACTGGTTAATATGCCTTGTAATATAGCATTTCCCATATTGCCCAAACCGATAATACCTATACGCTGTTCCATCTATTTTACTCCCCCATTTTTTGAGCTAAATTTGTAACGATTATAGATTACTTTATGCCTAAAACTCAAATCAAAAGCACAGGCATCATGCTCTGTAAATCCCTGCTTCGATGTTGCAATACCGCATCGCCTTTTATCAATATTTTACTCAGTGATTGAATGATGAGTATCAGGCATCAGTTGCATGCCATGTTGTTGTCCGGTCTGTATTAACGATAAAATCTGTTTGGTTTTGCCCTCTTTTATTAAGTTAGCAACTGCCGGAGTGTTAATCAGGACTTCAAAAAGGGCTTTACGCTGGTTATCAACCGTGATTAATTGCTGGCATACAATCGCTTGTAAACTATCGGATAATTGACTACGGATAAAGTTTTGCGCATTGCCTTCAAATACATCTATCAGACGATTTATCGTTTCAATCGCCGAACGGGTATGTAATGTTGCTAAAACTAAATGTCCCGTTTCAGCAACCGACAAAGCCGCTTCGATCGATTGTTTATTGCGTAGTTCGCCAAATAGGATAATATCGGGATCTTGTCTTAAAAGACTTTCCATTGCTTGATCAAATTGCGATAATTCACGTTGTTCAATTAATGACTTGTCATTTTGATAGATATACTCAATAGGATCTTCTAAAGTAATAATATGTTTTGCTTGGGTTTGATTTATATATTGGATTAAGGATGCTAATGTGGTTGATTTACCACTACCGGTTGCGCCGGTAATCAGAATGATTCCCGATTGTTGGTTAACAAGCGTTTTTAAAACAGCAGGGACGCCAATTTCAGACATGTCAGCAATGCGGTCATTGATAATTCGAAATACTGCCGATATGCCACGTTGTTGATAGAAAATATTAACCCGAAAGCGCCCTATTTCATTGTGAAATGCCAAATCAAGTTGGCCATATTGCTGCAACTTATTTACCTGACACATATCGAGCAAGGCAAACAGTTCTGTTTCCAGTTGCGTTGATGATAATTTGTTATCTGATACAAATTGCAATTGTCCGTTAATACGCATACACGGGAAAGCGCCGCTGGAAAGGTGCAAATCCGAGGCATTTTGCGCTACACTAAGTGACAAAATTGATTTTAACATTTACTTTAACCTAAAATTTAATTGAGAATAAACATGAATACTGTAACTGACAATTTAAAGACAATTAAAAATGAAATAATCCAAATCGCTCAACAATGCGATCGTGATCCCAATTCCATTGAGCTTATTGCTGTCAGTAAAACAAAACCTGTCGAATTAATCACACAAGCGATTGAAGCAGGACAATTCTCTTTTGGTGAAAATTATGTGCAAGAAGGTGTTGAAAAGATCCAATATTTCAAACAACATCAGCCAGCTACTGCATTGATTTGGCATTTTATTGGTCCGTTGCAATCGAATAAAACCAAATTAGTTGCGGAAAACTTTGATTGGATGCACACGTTAGATCGTTTCAAAATCGCACAGCGTTTAAATGATCAACGCCCCGATAACATGGCAAAACTTAATGTTCTTATCCAAGTCAATATTAGCCAAGAAGCCAGTAAATCCGGAATATTACCGCAGCAAGTTGAGGATTTAGTTGAGCAGGTTATCACTTTGCCTAAGCTAAATTTAAAAGGGTTAATGGCGATACCGGAAATAGAAAATGATGTTGAAAAGCAATTGGCTGTTTTTCAACAAATGCAACAGCTTTTACAATCATTACAGGTAAAATACCCATTTATGGATCAGTTATCCATGGGCATGAGTGGCGATATGAAAGCAGCCATTATGGCAGGCAGTACCATGGTACGCATTGGCACTGCGATCTTTGGAGCAAGACAATATTTATGATATATTGCTGGCAGATAATATATTAAGGAGTACTAAATGATATCACTTATCTTCCTGGGAAATACTGTTTTAACCGTTTGCTTATATGTCATCATTTTACGCTTGTGGATGCAACGAGTGCGGGTTAATTTCGATTTTCCATTCACACAATTTATTGTTCGCATTACCCAACCGGTAATTGCCCCGCTACGAAGATTGATTCCGTCAATTGGGCGGATAGATACCGCCACATGGGTTATCTTTTATATCGTTGCAATAATTAAAGTTATTTTCTTATTTCGCTTTAAAGTGATAAATGCACCACTGTGGAATTCTGCCTATTTATGGTATGCCGTTGCGGTTATGGCACATGCAATTGGACACTTACTATTTTGGTTACTATTTTTTAGAGCGCTTTTAAGTTGGATAAGTCGTGGTCAATCTTCTGCCGACCAGTTACTTGCTCAATTAACCGAGCCATTGGTTGCACCAATCCGTCGTGTCGTTCCACCGATTGGCATGATCGATATCTCATTTATGATAGTGATGTTTATCTTAATCTTTTTGAATTTATTCGCTATTGATATTTTTGGTAATTTTTGGTTAATGCTATAAGCATTTAAAAAAAGGGAGCAATGCTCCCTTTTTTATAGAATGTGATCTTCCCAAAAAATCACATCTTTTTCGTAAACAATCCTATTTCTGACCGATATTTTAAGTTTATGCATCATTTTTTTACTTCCCGTTATCAGCGGGTGCCACTCTGGCAGTTCGCCTGTTTGAGAAAAATAACGGTAGGTACATGTTAAAGGCAACCACTCAATAGTCAGCAGATTTTCACGGGTTAACTTGACGCAATCAGGCTCATAGTCAAAACGATTGTGATAATGTTTACATTGGCAAGTTTTTGAATCAAGTAAATTACACGCTACGTTGGTGTATAGGATTTCGTCAGTATCTTCATCCATTAATTTATTCAAGCAGCACTGACCACAACCGTCACACAGTTGTTCCCATTCATCATCTGTCATTTGCTCAAGTGTTTTGTGTTGCCAAAATGGTTCAATCATACTTTAAAGTCATCTTCATGTAACATTTGTAAGAAAAATCCATCGACCTTGATCTTTTCCTCTATCTCATCAGAAGTGCCAACAACAAACCGTCGTTTTCCGTCCAATAATACTTTCATAACAAATACAGGCTTGCCAAAAATTGACATTACATTTTCAGGAATTGCGGAAAAATCATTTTCATTTTCCATATATAAATAACAGTTCTCTTTTTTATCACTACGATAAATATAACACCACATCATAAAAATAAAACCTTACTCGACTACCTACTTAAGACTATTTTGTAAATAAACACCTGCGCCAAATAGCCCCGGGTCTTCATGCGTTATCACATAAACCGGTACTTTTTTAACCAGATAAGACATTCGTCCTTTGTGTTCAAATGCTTCTCTAAATGGCGATGTTTTAAAAAATTCAATAAAGCGTGGCACAATACCACCGGCAATATAAACCCCACCAAGTGTATTGAGGGTTAGCGCTAAGTTGCCACCAAATCGCCCCATAAACGTACAAAAATAGGTTAATGTTTCTAAACAAATCGGACAACTATTAGCAAGCGCTTTTTTGACGATAATATCAGGTGTCACATCTTCAACAGGTTGATTGTGGATCTGTAATAACGCTTGATAAATATTAACAATACCATTGCCCGATAAAAAACGCTCACTTGAAACACGCCCAAATTTTTTGCGCAACTGAGCTAAAATACGGTCTTCTGCGTCATTGGTCATCGGCAGTTCAGTATGTCCACCTTCACCGGGCAAGCTAATCCAGTTGCCATTGACTTTAATTAAGTGAGAAACGCCCAATCCGGTACCTGCGCCATAAATAGCTATCGGATAATCAAGGTCAGGCTCTTCGCCCCCTATTTTTACCAAATCTGATTTCGGTAGTTGGGGAATCGAACTCGAGACCGCCATAAAATCGTTAATCACTTCAAGTTTGCTTAGATTTAATTCTTTAATCAGCGCTGAACGTGAAAAGGATAAATTATTATTGGTCATATTAATGACATCATCTTCACCAATCGGGCAAGCGATAGCAATACAAGCCTTATCGATTGTCGTTGATTGAGACGCTAAATAATCTTTAATCAGTTTAAGTAAATCATCGTTTTTTGAAATCAGAATTTTGGTGATAGCGGAAAGCTCGTTAGTTGCTAAATTGTATAATGCGAAGCGGGCATTGGTTCCACCAATATCAGTGACTAGTGCGTATTGACTCATTGTATTCCCTTGTGTAAAAAATAAATTCTTTTTAATTGAACTGCAAGCTTTTACATCTATCAGTTGCCAAAAGCATAATAGCTTATATTATGAACTAATTATCTTAGTTTAACTAGTTGACTCTGATTGAATTTAATTAATCAATGACCGCTAACTCACCAGTTAGCGGTAAATATTTAATATGGCAAAATTCGAACTTATAACCACTTTTTCAGTTTAAAGTAGATATACGGCGCCACACCTGCTAATAGCATTAATAATAGTGAAAACGGGTAACCATACTCCCATTTTAATTCAGGCATAAATTCAAAGTTCATACCATAAGCAGAAGCGACCACGGTAGGCGGTAAAAATACCACCGAAACCACTGAGAAGATCTTGATAATTCGGCTTTGCTCAATATTGATAAAACTCGTTGCAGCTTGCATTAAAAAGTTTACTTTTTGAAACAATGACTCATTATGTGGGACGAGTGATTCAATATCCCGGATTACTTCACGTGCTTGCTCTAACTGGTCAACCGGCATTTTGGCTCGACGCACTAAATAGTTAACCGCTCGCTGGCTATCCATTAAACAGAGGCGGACTTTCCAAGCCGTATCTTCCAGCTCAGCCAGTGAGGTGATCGCTTCATCATAATGCTCTTGAGCGGAACGATCCATGATAATCAAACTTAACTCTTCAAGTTCACTGTAGATATTTTCGATTTGGTCGGCTAACTGCTCTACTTTAACTTCAAACAGATCGAGTAATACTTCATAAGGATTACCGTCGTTTAAATTTTGATAACGTGAGCGCATACGATACAAGCGAAAAGCCGGTAAATCTCGTTCACGTAATGTAAATAAACGGCCATTATGTACAGTAAAAGCTACCGTTGAGTTACCGGCACGATCTTCGGCATCTTCATAAAAAAAGAAAGAGTGGACATGCAATCCTTCATTATCTTCAAAAAAACGAGCCGAGGCTTCAATATCATCCAGTTCAATACTGGTCGCTAAGTTTTGACCTAAATGTGTCAAAACAAAATCACGATCCGCTTCCTCGGGCTCAATTAAATCTATCCAAGTTGCATTTTGTATATCGCCTTCATTAATTTTTACTAATTGTTTGTTTTTTAATCCAAACGCATTAATCATAAGGCCTCCAATAAGGGAAATGTTTTATAACTTTGCATCAACAAATGGCTGGCATTATACTCGTTATAGTCAAAAATTCCTATGACTAAGCAAATTTTTCTGTAACTTTACAATTTGGAGAGAAAATTCCAATATTAAATTAAATTCGATGATGTTAATTCTGTCTCATGTTACAATAGTCACCTTAAATATTTATGCAATTTTTAGGAGTTTATAATGGCAAACCGAGGAATAAATAAAGTCATTTTAGTCGGTAACTTAGGTCAAGATCCAGAAGTTCGTTACATGCCAAATGGTAATGCTGTCGCTAATTTTAGTGTTGCAACTTCAGAATCATGGAAAGATAGACAAACAGGTGAAACCCGAGACCGAACAGAATGGCATCGCGTTGTCGTGTTTGGAAAATTAGCTGAAATTGCTGGCGAATATATCAAAAAAGGCACACAAGTTTATCTTGAAGGTCAATTACAAACTCGTAAATGGCAAGACCAATCAGGCGCCGATCGTTATACGACTGAAGTTGTAATAAACCCAATTGGCGGTACATTACAAATTTTAGGTTCACGTAACAGTGGCGATAATAGCTTTAATGACGGTTCACAAAGTTGGGGACAAAGTGCTAATAACACTTCATCTGCGCCGGCAGCACCTCGCCAAGCGGCACCAACAGCGCCAGCAGCACAACCGGCTACACCTGAGCCACCAATGGATTTTGATGACGATATTCCATTCTAATCTTATCTTTTCAAAATATTATCCTTATATTGGGCGTAAATTTACGCCCTTATATCATTTTGTATTTATTTGAATTATACTGAGTCGCAGTATGTTGATTGGATCTGTATCGATTTTATGCTGGAACTTATTCAAACTGTCGGCTTTGGTTTAATTCTTTTTATTCCTTTAACCAATCCCTTGACCACTGTAGTGCTGTTATTAGGTCTATCTGGCGATATGACCAATGAAGAACGTAATTATCAGTCTAAAATGACCTGTATTTATGTTTTTATTATTATGATTGTATCGTTTTACTGCGGCCAATTGGTGATGAATACCTTTGGTATTTCTATTCCCGGATTGCGCATAGCCGGCGGTATGATAGTTGGCATTATTGGCTTTAGAATGCTTTTCCCTCAACAACCTTCTCACAAAACACTGGAAGCCGATGCTAAGAAGAAAGAAATTTCAAATAATATTGCTTTTGTTCCTTTAGCTATTCCCAGCACGGCCGGACCGGGTACTATTGCGATGATCATCAGTATGGCATCAACCGTTAAAGGGGGCGGATATAACGTGTCTAGCTGGGTTATCTATGCCTCGTCAATACTGGTACCACTTCTCCTGTGCCTTATTCTTTGGCTTTGTATGCGTAGTGCGGGCAGTATTATGCGTTTTATGGGAAAAAGTGGCATTGAAGCCACTTCTAGAATAATGGGATTTTTACTGGTTTGTGTTGGCACACAATTTATTATTAATGGTGTAAAAGAGTTGGTAATAAACTTTCCCAATATTTAATCAACAGGTCACAGGTGCTATAAATTAGGGATATTTTTAATCATCTCTACCCGCATTAAGTAATCGTAAAGCGGTACCAGTTGCTTAAATCCTTTAATTAATTTATTGGGTAGCTCACCATTAAGTACATCTTCAATGTTATTGTTGGTTACCATTACGGCCAAATTTTTTCGGTTATACCATGTGGCAATCTTTTCATCTTGTTCTTTGATTAGTGGTCGTTTGTAGCAATCACCAACCAGCTCAAATGGCTTTTTGACGCAACGTGTCATTTTTAAAAATTTGTCGGTATCATTAATTATTTCTTCACGAAATATATCCATTGTCTGCTTTGAAGCACAATAGTATCCCAGCCCGTATTGATAGTAATCGGGGCTAATTTCAAAAAAGTAAGCTGGTGCTTCTTTCCAATCCCGATTAGGACGTTTAAAGGTTAACCATAAACGGCTACGATAGAGCGATTTATCTTTCGAAAAACGGGTATCACGATGTATACGGGATATGGTTTTACCAATCGCCGGACGTGTTTCAAACCACTCATCGATTTTCAACATGTCGGGAGTTAACTGCTCGACCAATAGTCGAAACGGTTTAACTAAATCGTTATCATAAATAGCTCGATGTTGTTCGAACCATGGTTTACTGTTGTTGATCCAAGCATCTTGTAAAAAATTGAGTCCTGCTTGAGTAAAACCGCTAAACTTTGCCATTAATTACTCCTTAAATAATGCTCTGACTTTGTCTAAATCTTCTTGCGTATCAACCCCAATTGCCGGTGCCTGTTTTGCCACTGCAACATGGATTTTTTCACCATACCACAGTACGCGAAGTTGTTCTAGCATCTCTATTTGTTCTAAGCTAGACGGTGCCCAATTGATATATTGGCGAATAAAACCGGCTCGATAAGCATAAATGCCAATATGGCGTAAGTAAAAATCGCCAATACTTTGCCTATTTACATCAGTTGCCATTTGGGCAAATCGGTCTCTTTCCCAAGGAATGGTTGCACGTGAAAAATAGAGCGCATAACCGTCTTTATCTGTCACCACTTTTACCGCTCCGGGATTAAATGCTTCTGAGGCAGATTCGATCGGTACCGCCAACGTTGCCATACCGGTTTTATATTTAACTAAATTTTCTGCTACTTGGTCGATTATCACTGGTGGTATTAATGGCTCATCACCCTGCACATTCACAATCACTTCATCATCAGCTAATTGATAGTAGTTAATGACTTCCGCTAGCCGTTCGGTGCCAGAATTATGTTTGTCGCTGGTTAAAATAACTTCTCCACCATAACTACTCACGACATCAAATACTTGCTGATGATCGGTTGCTATAATGACATTGGTTGCACCGGATTTTTTGGCTTGCTCCATAACACGAACAATCATCGGTTTGCCGTGAATATCAGCCAGGGGTTTTGCCGGTAAACGGCTCGATGCGTACCTGGCGGGAATAATGACAGTGAATTTCATAACAGAAACCTTATATTTTATCTATTCTTGAACTGACTTAGGTTGTGCAATTGGCTTAGCTTCGGATTCAAGTAGTACCGGAATTGAATCCTTTATCGGATAAGCTAGCTGATCTGTTGTACAGATCAGCTGATGATTTTCACTATCGAGTTCCAACTTACCATGACATTTCGGGCAAGCAATAGCACTAAGAAGAAGTTCTTTCATTTTTTACTCTCTGTTAAGTTTTATATCTTCTAATAGGGAATAGATTTGTTCAATCGCTTTGGCGGGGATAACCGCATCTATCGGCAGATACCACCAATTTGGTAAAGCAAATTGCTGACATTTTACCGCATCTTTTTCCGTCATTAATAACGTTTGTTGCTTGTTTGCGATATCAGCTAGTGAAGATAAAGTAAAATGTTGATGATCGGCAAAAGCTTCAGTTTTCACTAAATCGGCATTCATTTGCTTAAGCATATCAAAAAAACGTTGCGGATGACTAATTCCGGCAATGGCGCAAATATTAGTTAGTGAAGATAAAGCTTTTTTCTCTTGCGTCAGCAAATTCACCGCATACAGCGGGGTTAATTGCATGGTGTAAGTTTTAGTCGGATATTGCTGCGCTATTTGATTGCCACCTTCGCCATTTAACACAATTAAATCTACCGACTTTAACCGATTTTTGCGCTCTCTCATGGGGCCAGCCGGGATCCACCAACCATTGCCAAATAGGCGTTTAGCATCGATAACCACAACTTCAATATCACGCCCTAAGGCATAGTGTTGTAAGCCGTCATCGGTTAAAATTACATCTAATTTATAGCGATTTAATAACGCTTGCACCGCTTCCACCCGTTTCGGCGATACCGCAATCGGCACTTGAGTACGTTGATAAATCAGTACCGGTTCATCCCCAGCTTGGTCAGTTGTGATGTAGTGATCTAAGATGAGTGGATAGCTTTGAGCCTTTCCGCCATAGCCTCTTGAAACCACGCCAACTTGTAAACCTTTAGCCTTTAATGCTTCAATTAAAGCAACCACCAGCGGGGTTTTACCGTTCCCACCTACTGATAAGTTGCCAATTACCATAATTGGCACAGGTGACTTCCACGACTTTAACCAGCCAATTTGATACAATTTCCGACGCACAAAAGCAATCAAACCATACAATAAAGAAAATGGTATCAGTAACCAATAAAGTTTATTTTTACCATACCATATTTTTTCAATCATCTTTTATTATCACTTAATGATGTTAATGAAACCTGTTTTACGATTTTACCTATGTTAACTGTTTAAGGCTTTCATCGTTATTGATAGCAAGTATTTTACTCATAAATCGGTAAACTACCAAACCAATCATGATACCATTTTGGGTTTATTTGTCCCCGCATTGTTTTCATTTGCCAGGTCGAATTATTAAAAAATAGACTAATTTGCCCGGTTTTAGCTGTTACATGATAATCTAATTTTAATGTCTTATATCGTGCTGTCACTTTATCAGACGGCAATTTCCATCCATTATAGCGAGACGTCGATGCGAACGAGAGTTTAGGGTTGATGTGATACAAAAAAGGATAACTTGACGAAGTATTGCTGCCATGGTGTGGCGTTTGCAAAAAGGTCGAGGCTAGCTTATGACGATAGTTCAACACTAGTTGATACTCCTGTTTTCGCTCTAAATCGCCAGTTAACAGAACTGAAAATTGACCGTCGGTAACTTGTACAACACAAGAATCTTGATTTTGGGCATAGTCTACCAATTTTTTTGGCCATAGCACGTTAAATGTTAGGTTTTGCCAGCTAAAACTATTCCCCGCTAAACATGGGTACCGATTGGCTAACTGGTTAGAACTGCTCATTAACCATGCTTTAGGGTATCGGCGGGTGATGAACGCTAATCCTCCTATATGGTCATTATGTTGATGACTGATAATAATGCCCTCAACTGTTAATCGATGCCGCTGTAAAAAAGGGATGATAACGCGCTCAGCTGCTGAGCCAGTTTGCCACTGTGCGCCGGTATCATATAAAATAGCACCTCGCCCGTCATGAATAACTATCGCCAAGCCATGCCCCACATCTAGCATATCCAAACGCCACTGATAATTAAGCGGTTGCAATAAAGGACAGGCAAGCATTAGCAGAATAATGCCAACGGTAAGATTAAACCGGCGCCAACATTCGGTGCGAATAACTATCACCAGCAGCCAACCACTGACGCTGAGCAGATAAAAATCAGCTGGCACCATCAACCACCCCAGATTGAATTGCGCTAAACCGTAAAATAATCCGCTTAGCGATGTTTGAGCAACATACCACCACCATAATGCCAAATGAAATAAATCAAAAATACTGGCTAATAATGCGATTAAAATAGCAGGAAACGTGACTAAAGTTATACAAGGTATCGCCAGTAAATTGGTTAACAATGAAATCACACTTATCCCTTGAAAAATCAACAGTTGCATTGGCAATAACAAAACCGTTAAGCCGAACTGCAAATGCAATAATCGAAATAGATAGTAACGCTTTTTACGTCGGCTAAATTTAGGTAACGGCAGCCATTGAGATAGGAAAATTAAGCAGATCACTGCATAGCAAGATAGCCAAAAGCTTTCGGATAAAATCATAAAAGGATCAAACACTAATAATATTGCGATAATCCGATTTACCTTTTGCCATGAGGTTAAATGGTAACACCTGTAACGCAGGTAGATCCAAATCGTTAACGCCAATATGGCTCGTAATGCCGGAGGATTAAGCCCGGTAAGCCATGCATAAAATAGCGCCCCACCCCATGCAACTAATGAAATCACAATGATATTATTTCCCCGTTGAGGAATAACAAACGTCATCAGTTTGATAATAAAAAAGCTAAAGTAAAACACGATTAAAATATGCATTCCCGATATCGCCATTAAATGGGCAATACCGGTTTGCATCATCATTAATCGCTGCTGCTCAACCAACTGTGAGCGATCACCCAATACCAAAGCGAGTAAAATCCCCCGATAACTAAATAGATTAATATAGGGCAATGCCCTGTCTGCTACCGTTTGTCTGAGAGACAATTTATCGTCTAATAAATTGGCATTAATTAATTTAGCCGTTAATAAATTTTTGTTTGCCATGGCAAAACGCTGGCTATCAAATCCACCTTCATTTAAATAACCATGTACAACTCGAGTTTTAACGGTCAATTGCCAGATCTGCCCGGCTTTGGGTGTTAACCGATCGCTCCACAGCACAGATAACGGAAAAGTGGAGGATAAGTCACTATCGGCAATATCAATCACCGAAAATTTTATGTAATACGCTGAGCGCTCTGCGGAATCCAAATGAGTATCAATGGTGTCAACTTGAGCGGTCACAACTAGAGTTTTATCGATATAAGGCTCAATACTATTTAAATATTGATTGGCATATTGGGTAGACCATAAAAAGCCTAAACCTAAAACATTAATAGCTAGCAGGACATTGCCCATTTTAATAAGTCTAAACAAGCTTAAGATCACCAGTAGCGATCCGATTAAATACCACTGTTTATCAGAAGGCAGTGATGCTAAGAACATTAAGGGTAAGCAACCGACTGAAAACATGATTGCGATTAAATCAATTGAATAACTTTGCCGCATAAGCAGTGAATAACTTATCGTATAAAACGATAATCTTAATTTGTCAGCGCTTTAGTAAAACTGACAGTAGAAGTAAATGGGAGCGATGTTCCAACTTTTTTTAACAAGTTGCAGGTTTGGCTGGGTAAATTTGAGGGGATTGAGTCTTAGCTATTCGGTTATTAATCAAGGAAAGATCAATACTAAGAAACACAAAAGGGATTTGTAGGAAATTGCCATTCAAATAATCAGAAAATAAAAAGCCTTTGATGTTAATCAAAGGCTTTTTTAACACAAGAGTGTAAAGTATTATGCTTTTGCAGCATTGTTTACGCGTTCACGTAATTCTTTACCCGGTTTGAAGTGAGGAATATATTTATGTTTAACATCAACATTCCCACCTGTTCTTGGGTTTCTTGCTTTACGTGGAGCACGGTAATTTAAACTAAAACTACCAAAGCCTCGAATTTCAACACGATCGTTACTTTCCATAGCTAATGCGATCTGCTCGATGATATCTCTAACAGCATCATCAACTAGTTGCACAGGAAGGTGTGCCCGCCAGTTGACTATTTTTTCTGCTAAATCGGATCTGTTCATGGTCACTCCTAATTTGTTTATGTGGCTTAGAACTTTTACATTTTATACCACAAAAGAAAAAGAGGGCAAGCCCTCTTTACTCTTTGCATAAATATTTTTTACTCAGTTTTTGATGCAGCTTTGAATGCTTCAGCCATTGCATTAGTAAATGAAGCATCTTCTTGTGTTGCAGTGTTATTTACCGCAGCAAGCGCTTCTTTTTCGTCAGCTTCATCTTTAGCACGTACAGATAAAGAAATTGCACGAGTTTTACGATCGATGTTAACGATTTTAGCTTCAACTTCATCGCCAACTTTTAATGCTGTAGTTGCATCTTCGATACGTTCACGAGCAATATCTTGTGCTTTTAAGTAGCCTTCGATACCGTCAGCAATTTCAACTGTTGCACCTTTAGCATCAACTGCCGTTACTTTACCTTTAACAATTGTGCCTTTTTTGTAGTTAGAAGCGAAGCTGCTAAATGGATCATCTTCAAGTTGTTTGATACCTAAAGAGATACGTTCACGCTCAGCATCAACTTGTAGTACAACTGCTTCAATATCATCACCTTTCTTATAAGCTTTAACCGCTTCTTCACCTGGCATATTCCAAGAGATATCTGAAAGATGAACTAAACCGTCAATACCACCATCTAAACCGATGAAGATACCGAAATCAGTGATAGATTTGATCTTACCGCTAACTTTATCACCTTTGTTGTGTGATTCAGCAAATTGTAACCATGGGTTTGGTTTACATTGTTTAAGACCTAGAGAAATACGACGACGTTCTTCATCAATTTCAAGTACTACAACTTCAACCACATCACCTAAGCTGACAACTTTAGATGGGTGGATGTTTTTGTTAGTCCAATCCATTTCAGAAACGTGTACTAAACCTTCAACACCAGTTTCGATTTCAACGAAACAACCGTAATCAGTTAAGTTAGTCACTTTACCAGTTACTTTAGTGCCTTCTGGGTAACGTTTAGCAATTGATACCCATGGATCTTCGCCTAATTGTTTTAAGCCAAGTGATACACGTGAACGGTCTTTATCAAATTTAAGAACTTTAACAAGTAATTCTTGACCCACTTCAACCACTTCACTTGGGTGTTTAACACGTTTCCACGCCATATCAGTGATATGAAGTAAACCATCAACCCCACCAAGATCAACGAATGCACCGTAATCAGTAAGATTTTTGATAATACCTTTAACTTCAGAACCTTCTTGTAGATTTTCAAGAAGTTGTTCTCTTTCTGCGCTATTTTCAGATTCGATTACCGCACGACGTGATACAACAACGTTGTTGCGTTTTTGATCTAATTTAATAACTTTTAATTCGATTTCTTTATTTTCGATATGAGAAGTATCGCGTAATGGGCGAACATCAACAAGCGAACCTGGAAGGAACGCACGCACGCCATTAAGATCAACCGTAAAGCCACCTTTAACTTTACCATTGATAACACCTAAAACTGTTGCAGCATCTTCAACTGCTTTTTCTAATGTCAGCCACGCTTCATGGCGTTTAGCTTTTTCACGAGATAGAATTGTTTCACCAAAGCCGTCTTCAATTGAGTCAAGTACAACGTCAACAACGTCGCCAACTTGAACTTCTAATTCGCCTTGGGCATTTTTAAACTGCTCTACTGGAATGGCGGATTCAGATTTTAAACCAGCATCAACTAAAACAACATCTTTGTCGATTGCAACGACAGTACCACGGATCATATTACCAGAACGAGTGTCTAGTTGATTTAAAGACTCTTCAAAGAGTTGAGCAAAAGATTCAGTCATATTTATATACTTAAGTTAAAATTAACGTCCACATCACTTCATGTTTTGTGGGGTTGTTTATGATACTCCACCTATATCCTTATAATGGAGCTATGTTCACACTGTAAGATCGTTTACAATGCAAGTTTTTCGTTTATATACGTAATAGATTGATTGAAAACATCTTGAATAGAAAGCGATGTAGTATCAATTATTAGTGCATCTATTGCCGGTTTTAATGGCGCAACAGCCCGATTACGATCACGCTGGTCACGCGCAGTGATTTCCTGCAAAATTTCGGCGAATTTAGCATGATTTTGCTTATCTTGCAACTGTTTCATCCTTCTTTCTGCTCTTGATTGGGCACTTGCATCAAGAAAAATTTTAACCGGGGCATCAGTAAAAACCACTGTACCCATATCTCGACCGTCGGCAACCAGACCCGGCGCCTGTCTAAAATCCCGTTGCCGCTGTAATAGAGCTTGTCTGACTTCCTCAATAGCTGCCACTTGCGAAGCGGCACCACCGGTTTGTTCAGTGCGAATCTCTTTTGATACATCAAGCCCATTTAAAAGCACTTTGACTTCATTACCCGTGCTGTCAAAGGTTAACGGTAAAGTTAACGCCAGTTGAGCAAGTGAACGTTTGTCATCTAGTGCAATATTTTGTTTAAGTGCCGACAGCGCTAATACCCGATAAATCGCACCGGAATCTAACAGATGCCATTTGAAGTGATTGGCTAACGCTTGGCATAAGGTGCCCTTTCCAACACCACTTGGACCATCAACAGCGATAACAGGGATGATTTTATTCATATTAATATTCGCTCAATCGTTTAAATTGTTCAAAATAATCAGGGAATGTTTTCATTGTGCATTTTGGGTCTAAAATTGTCACAGGGCTATCGGATAACGCCACTAACGAAAAGCACATTGCCATACGATGATCATTATAAGTTTTAATTTCAGCATGCGTTAAAGATTTAGGCGGCACAATAGTGATATAATCATGACCTTCTTCAACTTCTGCCCCAACTTTACGTAGTTCGGTTGACATAGCAGATAAGCGATCAGTTTCTTTAACTCGCCAGTTATAAATATTGCGGATAGTGGTTGCCCCTTTGGCAAAAAGCGCTGTGGTAGCAATGGTCATTGCTGCATCAGGAATATGGTTCATATCCATATCAATACCATTAAGCTCATTACAACTACACTCAATATAATCATCCGCCCACGTCACTTTAGCGCCCATTTTTTCTAATACATGGGCGAATTGAGTATCGCCTTGTAGGCTCTTTTTACCAATACCAGTGACCCGCACCGTTCCGCCTTTTATTGCAGCGGCGGCGAGGAAGTAAGAAGCGGATGATGCATCACCTTCAACTAAATATTGACCGGGTGATTGATATGTCTGATTACCTTTGATAACAAATTTTTGATAGTTATTATTTGTTACTGTTACCCCAAAAATCGCCATCATTTTAATTGTAATATCAATGTAAGGTTTGGATACCAACTCGCCTTTAATGGTAATTTCAGTATCATTTGGCGCCAACGGTGCAGCCATTAATAACGCCGTTAAAAATTGACTGGAAACAGAGCCGTCAACTTCAATGCTGCCGCCGCTAAAACCACCATGAATATGCAGTGGTGGATAGCCTTCATTTTCCAGATAATCAATTTTGGCGCCACCTTGACGTAGTGCATCAACCAGATGACCGATTGGGCGCTCTTTCATACGTGGTTCGCCAGTGAGAATAATATTATTCTCCGCTAAACATAACGCTGCTGTAAGTGGGCGCATAGCTGTGCCGGCATTGCCTAAAAACAGCTCTAATGCTTCACCGGAATGCAATTTACCGCCAATGCCTTGAATATCACAAATCGTTCGGTCATGGGATAATTGAAAGTTAACCTTTAATGCCGATAACGCATCAAGCATATAACGTACATCATCACTATCAAGTAAGTTGGTTAAACGGGTGTTGCCTTTGCTCAAAGCAGATAGTAATAACGCACGATTTGATACACTTTTAGAACCGGGCAGATTGATCGTGCCACTGAATTTTTTTATGGGCTGTAATGTTAAAGATAACATAATGACTCTCTTAAATATCTTGGATAATTCTTTAAAATTTTTCTAAGGTCGCTTTCAATAGATCGATAGCCTGTTGATCTTTAGCGCTATCTTGCCACAACTTATCAAATAATAAACGATAACGTTTAATTGCATCATAAGATGAAGTAATGGAAGCAATACCAGTTGTCACATTTGGCAATTCACCTAACCGAAACGGGCTTATCGCCAGCGATATCGGGTTATCGTTTTGATAAAAGATTTGAAAGGTGATCGACGGTATAGCATGCTGCGTAATAGCAATAGTTGGCGCATAAGATTGCTGTTCTAGTAAAGCAATGAGATGATAAACTTCTTCACGAGCTAATAACATCCTTTCTGACTTTCTACCCGGCGAAAGATTTAAATTGCCAACCAAACCAATATGTAAAAATCGTTCCACATTGCGTAAGCTAATTAAATTAATTACCTTCGGTACAGATTGATAAAACTGAGTTTTACGATCTTTTAGTATCGATAATGTGGTGGCATATTTTTGCAAATCAAGGGTTTGACTTGATTCGCCTAACATCATAGTTAAATGAGAAAGATAGTTTGGCGACGTCAATAAAAATGAGAAAGGATCAAAATGGGAGTAAATATGGGTTGATTGCTCTTCTAACTGGCGCATCCGTTCGAAAAAACCTTCGCCACTGGAGTAATACTCAGTATCTATCCCCAGTAAACTTGCTAAAGAAGTCTGTAATAAATTGGCCAGACGCTCTAAGGTTTCGATCTTAACAATTTCACCTTTTTCAAGCCGATATACCGCCGCTCTTGATATTCTGAGACTTTCAGCCACATCTTCAGCACGAAGAGAGGCGGCAATACGATAAGCTCGTAGACGCTGCCCAATAGCACAATAATCAATCGATCCAGTAATCATATTTCACTCAAACTATTTGAATTTTGGCAGTGTATCACAAGGTGATAACATTGCCAATTTTAAGCGAAGATGTTTCAGATTTTATCTGCGTTTGGGCTGATTACTCCATTAAGGCTTTTTGTAGTGCTGCGGCATTTTCATATTCAGTAAATTCCTTAATCGCAACTTTAGGTTTAGCTGCATCGTTACTGTTACCCAGTACTTGTGAGGCTAACACAAAGCCATTTGGTTCAATGATCGAATGTCGATAAAAATCGATTAAATCTTGCTGAGTCACCTTTTTCAATAGCTCAATTCTTTTATTTCTAGAATCGAAGGTAAATCGGGAGTTTCGATAATCTGATGAATAAAGATTAAGCTCTTCTTCCAGTGTTTGCGGTGGCATAGTCAGTTCATCGAGCACCGCTTTTTTGTATTGCTCGATATCCTGCGTTGTTAAGGCCTCTAACTTACTTAACATAGTCGGATATAACGCTTGATAACGTTTAAGCAAATAAGCGGTATCATACTGATTGCTTTGTACAATAAAACCTAATCCTAACGAATCGCCAACATAGACCGGAACGGCAAAAACTGCATAACCGAGTTGCTCATTAGTTCGTAACTGGTCATAAAACCATGGGGCAATAATTTTTGAGAGTGTGTAACTTAAAATGCCACTATTAATGCGATCATAACCCGCAGGAATATAACTCATTAATAAAGCATTATCAGAGCTTTTCGCTTGCTGAGTGATTTGCGCAAGTAATGGCTTTTTAATGACCAAATTGCTAAACGGCGTAAATTCGACATCTCCCGCTAAATCTTTTTGAATGGAATGATAAAGATCAAGTGAGTCTTGATTAGACAAATTGCCTAAACTGAGCATATAGAGCACTGAATGAGTCATCAACTTATCACGATAAGCGATAATGTCCTCACGAGTGATATTTTGCGTGATTTGGCGCTGTTCACTACGCTCAATATAATGTGGCAAATCCGATAGCCCATTTAATGGTTCAACCGCTAATCTTAAACTTCTGACGTGATCTAATTTATCTAACTTTTCAAGATACCATGATTTAGCTAACGCTAAGCTCTGATCATCAATGGCCACATTCCGATATCGATTAACAATGGTGGTTACCATTTCGGGTAAGTGCTGACTAAAACCGCTGGCTTTAATTAACAAACCGTTATCATAATCGGTTGATAATGACATGCCCGCCACACTAGCTTGAAATTGCAACTGATCCAAATCACGACCCACAATATAGTCTAACAGATCAAAAGCGACATCCGATTTAGCATCGCTAAATGCCTGATTGTTACGTAATGAAAGCAAAATAGCCGCTTTAGGCTCATTAGCAAAATATTTGCTGGCAAAATGGATAAAGTTACCACGTTTGCTAAATTCAGCCGGCAGTACTTGAGCGCTATTATTTTCAGAAATTGAAAAATCGTCCGGAATATAAGTATTTAATGCCGGCAAACTAAACGTATAGTGCGCACCTAAAGTTGCCCATTGCGATTTTTGCTCATCGGTAATATTTTTAATCTTATAAGGCGCATCTAAAAAATAGGCCGTTTTATCGGTAGATTGATTCGGTGAAATCACCCAAAGTCTTAAGTTATCCGGCGTTAAAGTCTGTAATCGTTGCGCAATAGCAGATTTATCAAATCGCTCAGCGATATAATCCGAATTTAACACGTGCGCTGTCGGATAGACCAGCATTTGATCCGATAGCCATTCCACATAAGACATATCACGTTCAATTGTTTGATATTTAAACTGCAATGCTAAAACTTTTTTCAGTTCATCATAATAAACCTGCGAAATTCCCTCTTTTTGGATTAAGTGCAAATAGTTAAAAATCGCGCCGATGACTTCATCTTTTTGTAAAAGACCTTCATCGGTCAAACTGACATTGATACTAAAAATACCACTATTACCAAATCGGGTAGGATCAAAAGAGGTATTGATACCTTCAATCAAGCCCTGTTTTTGTAACTGGGCAGAAAGAGTATTTGGGCTACTATTACTGACTAAATAGGCGATATACTCATCACTTTTATCAGCAAATTCGGCCAAATTGTTTTCCATAGGAAACTGTAACAGCAGCAATTTTTTCGGTTGTGCCGGCACCATGTCAATCTGTTTACTTACGCTATCAGATGTCATAGCCGATACATCAACTCGAGGGGCGATAATATTTTTATTGGGAATACGACCAAAGGTCTCTTTGGCTATCTTAGATAATTGGCTCATATCTTGGCTACTGTAGATGATGCCGACCATAATATTTGCCGAATAGTAATTATTATGAAAGCCAACTAATGCAGTTTGCAATTTACTGTTGCCTTTATCACTTAATGTTTCTAAATTTCCGCCAGAAAATTGCGCAGACGGATGAAGAGGATTAATGGTTTCTGCATTAACCTGCTCTATTCTAAATCCGTCGTTCGAACGCCCCATTGTCATTTCCGCATTGACGGCGTTTCGCTCTTTATCGGCAAATTTAGGATCTAAGTTTGGCTCAGCAATCGCATCCGCTAAATAGTCTAAGGCTTTATCAAACGCACTATTTTCAACCTCAAAATAAAATGCAGTGCGGTTTGCTGTTGTGCTGGCATTGTATTTACCGGCATGGCGATTTAAGAATTCGGAAAAACTCGCCGGCTGTGGGTATTTTTTTGAGCCCATTAAGACCATATGTTCGGTATAATGCGCTAGACCTTGTTGATCCTTCGGATCTTGCAATGAGCCAACCGGCAATGCTAAAGAACCCAGCGATTTTACCGCTTTAGGATCGGAAACGAGCAATACTCGCATTTTATTATCAAGTTCAATAACTTGATATTGGCGATCATCGCGTTCACTTTGTTGTACTTTTTCGTATGATATTGATTTTGTCATATTTTTATCTACAGCAAAGGCGGTATTAAAACTCATAACGCTTAATACCGTAATAACTATCAGGTTAAATTTCATCTTATCCATACCCGTTTTTATCCAAAAAAACCATTATATGTCGAACTTATAAAATAAAGCTAAAAGAAAATACCTATACATAAAGTTATAGCAACTTATGTGGAACGTATTGATAACTATTTGATGATTTTTTAATTTGCTTTAGATGCTGACAGGTAACAAACTGATTAAAGTCAATCAAATCATCATTTAAGGAAGGTAAAAACGTAATGAGTGTATCACAGATAACCAATAATACAAATTAACTAAAACAATATAATAAAAAAGAGCTGAACAGATCAGCTCTCATTTGGAAGTAGTGTGTAAGTTACGGGTTTAAGCGTAAATTAATGTTCACGAGTTTTTCTAAATTCAATATCCGGATAACGCTCTTGAGTCAGATTTAAATTGACCATACTTGGCGCAATATATGACAAGTTGTCGCCACCGTCTAATGCCAGATTTTGTTCGCATTTACGCTTGAACTCTTCTAATTTTTTCGCATCGGCGCATTCAACCCAACGAGCGGTGGTGACATTCACCGGCTCATAAATGGCTTCAACGTTATATTCTGATTTTAAGCGAGCAACCACCACATCAAATTGCAGTACCCCAACTGCGCCAACAATTAAATCGTTATTAGCAATTGGACGGAAAACCTGCACCGCACCTTCTTCAGATAATTGCACTAGCCCTTTTAATAACTGTTTCTGTTTTAATGGATCTTTTAAGCGGATACGGCGAAATAGTTCCGGAGCAAAATTAGGAATACCGGTAAATTTAAGATCTTCCCCTTGAGTAAACGTGTCACCGATTTGAATGGTACCATGATTGTGTAAACCAATAATATCACCGGCATAAGCTTGCTCAACATGATCACGATCGCCGGCCATAAACGTTAATGCATCAGAGATATTGACATCTTTAGCAATACGAACATGACGTAGTTTCATGCCCTTTTCATATTTACCCGACACAATGCGCATAAATGCTACCCGATCACGATGTTTAGGATCCATATTCGCTTGAATCTTAAACACAAAACCAGTAAATTTTTCCTCGCTTGCTTTGACTTCACGTTTATCCGTTTGCCGAGGTTGTGGCGCCGGTGCCCAAGCAGTTAAACCGTCGAGCATATGATCAACGCCAAAATTACCTAATGCGGTACCAAAGAAGACCGGAGTTAAATCGCCGGATAAAAACGCCTCTAAATCAAACTCATTTGACGCACCTTGCACCAGTTCAAGTTCATCCCGCAATTGCTGAGCTAAATCCTCGCCAACCGCTGAATCTAGCTCAGGATTAGCTAATCCTTTGATTATGCGTACTTCTTGAATAGTGTGACCTTGACCGGATTGGTAAAGATAGGTTTCATCTTTCGCTAAATGATAGACACCTTTAAATAATTTACCACAACCTATCGGCCAGGTAATTGGTGCACACATAATGTTGAGTTCACTTTCAACCTCATCGAGCAGTTCCATAGGATCACGAATATCACGGTCAAGTTTATTCATAAAAGTGAGAATCGGTGTATTACGTAATCGGGTCACTTCCATAAGTTTACGGGTACGATCCTCAACCCCTTTTGCCGCATCAATTACCATTAAACAGCTGTCAACAGCGGTTAAGGTTCGATAAGTATCTTCAGAAAAGTCTTCGTGTCCGGGGGTATCAAGTAAATTGACTAAACAGTCATTATAGGGAAATTGCATTACTGAAGTTGTAATTGAAATCCCACGCTGTTTTTCCATTTCCATCCAGTCAGATTTAGCATGCTGCGCATTAGCACCTCGACCTTTTACCGTTCCGGCAGTTTGGATAGCGTGACCGAATAACAACACCTTTTCCGTAATGGTGGTTTTACCCGCATCCGGGTGAGAGATGATCGCAAAAGTGCGACGAGTATTTACTTGATCTAAATAAGCTTGTTCTGTCATAAAGTTTACTGTGTCAACCAACAAAAATAATCGGCTATTTTAACAGGTATCGCTATACATTGCTATTTAAGTTGTTTATCTTATTTGCCTTATTACGCTATCTATGCATAATAATTGCATTGCGAGAAAATCATCCATTAGCATCACTGTGTTGACAAGATGTTTCAGATTTACCTAACGTTTTAGTATAAAACGGAATAAACAATGAATATTCGTGACTTAAAGTTATACTTACATTTATGTGAAACTTGCCATTTTGGTATGACCGCTGACGCTATGCACGTTAGCCCTTCGACCTTATCCAGACAGATTCAACGGTTGGAAGAGCACTTTGGTCATCCGCTGTTTATTCGTGATAACCGTCAAGTACAAATTACCGCTGAGGGTGAAAAAGTTAAACGTTATGCTCAGCAGATGATTAACTTACATCAGCAACTTAGACTAGAATTAGATCAAAGTAAACATCAGCTAGTGGGTGAACTGACACTTTTTTGCTCAGTCACCGCCGCCTATAGCCATCTACCCGAAATCCTCGATAGATTTCGTATTAACTACCCTTTAGTGGAAATTAAATTATCAACCGGCGATGCGGCGGATGCAGTTGAAAAAATACAATCCAACCAAGCTGATTTAGCCATTGCCGGTAAACCAAAACAACTACCGTCCGGAGTTGAATTTTTAAAGTTTGGTGAAATAGACATGGTGCTACTTATCCCGAAACTCAATAGTTCATTTAGCGATAAGCTTCATCAAAAAGTCCCCGACTGGCATCACATTCCGTTTATTTTACCGGAACATGGGCCCAGTCGGCACCGCATTGACTTATGGTTTAAACAGCAAAAAATTACCAGCCCCAAAATCTATGCGACTGTCTCAGGCCATGAAGCCATTGTCTCTATGGTCGCGTTAGGTTGTGGTGTGGCACTGTTACCGAAAGTGGTTATGGATAATAGCCCGGAAAGAGTCAGAGAACGAATCATCGAATGGTCAACCAATTTAATGGAACCTTTTGATATAGGCATCTGTGTGCAAAAAAGGCGGTTATCTGAAAAGATTATTGCAGCCTTTTGGGCACTTTGTAACTTAAATTTACCACAAAATCAGTAAAATATTGTGTATAATTAATAGATTGAATCCCTTAATAGATGTAAAAAGGATAGGATATAATAGTAATGAACTTACCAATAAAAAAGATAAAAACAAAAACGATTGCATCATTAATATTTTTCTCATTTGTTGCCAATCCCGTTCTTGCCGACACTGAATCAAATTACCATAGAGATTTTAGCCATAAAAATATTCCGGGAAATCCAATTCCAGGCGGTCTGACTATTAACAGTGTAAATTACTATGACGGTGACAGTGATGACTTAGTCACAGGCGGAATTGGCTTTACTGCATTAACGCAATCTTATAATGCCCCAACCTTTGCCGATCCAACTAATCCAACCACCCAAGAGCTGAGACAAGCGAAACTCAATCGATTTATTGATGCTAAAACTGCAGAAGGCTCACTATTTGGTTTCCAACGTGAAAAATTAACGCCACTATTTGACGGTAAAATCGCCGGAAGTGAAATATTAGCGACCTATCATGTCAATGAAAGAGTTGGCATGTTATTACAAATTCCGCTGGATTTTGATAAAAACAATCCATGTATCGTTGCAGTGCCCGCCACCGACTCAGACGGGCTGTATAATGCCAAAGATGTGCAAATCCGTGGGCTTTGGGGATTACGCCATAACTGTGCAGTTGTCTATAACGATAAGGGATTAGGTAATGGTGTTTATGATATTACCACCGGACAAGGCTTTACAGTGGACGGTAAAACCGATAAAGACAATATCTTATTTCAACCCCAAATTAGTAATCATGAAAGTTATATTAAAAACTATCCAAATCGTTACGCAATAAAACAACTTCACTCCAAAATGAACCCGGAACAGCGTTGGGGTGAATATGTTATCAAATCGATTGAATTTGCATTTTATGAACTCAATAATTTATACCCGAGTAAGAAATGGATCACATTTCATAAAGATAACACCATTGTTTTAGTTTATGCTGCCGGTGACGGAGCGGGCGCCGCATTAAAAGCCGGCGAATTAGATCGCAATAATATTATTAATGGGATTGTCGCTGTCAATCCCCAAATACAACCGTCAATTGATAACAACCAATTAATTATTCAAAAAGGAAATAAAACCAAATCGCTGATGCCAAAATCCTTGATCGACTATAGCACACAAGCAGCGCTATATATTCCTTGTGCCATTTCCGCTATCAAACCAAGTAAATTCGATGATAATGTACCTTATGCATCAAAATACCTCTATTCGCTTAATCGCTGTGAAGCATTAAAAAAAGCCGGTTTACTTAAACAAGGCACGCCGGAAGAAGCGTTGAAACAGCTTGAGCCATACGGATTTACAGCAGATTTAAACTACCAGCTACCCTATTTTTACTATACCGAATCAATCGGCTTTCCTTATCAATATATCAGCGCCTATGGTCGATATGATGTGACTGAAAACATGTGCGATTATTCGGTCGCAAGTACTCAACAAAGCCCAATCATGTATCAAGGCAAAGTTGAAGCGTTACAAACAATCCCATTTGAACAAATATGGGGGCTGTCCAATGGACACTTGCCGGTTTGGAATGGAGATGATGCCACTATTTTAGATCTGGTGGAAAACAAAGATCTCTTATCACCTCGTCGTGAGTTTTATTCCCAAACAGAGACCCAAGGAAAAATTGATTATGGTACCAAAGGAGCAATTTGCTTACGGGAAAAAATAAACGATCCAAGAGTCATCAATGGGCATAAGCAAGTGTTAGCTACGGGTGATTTACGCAATAAAAAAACGATTATTGTGCATGGTGCCAATAATGTTAAACAGTTACCAAATGACACCTCACGGGCATATGTGGCTTTAAATAGTAAGATTGAAGGCCCGGCATCACAACTGCGTTATATTGAAGTTGAAAACGCCGGTTATTTAGACGGTACCGCACCATTTGATAATACATTGCTTGCGATAGATTACTATGGTGAAGATGCCATGGAGTGGTTATGGGCTAACGTGACCTCAGACAATAAAACAGCTTTGCCGGAAAGCCAATTAGTTCGAGCCAAAGCCCGAGGGGGTAATTCTGGCCATGCGCCACAAGCCACATCCAAAAATCTAGTCCCTATTTTACAAACGCCGGACACAAAAGATTTGATCAAAATAGAAAACGGGAAAATAACACTTCCAAATTAAGCGACCATGACATCACGCTTTGCTATCGGTTTTACTCAGCTTTATTGAGCTTAGACCGATAGCATTAAATTTAACGGGCTGACAATAGCTTAACATGGTCACACATTTTCGGATAAAGCTGAAAAAATAGCGAGGCTAATGCATCATAGTGTTGACCAATATCGATAATGGTGTCTTGCAGACTTGCTAATTTTGGTCTTCTTGACGCCATGCCAGTTAATACCTGCGCAACAAAATCGAGCGACGCATAATTTACCAACCACTCCCCTCGCCACATTGCATGCATAAAATGTTGATATTCGCTAGGATAGGCACTGATAGAGGGTTGTATCTGCTGTTTAGCATATTGGTTAAACTCGGACACACTGATACTAAACCCATATTTTGCCCAATATTTTGATAAAAAATGGTCCCAGACAATATCCAGAGCAATTGGCGCTACACGCCGATGCGGCGAGCAAAAGAGTTGTTTGGCTTGTTGCACTTCCGGCAAGCTATCAATCAGGCTATCAATTTTTCGATGCAGAATAATGCCGTCAGCAATCGTCTTAGGATACGCCAAATAGGGATCACCTTTGACAAAATCGGCAACGGTATTACCAATTAACGAACTATTAGCCAAGGTGGCTAAATGTAAGTGAGCTAAAATATTCATTACGTAAATAACGGATTAATCACGATGTTTAAACTCCCCTTCCGCATAACCTTCTCGCCAATAGCTGATCATATGTATCGCATCCGGTGATAAATCACGATATGTATCTTTAAGCGTTTGCCGCATAAGCCGAGCCAAATTGCACTCCATTCCCCCCCAAAAAAACAGATCAGAACTATTGGGGATATCTGCACCTTTTATTGCTTCGATAAACTCATCGGGTTGATGAGAATTAGCCACCAACCAAGTGACTTTAAAATCAGCGCTGAAAGACAAGGGCAAAATATCGCTTTTATCATTCACCGCTAAAAAAGCCTGCACTTTCGCTTGAGCGGGTAAATTTTCCAATGTGTAGCTAATAGCTGGCACGGCTGACACATCACCAATTAAAACTAAATTTTGTTGATGATAAGCAAGTTTACTTGCTGCACCAACAAGACCAATCTGATCCCCCGCTTTAGCCTGCTGAGCCCAAACCGATGCCAGCCCGGTTGGGTGAATGACAAAGTCGATCACTAATTGGTTAGTGACAGCATCATAATGGCGGATACTATAGCTACGGGCAAGTTTGCGGATCTTATCGTTAACAACAATCTTATTATTTTCATCTAGCTTAGGAAAAGTAATCTCACCTGTTGTCGGTTCGGCAAATAGCAATTTGACATGCGGGCAAATCCATAAAGGGTCCACTTCCAGCGGTTTTTCACAACGAAAATGGAGTCGTAAATAACTTTTTGATAGCTGTTCAACCTTCAATACCGTTAAAAGCGCATTGACGATAGTCCTTGTAGAAGATTTTGGCATAACGGGCATTCCTTATTTTCAGTTAATCAACTTGATTTAACTATCATACCCCAAATTCATTCGATAAGATGCTATCTTTTTAATCGGAAAATCAGATAAGCCCATTTAACGTTGTAAGCAGTTAAATAGGCTATATCTCATGATAAACATCAATAAGTTAAGGCGCCAAAAGCTTTACACCAATCCTGATCAAATTTGGCGATAGCCGCATCAACAGCGGGATCGGAAATAAACAGCTCAGCGACATCGACCGGCAAAGTAACGCCTTGACAGCCGGCTAACAGACAATCTAACGCTTGTCTTGGTGTTCGGAAACTGGCCGCCAAAACGATTGACTCCGGGCAATGCAAATCCAGCAGTTTTTGCAGTTCCTGCACGGTATCTTTGCTGTTTCCACCCTGTGCATCGATTCGGTTAACGTAAGGAGCAATATATTTTGCCCCAGCTAATGCCGCCAAAAAGCCCTGCCCGGCGCCGTAAACAGCCGTGCCTAATGTTGCAATTCCTTGCTCGCTTAACGCCTTAATCGCTTTTAAACCTTCGGCATTGACCGGAATTTTTGTCACAATATTAGGCACCACTTTTCTGAGCTGCTCTGCTTCTTTTATCATTGCTTTAGCATCACTTGAAAGTACTTGAGCAAACAGCACTTTATCGGCGCCTAACAGATCTTGTAGCTCAGTTAACAACTCAAATATTGGCTTACCTGATTTTGCTACAATGCTGGGATTGGTGGTTACCCCTTTTATCGGTAAAATTGCGGCTAAACGTTTAATCGCATCAACATTTGCGGTATCTAAATATAATTCCATGCGTCACTCCTAATTAACATTTTTCTCATTAGTCAATGGATAGTGAGCATGGTAAAAAATAGTGAACTCTAAGCCTAGATGACAATGTTGATCTTTACTGGATTTTTGTACGCTCAATGAAAAATTGCGATCCAGATCACACAATAAATTAAACGGTAAAATAGCGCCAATGAAAATCGTTTTTTATCGTTTTTAATCAAGATAACAAAATTATATAATTGTCATTATTCATTGCTTGATTCATTTACGGTTTAGCCATATGAAGAAAGATATCAATCAAATATTAGCTGATTATGTCAATTGCGCACAGCAGATCAAACATCGCTACTTTGCCAATAAAGCGCAAGCGAAACCTTTACACGCTTACCAAACCGAAGTGCCGAAAATTGAGATCGTATTAGCGGGCAAACTTTTGATACAGTGGGCAGATAATGACGGCAATAGAATTGAAAAAACCTTATCGACTGACGATCTGCTCTATATTACCGCACATAGTTGGTATAAACCGTTAAAGACCAGTGCCTGCACCAGCTTAAGTATTTTGTATGATAAACAACAAATTTGCCTGAGTTTAACCCGTTGGGACGGTAGCGATGCAGTGCCTTATAGCCAAATTACCCTGCCCAGACGAGGCCCTCGCATCGGCACTTTTATCCTGCAATCACTGGCAGAGCTAACCTGGCATAATCAACCATCTGTACAAAATCAAACCGCCTATTTTCTGATTCAAAGCTTACTGAGCGATACATTAGATTTACTCAATGCCGATGTAAAAACCAGCTCCAAAACAACCAGTTTATTTCAAGCGATTCGAAGCTATATTGATAGCCATTTTCGCGAAGATATCAGCCGTGATGTGCTGGCAAACTTATTTTATATTTCGCCCAACTATCTATCTCACTTATTTCAACGGGAAGGAAAAATGGGATTGAATGAATATCTTAACTATATTCGATTAGAATATGCTAAATCGCTGCTTAAAGAGTATGATCTCAATATCAAAGAGGTCGCTTTAGCATCGGGATTTAAAGACAGTAACTATTTTTGCCGAATTTTCCGAAAACAGACCGAACGCTCACCAACCGAATACCGACGCCAATATCACAGCAAATTATTGCAAAAATAGTCATCTTTTTACCTTCGCTAGTTCGCTACGTTCGCCGGTATCCTACTAAATAGTTAAGCTGGGTTTTAACTTGTTGGTATTGACACTTATCACAATTGTTCAGCAACCAATCGAAGCAATGTTCTTGCTTGAAGTAAGCTAGCAAAGGCGAAAGTAGTTTAGGCAATCAAGTAAGAAACTTTAAATTGTCGTTGGTTAATCTTGTCAAGAAGTTTCAGAAAACACCCACGTTTTAGCAAAAAAACACCCGCCAACCTAAACTAATGACTTGTTTGAATTAAACTAACAAAGGCGAAAGTAGTTTAGGCAATCAAGTAAGAAACTTTAAATTGTCGTTGATAAATCTTGTCAAGAAGTTTCAGAAAACACCCACGTTTTAGCAAAAAACACCCGCCAACCTAACCGAACAACTTGTTTGAATAAAACTAACAATGGCGAAAGCAGTTTAGGCAATCAAGCAAGAAAATTAACTTGTTGCTGATAAATCTTGTCAAGAAGTTTCAGAAAACACCCACGTTTTAGTAAAAAGAATACCCGCCAACCTAAGTAAACAACTTGTTTGAATTAAACTAACAAAGGCGAAAGCAGTTTAGGCAATCAAGTAAGAAACTTTAAATTGTCGTTGGCAAATCTTGTCAAGAAGTTTCAGAAAATATAGGTGTTTCATTATAAAGAATACTTACCAGCCTAAGCAAACAATTTGCTTGAAGTAAGCTAGCAAAGATGAAAGTAGTTTAAGCAATCAAGCAAGAAACTTTAAATTGTCGTTGATAAATCTTGTCAAGAAGTTTCAGAAAACACCCACGTTTTAGCAAAAAATACCCGCCAACCTAAGCTAACAACTTGTTTGAATTAAACTAGCAAAGGTGAAAGCTGTTTAGCCAATCAAGCAAGATAATTAACTTGTTGCAAATAAATCTTGCCAAGAAGTTTCAGAAAATACCTACGTTTTAGCAAAAAAATACCCGCCAACCTAAACTAATGACTTGTTTGAATTAAACTAACAAAGGTGAAAACAGTTTAGGCAATCAAGTAAGAAACTTTAAATTATCGTTGGTAAATCTTGTCAAGAAGTTTCAGAAAACACCCACGTTTTAGCAAAAAACACCCGCCAACCTAACCGAACAACTTGTTTGAATTAAACTAACAAAGGTGAAAGCAGTTTAAGCAATCATGCAAGAAACTTTAAATTGCCGTTGATAAATCTTGTCAAGAAGTTTCAGAAAATATAGGCGTTTCAGTATAAAGAATGCTCACCAGCCCAAGCGAACAATTTACTTGAAGTAAGCTAGCAAAGGCGAAAGTAGTTTAGGCAATCAAGTAAGAAACTTTAAATTGTCGTTGGTTAATCTTATCAAGAAGTTTCAGAAAATACCTACGTTTTAGCAAAAAAATACCCGCCAACCTAAGCTAACAACTTGTTTGAATTAAACTAGCAAAGGTGAAAGCTGTTTAGCCAATCAAGCAAGATAATTAACTTGTTGCAAATAAATCTTGCCAAGAAGTTTCAGAAAATACCTACGTTTTAGCAAAAAAATACCCGCCAACCTAAGCTAACAATTTGTTTGAATTAAGCCAGCAAAAGCGAAAGTAGTTTAGGCAATCAAGTAAGAAACTTTAAATTATCGTTGGTAAATCTTGTCAAGAAGTTTCAGAAAATATAGGTGTTTTAGTATAAAAATAGTGTTTTATGCTGTGAAGCCAATTAAAAGTAATAAATTACATCATGCCTGTATGATTAAATACTTAAACCACTGATAGCCGATTGGCACAATGATAAACAGGTTATATCGATTTTAATGGTGAATGATTAAACAGCCCATAATTTTACCTATCATTTGATCAACCGGCTCTTTTAGCTCACTGATAACTATTCGATAAATCAATTCGGATTTGTTATAATTTTGCCCTTTTAAGCCAATTGACAATGCCATGAAAAAGCCTATTTACCGCTCCTTGTTACCAATTATGTTATTACTGTTTATGCCATTTGATCTTTATGCGGCACAATTTAATGGCGATAGTTTGTCGTTATTTTGGGGCGTGCCGTTTATTGGTATTTTGTTGTCGATTGCTTTAATGCCACTTTTTTTACCGCAATTATGGCATCACCATTATGGTAAAATTATTTGCGGTTGGACGTTGCTATTTTTAGTTTCCGCACTGTTTTCATTCGGTCTACAATCAACGATTTACTTAACCGCTCATGCCATATTAGAAGAGTATATTCCGTTTATTTTGTTACTGCTGGCACTGTTTACCGTGTCCGGTGGTATTTTAGTTAAAAGCCCGATGAAAAGTACCCCTAAATTCAATGTTGGCTTATTGGCGCTGGGCACTTTGCTAGCGTCGATCATGGGTACAACTGGGGCGGCCATGTTAATGATCCGTCCTTTAATTCGAGCCAATCGAGAGCGCCAATATACCGTTCATACCATTATCTTTTTTATCTTTCTAGTGGCAAACATTGGCGGCGGATTAACGCCATTAGGCGATCCGCCGTTATTTATTGGTTTTTTAAAAGGCGTAAGCTTTAGTTGGACAGTACAACATATGTTACTGCCGGTATGGCTAACTACGGCAATATTATTAGCGATTTATTATATGATTGATCGCCACTATTTTTGCCGGCAATATGGCAAGTTAGCAACAACGATGACCGCTAAAAGCAAAGAGCCAACGAAAGTTTATGGCATAAATAATTTGCTGTTATTAGTGGCGATTATTGCTAATGTATTGGTTTCGGGCATCTGGCAATCGTCTATCAGTTTTACAATTTTAGGTGCCCATATCACACTGTCCAACTTAATACGGGATCTATTCTTTATTGTTATTACCCTTATTTCAATCCGCATCACGCCAAAGCAGGTGCGAGCGGGTAATGAGTTTAATTGGGATCCACTGATTGAAGTGGCAAAATTATTTATCGGCATTTTTATCACTATCGTTCCGATGCTGGCTATTTTACGGGCAGGCAATAACGGCGCTTTAGCTTCACTGGTTTCGCTGGTCAATACGTCACAAGGCGAGCCAATAAATGGAATGTATTTTTGGTTTACCGGGTTGCTTTCCGGCTTTTTAGATAATGCGCCGACTTATTTGGTCTTTTTCAACCTAGCCGGCGGCGATGCACCAATGTTAATGACCACGCTGACAAACACGCTGTTAGCCATATCAATGGGATCAGTATTTATGGGCGCACTGAGCTATATTGGCAATGCCCCTAATTTTATGGTGAAAAACATAGCCAGCCAAAACAACATCGCCATGCCCGGCTTTTTCGGTTATATGAAGTGGTCAGTGGCGATTTTAATACCAGTGTTTATCGTTAATCATCTGATATTTTTTTAATCAATCGGCATAATGGGTTAGTTTACGGCTATCACAGTTAAGCTAATCCATAATTACTTGTTAGTGGGATCGAAATGTTAAATCCTTAGGCAACACGATCCTTTTTCGGTTTGCTTTCTGTTTGCTTTGAATAAGCCCTTAAAACCAATCGTATGCTGCAAATTAAAGCATAAAGCAAGGCCGGTTTGATTATGACCTTGCTGTGTGAATTAATTGGTTAATTTAGTGAGATTTACTTAGAATAGATATTTAAATCGCAATCTTGCACCATAGCGATTATCGCTATCACCGCCTTGCTTTTTATCCCGATCAAGATGTGACCAATAAGTCCCTAGATAAAGATTAAAATTATCCATTTCCATCACATTTGGGATTAAATAAGAGGCATTAATAGTATGTATTTTATATTTGCCTTTGGTTGATATTCCGCTTTTATCTTTATAGTTAGGATTAAACGTTTTAATATCATTTGCGGCAAAAATATAACCCAGACCAATGTTATTCCAAACACCATTTAAGCCTGCGGTAAAATCTTTTTCTTGCTCAGCATCTAAATATGCCAAGCTGGAATTAATCAATAAGCCTTGCGCCGATTGATTAAAATCACCTTCACTGTTCCAGCTAAATGTTAAGCCATAGCCGGTACGTTTAGATTGATCTAACCATTTATCTTTAACTTCATCATAATAACGGTAAGCATTGCTCACAACATTATGCTCAACCGCCGCTGCTGCTGAAATGGTACCATTGTTGTAAGCGATAACCGGTCGTAAATAGACGACGTTTTTTTCTTTACGTAGTTTATAGCCATGGTAGGTACTATCGTTAAACAGCGTTGTACCGTCTTTTACCATTGAATTGATTTGAAAATTGAAATCGCCGAATTGTTTGGCTAACTCTAAAGCACCGCCGGTACTACTGCGCCCTCGTCCCTCTTTCATCATATAGATATAGCCAAATCCATCGCTATAGAGATCATTGGCGGTATTGCCCGAATATTCAATAAACGTATCTTGCCCTAATGGGAACATATCATAAGCTTCAAAGCGTCCGACTTTGATCTGCCAATCTTGTTTATGCCCAAAGAAGAAGCTTGCATCATCTAAATTCACTTTGCCACTTAAGTCAGCCAGTGGCTGAACGGAAAATCCGGCATAAGCATTATTTGCCAGCTCTCGTTTACCGTCTAAACCAATTAAGATTCGACCATTAATATCCCAACGATCGCCGTCTTTCGCATCAAAATCCTTTTTTGCCGTTGTTTTAAGCGAAGTTAATTGATGTTTTTTACTTGCCGCATCAATATTAAACTCAACATCACCATATAATTTTAGTGTGCCTTGCTCTGTCTGCCATTCGATTGCTGCCAAAGTTGATGCGGAATATAAACAACAGACGCCTACCATTATTTTTAACTTCATAGACCTTTCCTTATAGATTACTAAATAACATGTCCAACTATGATTTATCTGCATTAATTTGTCGTCTTGCTTCAAGCTCGTTACAAATTGAGGCATAAATATCATCGAGTTTGTAAAACTTACCGATCCAAAACATTGAGGCGATGATTAAAATTGCCGGGAGGTAGAGATAGCAAAGTTTGATCGCAAACAGTGCGCTTGGGGTTTGTACGGCATTGGCGGTATAGCCACCGGATGAAAGCAAAAAGCCAGTGATAGCGCCAGCACCCGCCATGGCGACTTTGCCTAAAAACCCGTTAATCGAGGTTAAAATGCCCGCAGTGTTAATACCGGTTTTCCATACACCATAATCAACCGGATCAGCTTGCATTGAAAAATAGATTGCTGTTCGTTGTCCGGCGCCAATGGATAACACTACCGCACCGGCAATCAAACCGATTTGATTCACATCAAACACAATCATTATGCCCATACCGATAAGGTTGATTGTGCTGGAAAACAGATAGATGTGGCGTTTTTTCATATAGCTTGCTAACAGAGGGACGGTCAAGGTTCCGATTAATGGCACAAAGGTCGAAATACCGGCAATGACAGCAGTTAACTCCGGATTTTGCACATAATAGTTAAAATAGTAAACTAATGCGCCCATTTGCAAAAAGAATGCCCCCCACATCAAAAAGATGTTAAAGGCAAAAATCTTCCATGGTGTATTGTCCTTTAAACCCTGCCAAGCTCGAGCTAGCGTCATGCGCTCTTGTTTTATGGTGATCTTCTCTTCCACGTTTTTAAAACTAACAATTAAAAAGAAAGTGGCAATCACACCAAAGATAATGGCAGTATATAAAAAGCCCTGATTTTGATTACCCTGCCCTAAGCTTTTCACCAACGGCAGTGTCGCCACAGCGACAATGGTTGAGCCTAATGATCCGAGCAGAATTCTTACTGATGAAAGAGTTGTACGTTCTAATGAATCGGCCGTTAAAAATGGCAACATCGCACAAAAAGGAATATTCACAACCGTATAGATAAATGACAGGCACAAATAGGTAATAAAGGCATAAATAAGCTTACCGGTTGTACCAAAATCCGGTACGTAAAAAGCCAATATACATAATAGCCCAAACGGCACGGCACCAATAAGTAGCCATGGACGGCAACGCCCCCAACGGGTTGAGGTGTTATCAATAACCAGCCCCATTAAGACATCGGCTACCCCGTCAACCAGACGAGTAACTAAGAACATAATACCGACATAGTAAGCAGGTAGCTCCATGACATCGGTATAGAAAAACATTAAATAGAGCGATATTAATTGCCAGACTAAATTACAAGAGAGGTCGGCAATTCCGTAGCCTATACGTTGTCGCCATAATTTAAATACTGAACTGACCATGTTTGAATCCTTTTATCGATTTAAAGAGAATACTGACGAATAAACCATGCCGGTGTACAACTCCATGCGTGGCAATAACTGTTGATGATTTTGCTACCATAAGGCGAATAGCTTGGATTTTGCGGATCAAAGAGCTCCCAAAATGTATCTGCGCCATAATCAACCATTTTTCCCCAATAGGCTTTGATCTCATCGATGGCTTGCTGTTGCATGCCGGTTTTGAAAAGGGCGGCGATAAAGTGATGACGCAGATATGGGGTATTCATATTAATTGCAGGAGGAGAATTGAGCAGATTGCGCATCAGTGTTTGTTGCTGTGGTAAATCATCAACCTCAGCTAAAATCATCCAAATTTGCGTTGCATAGCTCACTTGACGATCGGCACCGCTGACGTAAAAACCCGATTTATCATCCCATAATGTTCTTGCCGCCTGCTTTAGGTGATCGAGCGTTTGTTGTAGGCTTGCGGTTATCGCCGGTTGTAACTGTTGAGCTAACCGCAGGGCTTTATCAACGCAGTAAATTAACACCCCTTGTGAAGCCCCTTGTTTATTTAACGCTTCATGCCAGTCAATAAACGACCACCAATCATCACTATCAGTCACTAAGCCATGTTTATCACAGCGTTCGAGAGCAATTTCGATCTGTCTTAGCGCAATTGGCCATAGCTCTTTAACGGTCTGTTCATCGTGTGTTTGCAGAAAATAGTTATAAAGCACATCGACATAAAAAAGCGAATAATCATATAGAAAGGTATCATCAGCGATAATATCGGGTTTAACAAAAATATTGGCCGATACCATACCGTCTTCACGGCGATGACTGGCAAACAGATATAAGCATCGGCGCACTAAATCATACTGTTTAAATGTGACATCATTAACCAACGCTTGCAGCCGTAAATCACCTAACCATAACCGACGATCACGTTTTGGCCCGTCCTCGAACACCTCTTGCATACAGTTATGTAGTGTCAGCACTGAAACCTTATCGATTTTTGCTAACTGCGGGTCGTTACTTTGATAGATAACACAATTATCCGGCGCTGAGCTGACGGTATTTAAGGTGATATCTTGAAATTTAATCTGATATTTTGGCGACAAGGAAACCACCTCAATTTTTAAATATCGGAAGCAATAACGGCGCGTTAGGTCGACCTTGGCCGGTAAAATATCGATATATTCATCATGCTGTTGCAACCAACTTTTGCTTAACCAGCCTTGATATTGGCTAAAAGGTTCAGCCACTTCACACAGCGTTTCACCAAAAGTGAACTTGATATGCGCTGGCGCATCAGGTGGACTGCCAACGCTTTGGCACAAAAACGATAAATAACCCACTGCGTGTTGACCAAAATCAATAATAAAACTCTCACCCGATTGAAAGGCTTTTGTGAAATACTCATGTGCACTGCTCACCACTTTAGCCGACCAACCATAAATAGCGGTAGGGTCTTGAATTAGTGTAATAATGTCTTGCGGGTAAATAGCTTTGTGATGAAGAGTGGGCAATAACTTTTCGGCTTTTGCAATGAAAGATTTATCTTTAACCATAACGACATGATCATTTTTCTGTATCTCTTGTGCCATACATTCCTCCTGTAAATAGAGTTAAAAGTATAGCCATGCCCGAATTAACCCAGCCACCTTGTTAATGCCAGATTGGCAGGATAAATGGCAGCAGCAAAAAGATTAGGTAGAGGAAGTTCACATTTTTTGAATTATTATTTTTTATCTAAAAGTCGATTACTTTATTGTGTTAATAAACGGATTGAAAATTGCATTTTGCAACCATCAATAACCAGAATAATCGTTTTTAATTTCAAACTGTTGCGATAAATCATCAGCAATATTTTTTATTTACTAATCCGCTAACAGGCTAAGAGCAGGATGATAACCCGCGATGAGGCGATTTAAGCTAAGCGATTGACGGTTAACTAAATTGAATATTTTCAATCATCACTTTTTTAAGATTAATTTAAAATTTAGGACTGACACGATGAATACTTTAAAAATTGCCACCTATTTTAATTCTGAATCTGATAAATTAGCGCTTTATAAAAGTGATCCGGAAGGAAATAGTCTTGAACATAATCATGAATTTGACGAGCTTGTGATAGTCGAACAAGGGCATGGTTTACATGTGATTAATGGCAAACCGCTATTTATTCAACAAGGCGATGTGTTTTTGGTGCGTGGTCATGATTACCATTTTTATGACGATTTAGGTACTTTGAAATTAACCAATGTGCTGATTAACCCTAATCGTAATTTTGTGTTTTTAAATAAAATCGAAAATCTCTTAAATCCCATTTCCGCAAGTGATTTAAATTCTTATATCTGGCTTACTCCCACTTTACGCAAAGAATGTAATATGGTGATTGACCAGCTCTTTAATTTAGAAACACCTTTAGCGGTGCGTGAATATCTTTTTTTTAAACTCATCACGATTATCAATCAATCGCAAGGACAAGCACAAAAAAATAATACTCGCTATAAATTGCATCTGCTCCTTAATCATTTACAAGAAAACTGCTTTGATCAATATGATTGGCATGATATTGCTCAACGTTTTCATTTAACGTTACGAACCATGTTTAGGCACATTAAACAAGCTACCGGATTAACGCCGGAAAATTACATCAAACGATTAAGGTTAATGTCAGCAAGATTAAAGATTCGAGAAAGTGATATGACTATTACCGAAATATCATTACTTTGCGGTTTTATTAATAGTACTCACTTTACCACTCTGTATAAAAAGACCTTTGGAATTACGCCGTCAGAAGAGCGGAAATTTAATTAACTTTTATTTATTATGGTTGAATATTGAATGAAGATTAGAATGTATTTGAGTGCTTGTGACAGTTCACCCTGTCACAAGCAATAAATTAGTTATTTAATGGGTATTTTAGCCATGGACTATCTTCAGAAGTGGTCGCTTGTGTGTAAATATCAAATAAGCCCGGAATCGATGCATCATCAGGCTGATATACGGCACGACCCAGCATATAACTTTGACCAAATTGTTTCCAATTGGCAAAATGTTCTTTAACAACAGGTAAGACTGAGTTAATCGCTTGCCATGCTTGCTCTTTGTTGATATAGCCCGCAATATAGCTTGCTCTGGCAATATAAACAATGCGGCCTAAATCCCATGCAATAGCGCCTCGAAGTAAAATTTGGTGCACTTCTTCCTGATTTTCGGCGACTTTGTTTTCAATTAAAATTGCAGATACTTGATCTAACCTTGAGCAATACACCCCAATAATTTCACGATAATCTTCCGGGATTTGGTCATTAATATAACTTTGCCACTGTTCTTTGGGAACATTAAGATAAATTTCTATCGCGTTATTAACAATTTTGTGAAATGACCCAAAAGAGGATAAGCATTCAACTGCGCTTTGAGGAGAAAACACATCCCAAGCTGTACCTAAACGATATTTCTGTTCTGTTTTACCGGAGTTTCGGGCATCACTTTCTAAGCTATCCCAACAAAACATATGCTGTTCAGCAATAATTAGCCCAGCAGATAGCGCATTTTGCTGGTCGATTGTCAGTTGTTCAGGTTTGTTGGTATTTTGAGGAAAGGGTTTGTGTCTTAGGGTTTTAATGAGGATTGTAATGACTCTATTGTATTTTACAAGCAGGACTACCAAAAATATCAGAATAACAATTAAAATTTCCATGTAAACGTCTTCTTTTTTTAATATAAGTCAAATAAAGTGGATAAAAAGTATCATAAATAATAGCCTTCAACAAGATGAAATATGAGTATTTTTTATTCTATAAAAAAATAAGCGGTTTTGTGTTAATTTAGCTATTACTGATTTGTGTTAATGAAGTGATTTTAAAAATGTGAAGCTTCGCACATTTTTAATAAAAATTCACGTACAGCTATAATTTATAGCCAAAATATTCGGTTAGCTGTCCAAATATTAAAGGTGTGAGTTTGATTTACTTTTTAAAATGGTGGTTGTAAGTTTTAAAAAAAATGAGGTTCGCCATGATACAGAAGTTACTTGATAAAGATTTTTTTTCGTCTAGTGAGCAAAAGATCACTGTAGAACCTCGAGAGCCTCAACCTGTCTACCCTGAGCATACTCACAACTTTAACGAGATTGTCATTGTCACCAACGGCTACGGTAAGCATATTTTGAATGGGCGATTGTTTGATCTCTATCCGGGCATGATGTTTTATATTCATGCAACCGATTGTCATCTGTATGAAAATGTGAACAATTTACATCTCACCAATATTTTATTTCGAGATCCCAGTAGCTTTAATTTTATAAATGGCATTCATCAGTTGATACCACAACATGATCCACTCCACTCGCACTATTTTTTTGATAAGAAGTGTGATCAAAATATTCAATATATTCTTCAGCAATTCAATCATATCAACGATGAGTCGAGTGCTTATCAAGAAAGCCTGTTCTTACAACTGCTCATTCTGTTTAAGCAAAATCAGTATGTTAATCAAGGCAGCGGGTCAAGCGATAATCGGGTTAAGCAACTGCTGCGTTATTTGCAAGTGCATTTTAAAGAGCCAATTGATTGGCTAAAAGTGACGCAGCAGTTTTCGTTATCGTTACGGTCATTTCATCGCCATGTTAAAAATGAGATAGGTATCACTCCGCAAAAGTATTTAATTAAATTACGTTTAGCCGATGCTTATACTCAACTCATTGATACCGATAAGTCCATAACCACTATTGCACAGGAGTGTGGTTTTAATGATAGCGCTTATTTTTCAACATGCTTTAAACATGAGTTTAATTTTTCACCACAAACGCTACGCAAAGATCCCGATAAGCGTTATCATTAGTGCTGTCATTTTTAGGTCAGGAACAGATTTATGGAGAAGTATTTACGTTTATACAAACAAGACTATTTTATTTCACCGATGAATACTGTTACTGTCGAAAAGCGAGATCATCAACAACCTTTTCCGCTCCATTTTCACGATTTTAATGAAATTGTTATTGTTTGTTCGGGTAATGGTTTACATCATTGGAATGATTATATCTATCCGATTACCAGCGGTGATATTTTGTATATTAATCCAAGTGATATTCACGGTTATGAATCGGTGAATAATTTGAAGTTGATTAATGTTTTATATTTAAGGCAACAACTGTTTTTATCTTCAGCTATTGAGAATTATTTACCTAAACAAACGGCAAAACATACTGAGCGGATATGGCGTATTCATCCTTCTTTTATTAAGCAGGTCTCTCCACTTATTGATCAATTAACTATCGAGTTGCAAAAAAATAACCTAGCATCAATCCACTTATCTGAAGCGCTATTTTTACAGCTGGTTATTTTATTAGATCGTATTAAACAACAGCCTAATGAGCAGTCACCTACGGCGACGCATCAATTAGATATTTTATTTACGGTATTACATAACAGTATTGCCAGTGCGTTTAATTTAGAGATGTTTTGCAAACAATACAATATTGCCGCACGTTCTTTGAGTCGTTTATTTAAAAGTCAAACCGGTATGACCATTAATGAGTATTTGCAAAAATGCCGGTTATGTAAAGCCATGTCTTTACTTCGTAATACCCAGCTTTCAATCAGTATTATCGCTGCTGAGTGCGGTTATAACGATAGTAACTATTTTTCGGCGGTGTTTAAAAAAGAGTTGAAGCAAACACCGTCTATCTATCGGTCTCGATTTCAAGATAAGTTAAAACAGGTTTGATTTATGTCAGCTCTCTTTCATCAATATGAAAGAGAGTTAACTTTATTCGAGGTAAAAAACGCTTGTGAGCGCTTCACTGATCGGGCTATTGTCTGCATTACTCGGCATAATGTCTTGCATAAATGCCCACCATTTTTGACAAGCTTGAGTATGTGCTACCGCTTGCCAGCGCTCTTCTGATTCGATTTCAACATAAGCAAAAAGTAGGTGGCGTTTACTATCAAGAAAAATTGAGTAGTTGTGCGCACCGTGGTCTTTTAACACTTTAACCAGTTCCGGAAATATTTCATCGTGACGTTTTTTATATTCAGCATGCTTGTCGGGATGAACTTGCATAATTGAGGCTTTTCTTATCATGACAACTCCTTTTTGTTGGATTTTTTTGCAGATGAAACAGACCAATTAATCCGTATCGGTCTGTTTCAAGCGTGCTCATTTGCTAATGGTTATTCATAAATGGCAAGATACAATTGTTCAATATCCTTTACACTTGCTTGCCGTGGATTGCCACCGGTGCACACATCATCAAAAGCCGCTTGCGCCAGCGCCGGTATATCTTCCAATTTAACGCCGATCGCTTTTAAAGTGGCGGGGATAGCGACATCTTCATTAAGCTGTTTTACCGCATTAACTGCCGCCACTCTGGCTTGTTCGGTTGTCATGCTGTCCGTGCCGGTAACGCCCATTGCTTTAGCAATATCACGGAATTTATCCGCGGTAAAATCAGCATTGTAAGCCATGATATGGGGTAATAGTACTGCATTTGCTACACCATGTGGTGTGCCATAAAAAGCGCCTAGCGGATGTGCCATACCGTGTACTAAGCCTAATCCAACATTTGAAAAGCCCATACCTGCAATATATTGCCCTAAAGCCATATCTTCGCTCCCTTTAGCGATGCCTTTTACCGAATCACGTAAAGCGCGTGAAATAACTTCAATCGCTTTTAGATGAAACATATCTGACAGCTCCCAAGCACCTTTTGTAATATAACCTTCAATCGCATGGGTTAATGCATCCACGCCGGTTGCCGCTTTTAAGCTTGCTGGCATACTTGCCATCATGTCTGAATCAATAATTGCCACAACGGGTATATCATGCGGATCGACGCAGACAAATTTACGCTTTTTCTCTTCATCGGTGATCACATAGTTAATGGTTACCTCGGCCGCTGTGCCGGCGGTTGTCGGTATGGCAATGGTCGGGACGGCAGGCTTTTTGGTTGGCGCGACCCCTTCCAAACTTCGCACATCGGCAAATTCCGGGTTATTGATAATAATACCAATGGCTTTAGCAGTATCTTGCGGTGAACCGCCACCAATAGCAATTATGTAATCTGCTCCCGACGTTTTAAAAACCTCTACCCCTTTTTGAACAATGCCGATCGTTGGATTTGGTATCACTTCATCAAAAATTTGATAATCAAAGCCGTTGTCATCTAATAATTTGGTGACTTTAGTGGCGACATTGAATTTAATTAAATCTTTATCGGTGACGACAAGCGCTTTTTTAAAACCCCGTTTTTTCACTTCATCAACAATATGGCTGATTGAGCCAGCACCAAAATAAGACGTTTCGTTCAGAATCATGCGATAAGACATAATGTTTTTCCTTTAACTATTTATTTAATTTGCCATGCCTAAACCAACCACGTTGGCGGCAACAATAATTACCAAACAACCCAGACACAATATACGCACAGGTTTACTGCCGGTGCCAAACCACTCTTTTAATACCAATCCAACAATGCCACCACATAGCACATAAAAACTCATGTGCAACATCCAACTCATAAAGCCATAATCAGCCGGGATATTGGCATGTCCCCAAGCATAAAAGAAAAATTGGAAGTACCACATTGCACCGCCTAATATGGCGAACAAGGCATTACTGATTAGTAACGATTTGGCAATAGCGATATCTTTTTTAAAGGAGAGTTCAGGTTGGTAGCAAAGGCGTATAATACAAAAGCCCAGATTAATAATTGCACCACCGCCCATGATGATGACATAACTAGGTAAGGCGACATAAAGATGATCAACCCCCAGTTCAGCAGCTTTATTATGCATAGGGACAGCAGCGCTCATGGCAAATGACATGCCGGCAGAAAAAATCCCACACATCACAGCAAGTAACAGCCCTTTTTTCAAGTTAAAATCGGCAACTTGTACCCCAAGGGTTTTCTCTTTTAGTAATCCGGCATAAGTGACAATCGCAACGCCAATAACAGCAATAACAACGCCAAGCAGGGTCATTTTACCGCCGGTTGAGGCAATGAGTTCACCAAATTGACCTTGTATAATCGGCGTCATCAGTGTGCCAACAATCAAGGTAATGCCAATTGCAATACCTATGCCCATAGACATACCTAAATAACGCATGGTTAGCCCATAACCGATATTACCAACGCCCCACATAGCGCCGAATAAAAACACCGGAAGTAAAGTATCAAAACCGAATGAGCCGTAGTATCCCAAAAAATCCGGGAGCAAATAATAGCTAATCGACCAAGGAAGGATGATCCAAGAAAAGATACCGGCGATTGACCACATCGTTTCCCAAGACCAATTTTTGACTTTTTTTAGTGGTGCGTAAAAACAGGCGGCAGAAGCGGCACCAATAAAGTGCCAAAAAATGCCTAAAATAATTGAACTACTCATATCTGTATCCTTATATTTATTAAAAGATAATGACATCTATCTTTTGATAAAACAGCTTTTTTACTGCAACGCCTCCTGCATTGGTTTGACATCAAACCTTTGTGCCAATAACTTAAATTGTTCAGTAGTGATAGTTTGGCGTTTGCCGCCCATTGATAAGACTTTGACCAGTATTTGAGCAGACTTTTCAGCGGTATCTATCAGACCAAAGGCTTCATCTAATGTAGCGCCGGTGCCAAAGACGCCATGAAATGCCCATAACACAAGCGTGTGTTTCGCCATTTGTTCGGCAGTTGCATAGCCGATTTCGTCTTTGCCGGGCACCATCCATGGAACCACACCCACACCGTCGGGAAAGACAACTAAACATTCCGTACTCATTTCCCATAACAATCGAGTAATCACCGCTGTATCAAGCTCAAGCACATAAGTTAAAGCAATAAGATTGGTTGCATGACAATGCATAATTACCCGATCTTTACCCTGACTGTGTTCAATACGCACGATATGTGATTGCAAGTGAGCCGCTAGCTCTGAAGTAGGTAATCCACCATTTACCAGTCCCCACATGATGTAATAACCTTTGCCCTGTTCGTCAATTTTGACCACAGCCAACGTGTCAGCAGGATCTAAAATGACGTTACGAAAGAATTTGCCCGATCCGGTGACAATAAAATATTGGTTAGCTAATTTGCTCACATCTTGCGTTAATGATTCGTGGCGAGGATTAGCATAAAAGTCGTTTTGGAATGAAATTATGTCACTTTCTAATAATCTTAAACTGACATTACCGCCGTTACGTTCATCCCAACCTTTTAGCCACATATCATAAGTCGCTTTTACCATTGCTTGGACAAACCAAGAAGATTGAATCTGTTGCATTGTTTTCACCTTATTTACGTTGACTTAATACCGCTGTTTCATATTGACGTACCTCTTCGAGCCATTGGCTGCCGACAGGTACATCGTTTAATTGACAATACTTATCCCAAACCGCCTGCCATGGTAACGATTTTTGCTCTTCTAAAAGCGCAAGTCTTGAGGTAAAGTCTCGCTCACGTTCGTACTGTTTGAGTTTTTCGGTCGGCTCAAGCAGGGCTTTTAATAAACATTTTTTCATATTGCGGGTACCTATCACCCAAGCGGCAATACGGTTAATTGAGGCATCAAAGAAATCTAAGCCAATATGTACGCGATCGAATAAGTTGTTACGGATGATCTCACTGGCAATGTTTTGGGTTTCGTCATCAAATAAAACCACGTGATCGCTATCCCAACGAACCGGGCGGCTGACGTGTAATAATAAGTGTTCAACAAACGGCATTACTGCGGAGATCTTATCTGAAATCACTTCGGTTGGATGAAAATGCCCGGCATCTAAACATAGCGCCGTTTTACGTGAAGTTGCATAGGCTAAATAAAATTCGTTTGATCCGGCAGTATAAGACTCAAGCCCAATACCAAATAGTTTGCTTTCAACCGCATCAATATGATATTTGGGATCAAGTTTTTCACTGATGATCTCATCAATGGCTTGAACTAAACGTTGTCTAGGCGCAAACTTGTCGACGGTTATATCTTTCATGCCGTCCGGTAGCCAAATATTCATCACCGAAGGGGTGCCAAGCTCTTTGCCAAAATATGCTGAGATTTTACGGCAAGCTTTACCATGATCGATCCAAAACTGGCGAATTTCATCATCGACATGGGTTAACGTACCTTCATTACTTAGAGGATGAGAAAAGTAAGTTGGGTTAAAATCAAGTCCAATATGCTGTTGTTTCGCCCAATTTACCCAATTAGCGAAATGTTCCGGTTTAATTTCGTTACGATCGACTTTGTGATCAGCCTCTAAATAACATGCATGTAAATTTAATCTTTTGGGACCCGGGATCAGGCTAAAGGCTTTATCTAAATCAGCTCTTAACTCATCGGCATTACGTGCTTTACCCGGATAGTTGCCGGTTGCTTGAATGCCGCCTGTTAATTCACCTTCTAGTTTTTCAAAGCCGACGACATCATCGCCCTGCCAGCAATGCACCGATATCGGTAGCTTTGCCATTGCGGCGATTGCGGCATCGGTATCGACACCTAGCTGCTCAAATCGGGTTTTGGCAATTTGATATGCCTTTTCAACTTCACTCATTTGATGCTCCTTAATTCAATATAAAATCATGTTAATTAATTAGTTAGCCATGTTGCGGGGATAATAAATGTCAGTTTTAAAATTATGCGTGATGATCTGGCGTAGCTGTTTAACATCCGCAATATCACCTAAAGAAATGAGCTGGTAACCAACATTACCCAGTGCAGATGACTCAATCGGTCCGGCAGTAACACTAATTTGGCAAAGATCAGCACATAGCTGATTTAAAAATGCGTTTTGACAACCTCCTCCAACGATATGTAACGTTTGGATAGGCTGTTTTATTAAGCTTGATAGTTCGGTTATGACTTCCCGATATAACAGCGCTAAACTATCGAAAATACAGCGAACCAGTTCTGCTAAGCTTTGCGGCTTAAGACCGTTATGTTCATGACAGAGTTGTTTTAAGGTTTCAGTCATGGATTCTGGGTTTAATAGTCTGGAATCGTTAGGATTGATAACATGTTTAAAAGCGGGTTGTTGCTCAGCTTGCTTAATCAATGAGCGAATATCATTTATTTGGTGTTCAGCGCAAACGCGTTGAAATAACCATAGTCCCATAATATTTTTTAATACCCGATAGGAGCCATTAACACCCCCTTCATTGGTGATGTTGGCTTTTAAAGCGTGCGGCTCAGTAAAAGGTTGTGATGATTCAATGCCCATTAATGACCAAGTGCCCGAACACAAATAAGCACTATTGTGATTGTTGATTGGTGCGGCAATCACTGCGCTGGCGGTATCATGACTGGCGACAGCAATCACCGGAATCGAATCGCCTTTGGGGCTTTTCCAAGTGCCGACTTGATTACCCGGCATAGTAATTTCACCAAACCATTTACGGGGTAAACCAAGATAGTTCAGTAATTCATCATCCCAATCATGACGGGTGACGTTAACTAACTGGGTTGTTGTTGCATTGGTGTATTCCCGGTTAAGTTTGCCGGTAAGACGATAGATCAGATAATCGGGGATCATCACTAAATCGGTCACTTGTGCTAACCATGACGGGTTTTCATTCATCATGGCTTTTAGTTGATAAAGGGTGTTGAAGGTTAAGAACTGGATGCCGGTTTTTTGATAAATCGCCTCAGCGCCCAATTCAGCTTGAACTTGTTCCATAACGCTATCAGTACGATGATCGCGATAGGCATAAGTTGGCCCAACAATCTCGCCTTTGCTGTCAAGCAAGACATAATCCACTCCCCATGTATCAATCCCGATACTGTCAAGTTTGATATTTTGCTCAACAATTTTGCTTAAGCCGTTTAATATTTCTTGCTCTAAATAATTCAGATCCCAACAGTAATGTTTATCTATCGCTTTAAATCCATTACTAAATCGATGTATTTCACTCAGCGTTAAATCTTCCGTTTGCTGATCAAAACTTGCCAACATTACACGGCCGCTTGATGCGCCTAAATCTATTGCAGCAACGTATCGAATTGCCATTAAATCTATCCTCATTATTGGTAATGAGCACAGTTTAGAAAACTAATGTGAGTGACACTTTTAATCGATTGCCATTGTTTTGCACTTATTGGCAAAATATTTAAAATCTATGTGATCTAACGCACAAATTGTCGATTTAAGGGCATTTTATACATTCGTTATAAATATTGTTATAATGAAATATTACTAAACTAATTTGAGAGTTTTCTATGTTAAATCAGTTAAAAGCAATGATTCAGTATCTTCTTCCTAAACAGATGTTAACCGTTATTTTTGGTTGGCTGGCAAAAAAACAGTTGGGCATCGTGACAACGTGGATGATTCAAGGCTTTAGTAAGCTGTATAAAATCGATTTGAGTGAAGCTCAAATCAGCAATGTCAAAGAGTATAAAACCTTCAATGATTTCTTTGCTCGTGAACTAAAACAAGATGCTCGCCCTATTGATGCTTCAACCAATTCAGTGGTTATGCCGGCTGACGGAGTTATCAGCCAATTTGGTACAATTCAAGACAATTTATTGTTACAAGCAAAAGGGCACTTTTACACGTTAGATTCACTGCTTGCCTGTCATCCTGACATGATTAAGTTTTTTAAAAATGGCGCTTTTGCCACCACTTATTTATCGCCAAAAAACTATCACCGCTTTCATATGCCGTGTGACGGAACTTTACGGGAGATGATCTATGTGCCCGGTTCGCTATTTTCAGTCAGTAAAGCAACCACTGAATGTATTGCGAATATCTTTGCTCGTAACGAACGTGTGATTTGCCTGTTCGAAACCGATTTTGGACCTATGGCTCAAATTTTGGTTGGCGCAACCATTGTTGGAAGTATTGAAGTTGCTTGGGAAGGCCTAATCACCCCTCCACGTGACGGAATTATGAAACGCTGGACTTATTCGGGCGAGGTGAAATTGTCCAAAGGCGAAGATATGGGCTGTTTCAAACTTGGTTCAACAGTGATTACATTATTTGCTTCAAACGCCATTGAATTTGACAGTCATCTTAAAATTGGCGATCAAGTTCGTGTGGGTCAAAAATTAGCAGAAAGGATCTAACTTTATGTCAATGCGTGGTTTTTTATGTTGTTTGTTCCTGCTCTTTTCATCCATTGCTGTTGCTCAAGAGAGTATGTTGGTAATTAATAATGAAGATGAACTTTCTGCTATTATTAATGAATTGAATGAAAAAAACGATGATCTTCGTCAAAATTTGGAGTACCAAAAGACTCACTTAACCAGCATTATTAATGAACAAAACAACATCACCACGCAAATTTCGCATGTTCAAAATACGCTAGCAACCTTAGCTGAACAAGGCGAGTGGTTAAGTTTTTCAACAGCGCTTGGCGAAACCTTACGTCAACAATTATTGCGCCTTCCGGAAAAACCAAAATCACAGCCTTTAGATGCCGAAATTGCTGAAGCTAAAGTTCAGCAACTTAATTACACTAATACCTTATCAGCATTAGCTAACTACCCGACATTAAACGGCTCATTAGCTAATGTAAAAATTGCCAGCCAATATCGACGGCTACTTCGTGAACAAAGTGAGCTTCTTAAGACGTTAATTTCCGGTACCGATACCACGATTCTTGAACTCACTAAATTAAAGATTTCTAACAAACAACTGACCAATGCCATTGATGAAGTGAACGAGGCAGCACACCGCTACTTTTTCTGGGTAGCTGATGTCAACCCTATTTCGCTAAACTTTCCGGTTAATCTTGCTAAAGATGTGGTTTATGTCATTTTTTCAATTGATACGTTAACCCAACTTTATAACGCCAGTAGTGAAGTATTGACGGCACCAAAACCACTCTTTTTATTGGTTTTGTCACTACTGTTTGTGTTTACCCACTTCAAGATGCGCAATAAATATTATGCATTTTTAAACAAATCAGCTTCACGGGTGGGTAAAGTGACGCAAGATAGTTATTCGTTAACCTTAAAAGTGATTATTTACTCCTTAATTATGGCATTACCTATCCCAATTTTGTGGGCGGTATTTGGTTATGCCTTGCAAATTAATTGGGATTATCCTGTCGCTGTCGCTTTGGGGTATGGGGTTAATGCCGCTGCGCCTATTCTATGGGTGTTTATCATTACTGCCCATTTCGCCGCTAAAAATGGGCTGTTTATTACTCATTTCGGCTGGTCAAAACGAAATGTCCGTGAAGCAATGAAATATTACCAACTTTCGGTTTGGGTCGTGATTCCGTTAGTTATGATTGTGATGAGTTTTGATCAGTTTAATAACCGTCAATTTGCCGCAACGATTGGTCGCACTGCATTTATTATTTTATGCTTTGCATTAGTGTTTATGACTAACTCAATTCATCGTGCCGGCGTACCACTTTACATTGATAAAAAAGGTTGTGGTGATAATTTATTAAGCCATATTTTATGGTTTATCTTATTAAGTGCCCCATGGTTAGCCATTATTGCCGCTTGCTTAGGTTATCTATCTACCGCACAGGTTTTATTGGGGCGTCTTGAAGCCTCGGTGATTATCTGGTTTGGTCTGTTAGTTATCTATTTTATGATTCGTCGCTGGATGTGGATTCAAAAACGAAGAATTGAATTTGAACGCACCAAACAGCGCCGGCTAGAAAGAATGCAACGAGCCAAAGGTCAGGAAGAAGAGTTATCTCAGGTCAATAATGACGGTGTCGATGAGCCTGTTATTGATTTGGATGTGATTAGTGCTCAGTCGTTACAATTAGTGAGATCAATTATTATGTTAATTGCTCTCATTAGTATGATACTGCTTTGGTCAGAACTCCATTCAGCGTTCGCCTTTATGAATAACATTAAATTGTGGGGAACGACGATTATTGTTAATGGAACAGAAGCTGAACAATATATTACTCTTGGTGCGGTATTTATTGCGATTTTAGTGATGACAATTACCATTCAACTGGTTAAAAACTTACCGGCACTTTTAGAGCTGGGCATATTACAGCATTTAGATTTAGCGCCCGGTACCAGTTACGCCATATCGACCGTTTCTAAATATATTATTTTAATGATTGGTAGCATGATTGCTTTTTCATTTATCGGTATTGATTGGTCTAAAATACAGTGGCTTATTGCCGCCTTAGGTGTTGGTTTAGGTTTCGGTCTTCAAGAAATATTTGCTAACTTTATTTCAGGCCTAATTATTCTATTTGAAAAGCCGGTACGTATTGGTGATACCGTGACTATTCGTGATTTAACCGGTAACATTACCAAAATTAGCACACGTGCCATTACTATTGTTGATTGGGATCGCAAAGAGATTGTGATGCCAAATAAGGCGTTTATTACTGAACAGCTCGTCAACTGGTCGCTATCGGATTCCATAACCCGAATTGTACTGACGATTCCCGCAACCATTGATGCAGATAGCGAACTGGTTATAAAACTATTACAGCAAGCATCTGATGAGTGTGAATATGTGCTTAAAGATCCGGAGCCACAAGTATTTTTAGTTGATATTCAAGAAGGTATTCAGTTATTTGAGTTACGTGTTTTTGCCGCTGAAATGGGGCACCGCATGCAACTACGTAGCGCTATACATAAATTGATACTCGAGGCGTATCGTCGTCACCATTTAACATTACCATTCCCACCATTGCAAACCAATTTAGAAGCGCTTGGTCGCAAAAGTGGGCGTCGCAGTTATACCGTTGGCACCATTTAACCAAATAGGGTTTCTAACCAACGCATACCGAAAGCGCCGGGGGCAAGTAACACAAAAGCCCAAATCGGCGCTGAGGTGACATTAGCCAAATTAAATTTTGTCGCTGGCATATGCATCGTACCTGCGATAAGTGGTACTAATGCCCGTAATGGTCCAAAAAAACGACCGATAAAAACGCCAAATGTGCCATAACGAGCAAAAAACTGTTCGGCTCGATAAACTAATTTTGGGTGTTTATTCAGTGGCCATGCGTTGATCACTTGCTGATGATAATGTTTACCTAACCAGTAAGAGAGCCAATCTCCAAAAATGGCGCCCAACGATGCCACAATCAACACCGGAACAAATGACATAACACCAGCGCCAACCAGTGCACCGGCACCTAATAAAATTGCAGTTGCCGGCACCAGTAAAGAGATAATCGCCAATGACTCACCAAAAGCTAATAGAAAGATAATCGGCAAAGCCCAGACTTGGTGTTGTTGAATAAACTGCATAATTTCATGGGTAATTTCATGTATTGACATAAGTTTAGTTGCATTAAAATATTGTTAACGATGCTTCATTTTAACATATTAAACCGTGTACGCATCTCAATAAGTCAATGATTGGTAGAATCTTACTATCTTCAATTTTCGTTGATTATTCAGTACTTTCTATTAACTTTATCCTCAGTTATTATATTTAACTTACTAATCTCATTGACAACATCAAGATCAAGAGCCAACTATGACAATCGGTATCGAAACACTTACAGTTAATAAATTTATTGCTGCCAAACAGTTGGCACCTGAGTTAGATCAGTTAGCCATAGAAATGCCGGTAGCCCTGATTTATAACGGTATTTCCCACGTGGTGATGATGGCATCGCCTAAAGACTTAGCGTATTTTGCTATTGGTTTTTCATTAACCGAAAAAATTATTACCGCAGTGACGGATATTTATGGCATTGATATCAACCCTACCCCGCAAGGCATTGAAGTACATATTGAACTCTCATCAAGACGCTTTGCTGAACTAAAAAACAAGCGCCGCCACTTAGCTGGCCGAACCGGTTGTGGAATTTGTGGTAGCGAACAGATCGAACAAGTTTGTCAATTTATCCCAACGTTGCCAAACAATCACCGGATTAACTTATCTGATTTTACAAACTCGCTGGCAAGTTTGGAGCAAGTGCAGCTTGTCGGGCAGCAAACAGGTTGCACTCATGCAGCGGTATGGCTCAATTTACAAGGAAACTTTATTGCCGGGTTTGAAGATATCGGTAGGCATGTGGCGTTAGATAAACTATTGGGCTATCGAGCCAAACGGTTACAGCAACAGCCTGATCATCCGGCAGGTGTGATTTTGGTCTCCAGTCGAGCCAGTTATGAAATGGTACAAAAGAGTGCTATTTGTGGTATTGAGATCTTACTGGCTGTGTCAGCAGCAACATCGATGGCTGTAGAGCAAGCTAAACAAAGTAATCTCACATTAATAGGATTTTTTCGAGGTACTAAAGGCGTTGTCTATAGTGGTGGTGAGCGGATTGAGGGGTTTTAAACATAATAAAATCCGTAATTGAATAGATATTTAACAGACAAATTACTATGTGCAGTTAGACTAAATTAATTTTTAGCCTAATGATTTGATTTATAAGATTTAATACTTGAAATAGCACAAGGCGAATTCGCTTTAAGCAATAATCAACTTCCCTTCTTTTAAGAAGATCATCATAATATACGCCGAAATAATAAATACATTGTTTTTATTATATCTTTTTATGTGATCTTTTTCTCGTTTTGAGAAAAAGCAGATTATTTATATCATTTCTTGTGACATACTAAGTGATATTAATAATCATCATTCAAATTGCTAATGTTAAATTTATCTTTATTTAGCATTCTGATTATTTATAAGTTTTAGGTGGTTATTTTTATCACTTAGCGTTATTTATTAGCACATATTAAAAATGAAAAGGTACACTCATGCATCAAACAGCAGATATACAACAAGCGGTTAACTATATTCAACAACACACCGATAAAAAACCAACTATCGGCATTATTTTAGGCTCTGGTTTAGGTCCATTTGCTGATACTCTTGAAGATGCCGTTCGCATAGCATATGACAATATCCCTCATTTTGCTCAATCGGCTGCGGTCGGTCATGCTAATGAATTAGTCATTGGTAAAAGCGGCGGTAAAACAGTGGTTGCGATGAAAGGACGTTTCCATTATTACGAAGGGTTTTCATTAGATCAAGTGACTTTTCCTGTTCGTGTAATGAAAATGCTGGGCGTTGAAAAGTTAATTATTACTAATGCCTGTGGTGCCGTTAATACCAGCTTTAAGCCCGGCGAACTGATGTTAATTACCGATCATATTAATTTAACTGCCAATAATCCATTAATTGGTCCAAATAACCCTGAGTTAGGGGTACGCTTTTTAGATGTTAGCGAACTTTACAACAAACAGTTACGCGCTACCGTCCTTGACGTTGCTAAAGAACTTAATATTACTTTACAACAAGGTGTCTATGCTTGGTGGACGGGTCCAACTTACGAAACGCCGGCTGAAATTAGAATGATTCGTGTGTTAGGCGCTGATGCTGTGGGTATGTCAACCGTACCGGAAGCAATTGTTGCTCACCATTCAGGTATCAAAACTATTGGTATTTCGTGCTTAACCAATATGGCTTGTGGCATTTTAGATCAGCCATTAGGGCATGAAGAGGTGATTGAAACAGCCGAACGTGTTAAAGCAACTTTCTTACAATTAATTACCAAAACTATCGAACGTTTTTAATTATTCGTTTTTATTATTTTGAGTTGTACAAGCCGTACACACTTATATTATGGATAGCAAACATGAACATAAAAGATAGATTAAAAATAATGTTGTTTTTCCAATATTTTATTTGGGGAAGCTGGTTAGTTACTTTTGGCTCCTATCTGTTTAAAACTTTACACTTTTCGGGTACGGAAGTCGGGATGATTTTTAGCACAAAAGGATTAGCTGCGTTGATTATGCCATGTATTATTGGGATTATTGCCGATAAATTTGTTCAAGCAAAATATCTCTATATGCTTTGTCATTCAATTTGTGCAATAGCGCTTTTTTATGCTGCTTCGGTCGATAATTCCACTGTATTATTTTGGGTCATGCTGTGTAATGCCCTTGCTTTTATGCCAACTATCGCCCTTTCAAACTCGATTAGCTATCATTGTTTAGATAACAGTAAGCTTGATACGGTTACTGTTTTTCCTAAAATAAGAGTGTACGGCACCATTGGTTTTATTATCGCCATGTGGATGATAAGTTTACTCAAATTTGAACTTAGCAATGCACAACTTTATGTCGCATGTGCGGCATCGGTAATACTGGTATTGTATAGTGCAACCTTGCCAGACATTGCAATTAAAAAAGATCCTAAGCAGTCATGGGCTGCTCGATTAGGTTTTGATGCTTTCGTTTTATTCAAGAAACCGACGATGGCGGTGTTTTTTCTGTTTGCCATGTTACTCGGCGCGATATTACAAATCACTAACACTTATGGTGGTGCTTTCTTGCACGATTTTGATAGAATACCGGAATTTAAAGATAGCTTGATTGTACAATATCCGGCTATTTTACTTTCGGTATCTCAAATGGCGGAAGTCGCTTTTATTTTGACGATCCCATTTTTCCTTAAAAAATTTGGCATCAAAAAAGTAATAATGATCAGCATCATTGCTTGGACTTTAAGATTTGGTCTTTTTGCATTTGGTGATCCAACACCATTTGGCTTTGTGCTTTTGATGTTATCGATGATTGTTTATGGTTGCGCTTTTGACTTTTTTAATATTTCCGGTTCGATATTTATCGAAAAGGAAGTGAGTTCGAATATTCGGGCGAGTGCGCAAGGATTATATATGACAATGGTCAATGGTATTGGCGCTTATTTAGGTTCTATTTTAAGCGGTATTGTCATTGATATGTATACGCATGATGGTGTTAAAGATTGGCAATCAATATGGCTAATTTTCGCTTCTTATGCGCTGATTTTAGGTATTATATTTTATTTTACATTCAACTATGACCATAAGAAAACTGAAACTGCGTTGTAATAACTTCCCAGTCAAATTATTGCGCTAAGCGCAATTGCTTATATTCTATTGTGATCATTTAGGATTAATTTATTAATTATTTTAGAGCTACAGAGGCATCCTCTGTAGGCTCTTATTTGTTTGTGTGTCGAAAATGTTATCGGCAATGTGTTAAAAGTACCGTTTTATAAGTACAGTTTTTGAAATATAGAGTTTTTTAAAGTAACGAGATTTAACTATGAAAGAAAAATTTTTAGGAGGACTATTAGTATTTTTAGGCGCTTGTAGTTTTGGTGTGCTCTCTTCGATTGTAAAAACCGCGTATAAAGCGGGTTATTCATTGGGTGAAGTAACTGGTGTACAATGTTTTTTAGGAATGCTAATTTTGTGGGGTATTCACCTTATAGTCAAAACACTTCACAAATCTAAATCCAATTCAGAAAAAGAACTAAATCAGCCATTAACCAAAAAATGGAAAGTTTGTGCGGTGGGGATTTTCCCTGGTTTAGTCGGTATTTGTTATTATCAATGCGTTCAATTGGTACCCGCTTCGATTGCTATCATTTTGTTAATGCAGTATCTATGGATCAGCGTGATTATTGATTTTGTCATTTTCAAAAATAAACCATCATTTATTCAAATTGTCACTGTCATTGTCATTATTGTTGGAAGCGCTTTAGCAGCAGGTATTTTTAATGAAGATATTCGTTTAAACCTGTTTGGTTGTATGTTTGGGCTATTAGCCGCCATTATGTACTCCTTATTTATTACTACCAGCAGTAATATTGGCAATGAATTACCTAAGCTTGAAAAAAGTGCATTGATGATTACCGGTGCTTGCATTGTGACGTTTTTGATTTTTCCGCCGATGTTCTTTTTCAAAATTAATATTCATGATCAACTCTATCAATTAGGTTTTTTACTAGCTTTACTCGGCACAGTACTACCCCCTTTTCTGTTTTCGGTGGGCATTCCCAAAATTGGGATTTCCTTTAGTGCGATTTTATCAGCGGCTGAATTGCCGGTTGCGGTAACCTGTTCTTATTTCTACTTGAAAGAGTCAGTTTATTTTAATCAGTGGGTAGGCGTGTTAATTATTTTATTGGCTATCGCCTTACCTAACTTAATCCATATCAAAAAAAGACCCTAATTAAACAGCTTTAAGTGTGGTTAATCAAACCACACTTATTACTGGAATCTTACCTTAATCATTTGCAGCAAACACATTAGCGCTCAATCAATAATGATAGGGGTGATTGTTTGAACTGATTTTTTAACCAATTGATAAAAATATCAACTTTTGGATTATATTTGCCCTGTGATTTACAGACATAATAACGCTGAGAACAAGGAGCCTCCATATTTGGAAAAGGCGAAATTAATTGACCTGTTTGAAGATATTTTTGGACAAGGAGTTTTCGCCCCATTGCGATTCCAACATGATTTAAGGCTGCGGTTATTGCATAATCTGATCGGTCAAATAGCATATTTTGCATTTTGTTTAAATCACAAGCTAGCGAGAAATAGTTAGTCCACGCCTCCCACTCGGCAAAATTGGAATCGTAGCCATTATTTTGGTTGTCATGTAAAAATATGCATTTGTGAAGATTATCAATATTTTCATGTAAGTCATGTTTGATTGCATAAGACGGCGTACAAACCGGCAAAATACTTTCGTTCATAAGATGTTCACAAAGCAATTCATCATAATGGAGATCATCATAATAAATTGTAAGATCAACTCGATGCTGGCTAAAGTTAAGAATCTTATTGCCCGATAAAATATTCAATGAAATATAGGGATAATCCTCAATAAACATCGATAATTTAGGGATCAGCCACTCTTGAGCAAAAGACGGACTGGAATAGATAGTCAGCGCGCCAGAGAGTTCTTGATTTTTAATCTCTAATATTTCTTGATTTAGATTATTGAGTGAACTTTTTACTACATTAAATAAATTATTTCCATCGCGAGTGAGCGATATTCGGCGATGAAATCGTTTAAATAATTTGAAGTTAAGTTCTTCTTCTAATTTATTAATTTGATGACTTACCGCACTTGGGCTGATACATAGTTCTTCAGCTGCCAATGCAAACGATAGGTGCCTTGCGGCTGATTCGAAAGTATGTAACTTTGATAATTGATAGCGGTTGATAACACGATTCTTATTCAGATATTTATCTTCATCGTACATTTACAGCACTCCTATTAGAGCATTATAAAAACTATTACCTAAAAACCTCTTATCCTTACTTAGATACCTACACTAATTTCTTCATGTTGAAGCGTGAGTTAATTTTATGATCTAGATCACATATTTGAAACAATCTAGTTCATGTTAAGTTCATAATTGATCATTTGTCAAATACTGGACAAAAACTTGTAAAAACACTAGCATTTATAAACTAGAAAGATAACATTTTTAATAAAAAAACTTAACTGAGATTTGATTATTTTTTTGTATTATCTTTTAGTGAAATTCAGTCTTTAAATATAGCTTCACCTTAGTTTATAAGTATTGTTATCGAGTTTATTCAATAAAATAAAAAGGAATGAAGTAATGTCACCAGTAGGTATTGAAAAATTAATACGCCGTCCCCACATAATAAATAATCTTTTATTTTTAGAAGAACTTGTTTTATTCTGTCAAAAACAAGCAAACAAAATTAAAGTTGTTTATTTTTACATTTTTTTGAAATATTACTTTAATTTTTATTTTATAATTCAAAGAAGCTCATTCAATGTTTTATTAACAAATTCAGGAAGAAGAGATAATAAAATGGATTGCACCCTAAATGCTCAATTTCCTAAAAATTTTTACTGTTTAAAACAATTTTATTTGTTTTGAAACGCGATATTTTTATTTGTTAATTAGTCTCTTAATTGACTGTTTACAAGCTGCTTTGAAATAGTAATAAATGTAATAACCTATTAAATTATGAGTAAATGATTAGTTTGATAGCATGCTTTTCTAAATTTAATACGGATGTTTTTGTTAGCTTAATTTTGTACAGTTAATGTCTAAGATATATGCAATAAGAAATTCAATTATTGTGTGTATAGATATCAATGTTTAATTTGTTTTAGTTAGATTCTCGTTAAGTCGTAGTTTTAATGTAGTTAGGACAAATTCAAACGGAGTTGTAAACACATGTTTTAAACATCATCTGCTTGTAGCAAAACAGGCAATTAATAGCATTAATTAATGGAGGGTATTGAGGAACAATTTATTTCTGTTTAATTTTTTTAAGTTGGGTTGTAACGGTAATTAAAGTGGTTTGTTAATCGATGTTATAAACCACCATTAGTTCTAATTTCTAAAAGTAAATAGTAGTTAATTTTGAAATCTTGATTGATTTCATACTGAAACGTTATGTAAAACTGAAACATCTTTACCTAAAAGTAACAATTTTTATTCAATATATTGTTGTTATTTTTATACAATATTAAAAAGGAAGTTACAGAATGAAGACACAGAAAAAACCTTTATTTACGTTAGTACATAGTAATGATGCAATTCCTGAACACAAAACCTTAGCCTATTTAGATCCAACGCTAAATTATTATACTGATCATATTGATGAGATTATTGGGTTACGTATTAAGGAGCTGAAATTACGTCATTCTGAATACAAGGAGTATCATGATAGTAACAGCTCAAATAATAGTGGCGGGTTTTCGTTTATCTTTCGTGAAATATTTGAGTCTGAACACCATGCTAAACAAATTGGTATGTTAAAAGATGAAATTGCAATTGAAAACGAATCGAATAAGGTTAAGCAATTACTTAATACTCGATTAAAAGAGTTAGCAAAAGCTTATCCGGAATTACAACTTAATCTAAATGATGTGGATGTTATACCCACTAAGATTAAAGAGTATCTTTTTGCTCCACCATTAATTTTAACCGAAGACAATGCAATTATGCTTTGGGACGATTAAAAATTTATATCAGTAACAATACAACAATTGTTATAAATCATAATCTACAGCAATAATATGCTGTAGATTATTTAAATAGTGAATCTTTTGTTACTCACATTCAATTAACTATTAAATGCACTTTCACCATGACTATTGATATCCAATCCTTCACGCTCTTGCTCTTCAGGAACACGTAAGCCGACGCAAAGATCAGCGATTTTATACGCGACAAAGGCAACCACGGATGTCCATATAACGCAGGTGATAATACTCATCAATTGAACACCCACTTGGCTTAACATATTGGTATCTTCGCTATAACCTAATCCACCTAATGATTCTGATGTGAAAATTCCGGTTAGTAAACAACCGACGATCCCACACACCCCATGTACACCAAAGACATCACAGGTATCATCAACTTTTAAGATACGTTTTAGTGATGAAACGCCCCATACACCGGCAAATCCACAAATAAGACCAATCAGCATTGCTCCGCCAACACCGACAAAGCCGGCCGCTGGAGTTATCCCGACTAATCCGGCAATGACACCGGATACTGCGCCTAAACATGAAGGTTTGCCACGTAATACCCATTCGGCTACCGACCATGCTAAAACCGCTGCGGCGGTGGCAGCTACCGTATTGATAAAGGCAAGACCGGCTATTTCATCTGCATGAGTTGACGATCCGGCGTTGAATCCAAACCAGCCAATATATAAGATTGCAGCCCCCAGATAAACATAAGGTAAATTGAACGGTTTAAGTGGTTCACGGTTATAACCGATTCGATTTTTAATCAGATATGCGCCAATTAAACCGGCAACGGCAGCATTAATGTGTACCACCGTGCCACCGGCAAAATCTAATGCGCCTTCATCACCTAATATTCCGCCGCCCCAAACCATATGTGCCATTGGAATATAAGAGAAGGTGAACCATAAAACAGTAAAAATTAATACGGCTGAAAAACGGATCCGTTCCGCAAATGCGCCTAAAATTAAACAACAGGTTATACAAGCAAACGAGCCTTGAAAAGCAATCCAAATAAGTTCAAAAATTGAACCGTAGATATCGGTAATCCCGACACCAATTAATAAAAAGTGCTCGAAATTGCCAAAAAACCAGTTACCTTCACCAAATGCTAAACTATATCCGTAAACAATCCAAAGTACTGCAATTAACGAAAAACTGACTAATACTTGTGATAACATCGATAGCACATTTTTAGAACGCAGTAATCCTCCATAAAATAGCGCTATTCCCGGAACAGACATAAACAGTACCAGTGCAGTACAGATCATCATAAATGCATTGTCCGCTTTATCAACTATCAAAATTTCATCAGCAAAGGCAGGACAGGAAAGCAATAACCCAATTGGAAAAATCAACTTTTTTAACATAACAATATCCTTAACAATGACTAAAGTGCTGCTTCATCGGTTTCACCGGTACGAATTCGTACCACATGTTCAAGAGCGGTAACAAAAATCTTACCGTCGCCTATTTTGCCGGTATGTGCCGCTTTAGAAATGGTGCTTATCACCTCTTCTAACTGCTCATCATTAATGGCTAGTTCTATTTTGACTTTTGGCAGGAAGTTAACATTGTATTCTGCGCCTCGATACAATTCAGCATGCCCTTTTTGGCGACCAAAACCTTTAACTTCGGTCACCGTTAAGCCTGTTATACCTATATTGGACAGTGATTCTCGGACTTCTTCTAACTTGAATGGTTTAATAATGACGGTAACTAATTTCATTCATTGCTCCTCATAAATATGATAGATAAGCAATGTAATGCAAAGTGCATGCCATAAATTAATGTGCTTTTATCTTTGCCAGAAATAGTAGGATATATTGATATCAAGTTAGCTTGCTATTTCGCCAATGAGGCAGATATGCAAGTTTACTATGTTAGGAAGCTAAAGCTGCGGCTTTAGCTTGATCGTGAGTTTTATTTGCGCACTAATATAGTGCAGTGCTGTTTTTTGGTGCCCACTAAAATCAATTTATTTAGAACGTCACCATTAATTTACGATATTCATCATAGGCAAAGTGGTCTGTCATCCCACTGATATAGTCTTGAATCAACCGACAACGATAATAAAATTCCCAGCAAGCATAATCTGGCTGTTTGATATTGTGTTTTGTCACAGCTTGTTGATAAGCGACACGATGTTTTGATGATAATTTATGATACAAGCGTGTTTCGATAGGATATTTTTTGTGATTGCCATCTTGCACTAGTTTTGTAAAATCGTCGGTCGGCATATCAAGCAAAGGGCTGTAGATATCTAATAATCCGCTTATAATTCGATAGCCTTGCAGTTCAATATTTTCCACTGATTCATGATTAAAAATATGTTCAACCCCAACAGTTTTAAAAATATTAAGCAGTTTATATTCGGCATCATGATCTTCCAATAAAGCATGATTAAATGAGCCGTGATAGATTGCTTCGATATTTTCAATGAAACGTTCAGCGGCATGCGGAACAAGTCTACCTATTGTATTGACACGTAAATACATAAAGAATTGATCTATGCCTATGGCTTCAAATTGGTTTTGTTTTAGGTTTTCATAAGGGCGGTTTACCACATAATCGAAGAGATCGCCTTTTTTAACAGGCCCCCACGCCTCTTTTAAAGAGTGATATAACTGTTGTACCGTTAAAATTTTCTTTTCAACGGCATCTTCCAAATCAGCAATACAGTATGAGATATCATCGGCTGCTTCCATAATATAGGTAAGCGGATAACGATGAAATGGCTGGATATCTAACTGCTTTGACATCTCTAGAATAAAAGGTTCTTCAGATAAGTAATAACCGGGCTTTTTCATTAAATAGGCAAACTTATCGGGTACTGGTGATGACCAATATGCCGGCTTAGAATATTTAAGTATGGAAGCAATTTGCGAATAAGTTAAATTGAGTTTTAATATTGTGTGCACTAAACGGATCGCTTGAGCATTACCTTCAAAATGGCAGAGATCTTGACGAATCTTTTGTTTTAGTTGGCGGATGTCTTCATTGTCACTGGCATACTCTTCAAGCACTTTATAACGGCTCTGTTTATCGATGCCTAAACGTTGTGTAAACCATTGGTTAATTGCCGCTTCACCAAAATGACCAAATGGTGGGTTACCAATGTCATGCATTAAACACGCCATTTCAACCAGCGTTTCAATCGACATAATCGATTTATCAAGCCCGTATTTTTTCAATTGCCCGGATTTATTTAAACGATCAACTATCTCTTTAACTATGTAACGCCCAACCTGTTGGACTTCCATTGAGTGAGTTAACCTTGTACGCACAACCGAATTACGTTCTAATGGAAAAACTTGAGTTTTTTGTTGTAGGCGTCGTATAGCCGCCGAGTTGATAATTCGACCACGATCACTTTCAAATCGACGTAATACAGCATACTCATCGTTTAGCGTTTCACACTGTTTGCTACTATATCGTTGGTAATTAATTTTTTGATTGAAGTCGATCATGGTACATTCCTTTGAATTAAATTGATAACTTTGTTACACATCAAACCGTTATAACCATTGCTTGGCCCATTCGATCGGAATTTGATAATCAGCCGGCAATAATGGAATAAGTTTATCTAAAGAACGTATTAATTTTTCTGGCTGATTATGCGTTAAGTTAAGATGCCCTACTTTACGCCCTGCCCTTACCTCTTTTTCATACCAATGCAGGTGAACTAACTCATCAGTCAACCAATTGTAATTGAGGTCAGTACCAATTAAATTAACCATAACCGCCGGACTTGAAACATCAGGTTTAGGCATAGGTAAGTTTAATATTGCTCTCAGATGCAATTCAAATTGGCTGATAGATGCGCCATTTTGAGTCCAATGACCACTATTATGTACACGAGGTGCCAGCTCATTAATGAGTAGCTCATCACCTTTAACAAAACACTCCATCGCCATAACCCCAATATAGTTGAGTTTATGCATGATAGTTGCAAGCATTGTTTCTGCTTTAGTTTGTAGCTCCGGCGCTTGCTCCGCCAGTGCAACACTCATTTTTAATATGCCGTCTTGATGTAGGTTGTTGGTCAGTGGATAGAAGACAGTTTCACCTTGGGCATTACGGGCACCAATTAATGACATCTCTTTTTCAAATAAAATCGCTTGTTCAACGATAGCATGTTGATATATATCATCCGGTATATCTATTTCACTATTGATCCCAATGCGCCACTGTCCTCGACCGTCATAACCGCCGATTCGACGTTTTACAATTAGTCGTTCACCCAACTGATTAAACAGTGTTTGCCAGTCCTGTTTATCATTAAGTGGGCACCATTTTGCTGTGGGTAATCCTAGTTCATCCAGTAGTTGTTTTTGGGTTAGGCGATCAGCAATAATTGGGAAGATATTTCGATTAATAAAGTAGGGATGATTAGCTAATAGCTGCGTAAAAGGGGTATCTGGCCAGCGTTCAATTTCAGCCGTAATGACTGAATGTTGATAAGGAATCGTTTTTGGGTCATCATCTAGCCCCACAGGAAAGACTTTAATACCTAATGGTTCGCCAGCTTGTCTGAGCATGCGCCCTAATTGACCGTTGCCAAGCACACATACAGTTTGAGTTGTCATTTTATGCTTCTACTCTTGGATCAGGATTATTTAATACTTCATCGGTTTGGCTTAAGCGCCATGTCGATAATCGTTGATAAATGTCTTTATCATGTAATGCCAAAATTTGAGCTGCCAATAATGCTGCATTTGCTGCACCCGCTTTACCGATAGCTAATGTGCCAACCGGAATGCCTTTTGGCATTTGAACAATGGAATATAAACTATCTAAGCCATTTAATGCAGCGCTTTGTACAGGCACGCCCAATACCGGCACAAGCGTTTTTGCCGCTAACATACCGGGCAGATGAGCAGCTCCGCCAGCCCCGGCAATAATTACTTCAAATCCTCGTTGCTTAGCATCTTGAGCAAATTGAAATAATTTATCGGGTGTACGATGTGCTGAGACAATTTCGACATGATAAGTAATGGCTAATGCATCAAGGATATCAGCCGCATGTTGCATTGTGTTCCAATCACTTTTAGAGCCCATGACAATGGCTATTTTAGGTTGAATATGCATAGATATAGATGTGAAGATATCAAGTGTTAAGTGTACGAAAGTATACACTAAAATTTAATTAATGAGGATAAAAAAAAGCCAGTATTTGGGGATAACTATATTTGATTGGACAAACGTAACTTGTTCACCATTTACGTTTTAAGGACTTTACCGTTAGCTGATTTTGTTACTATAAATAGTCCAATAGGGTTGATATCCGCCGACAGCCGTCAGCGGCAGTTGTTTTTAAATTACGGTTTTATTGCGGCAACAATTTTGATTTCAATTAAGTATTCATCTTTCATTAATCCAGCCTGTACGGTACAGCGAACTGGTGCACTTCCTTTTGCCACCCATTCATCCCATGCTTTATTCATAGCGGCAAAATCACTTTTGTTCACTAAAAAAATGGTTACATCTAAAAGTTGTGATTTGTCGCTATTAGCTCTTGCTAAGATTTGATCAATCTCTGCTAATGCGCTTTTGGTTTGCGCATAAGCATCATTAATCAAGTCACTCGGTACACTGGTGTAATAAATAACATTATTGTGGATCACCGCTTCAGACCAGCGATCAGCCGGGTCAATTCGTTTTATGGTCATCATATTTTCCTTTTTTGATGAATAATTAAGAGACTTTAATAAAATCGGCTCGCAATTGTTTTATCTCATCACGTAGTACGCCAGCTTTTTCAAACTCAAGATTTTGTGCTGCTTCGTACATCATCGCTTCAAGCTCTTTGACTCTTGCTTGAACTTCTTTCACCGATACATAGTTATACGATTTACCTGGTTCGAAGGCCTGTACTTTAGCAGTAGATTTTTTAGTGCTCAATCTGGCATCTAAAATATCTTTGATCTCTTTACGGACTGATTTTGGTGTTATGCCATGCTCAGTGTTGAAATCTTCCTGTTTTTTACGACGACGAGCGGTTTCATCAATGGTTTTTTGCATAGCTGGCGTAATTTTGTCCGCATATAATATTGCTCGACCATTAACATTACGAGCGGCACGGCCTACCGTTTGTATCAATGAACTTTCCGAACGTAAAAAGCCTTCTCTGTCAGCATCAAGTATTGCGATAAGGGAAACTTCAGGAATATCGAGCCCTTCTCGTAATAAGTTAATACCCACTAAAACATCAACTTTACCCAGACGTAAATCACGAATAATCTCCATTCGTTCAACAGTATTGATATCTGAATGTAGATATTTAACTTTAACATTATGCTCAGAAAGATAATCAGTTAAGTTTTCTGCCATACGTTTAGTTAAGGTTGTCACTAGCACGCGTTCATCATTACGCATCCGGATTTTGATTTCAGAAAGTAGATCATCGACCTGAGTCGCAACCGGTCTAACCTCAATAATAGGATCAAGTAGTCCGGTTGGTCTAACCACCTGTTCAATAATCTCTCCACCAGATTTTTCAATTTCATATTTCGCTGGCGTTGCCGATACATAGATCGTTTGCGGCATTATATTTTCAAATTCTGAAAATTTTAATGGTCGATTATCTAATGCAGAAGGTAGACGAAAACCGTACTCAACCAAATTGAGCTTACGCGATCGGTCACCATTATACATAGCCCCTAACTGCGGTATCGCAACATGCGATTCATCAATAAATAATAAACCGTCAGCGGGTAGATAATCAAATAATGTTGCTGGCGGATCGCCCGGATTCCGTTGTGCCAAAAAGCGGGAATAGTTTTCTATCCCGGAACAGTATCCCAATTCGGTCATCATTTCGATATCAAACAATGTACGTTGAGTTAATCGTTGTTCTTCTAAAAGACGATTATTATCTAATAGCACCTTTTGACGCTCTTTAAGCTCTTGCTTAATTTGCGCAATGGCATTATCCATGATATTTCTTGGCGTAACATAGTGCGTTTTTGGATAAATAGTAATGCGCGGCACTTCATTGATACTATTGCCGGTTAATGGATCGAACATGACTATCTTTTCAACTTCATCATCAAACAGTTCTACTCTTACCGCCAGTTCATCAGAATCCGCTGGGAAAATATCGATAACATCGCCTCTTACCCGAAACGTACCACGACTAAATCCGAGTTCATTTCGAGTATATTGCAACTCTGCTAATCGATTTAAGATTGAACGTTGATCGGTGATTGTTCCTCGAGTTAAATGCAAAATCATTGACATATATGTTTCAGGCGCACCTAACCCGTAAATAGCTGAAACCGAAGCAACAATTACCACATCACGTCTTTCTAATAGTGATTTGGTGGCAGAAAGGCGCATTTGTTCAATGTGCTCATTAATAGAAGCATCTTTTTCAATAAACGTATCTGTCGACGGTACATACGATTCAGGCTGATAATAATCATAGTAAGACACAAAATATTCAACGGCATTTTCTGGAAAGAAAGCTTTCATTTCGCCATAAAGTTGCGCTGCTAATGTTTTATTTGGCGCAAGAATTATTGTTGGGCGATTATGTTTAGCTATCACATTGGCCATGGTGAATGTTTTACCTGAACCTGTAACACCTAACAATGTTTGATGTGCAATTCCGTCATCAAGGTTTTGATTAATCCTACTTATTGCTGCTGGTTGATCACCAGCAGGTTTGAAATCGGAACATAATTTAAATTTTCTCATTACATCGCAACCTAATATTTTACCTATTAATAAAAATTATCCCCAAAAAGACTTGACCTTTTCAAATCTTATATTTTTTGTGCATTTGATATAAAAACGCATAAGAATAATAACGAAATGATAACTTGATTTATGCTAACTTATTGATAAATAACAATTTCACACTTCATGATTAAGTTGTAACCAAACCGAGTTAAAACCTGTTAGCCATTGAGGTCAGCACACTTTTCAATAATCTATTCACAGAGTTATCCACAGGCATCGGGGATAACTTCATAAGTATAACCTTTATAAACTTTTTTCATTTTTTCCGGTAAAATTTAACCATGACAAAAAAGTTTTTTTGATGATTTTTCCTATTTTTCAATTTCGGTTCAATAGGTTTTACCAAATACTTAATTTAATTTTTCAATTTTATATTGATAGCTAAAATCAACCTTGGGCACAAAAGTTAGTCGATGAGTGATGCATTTTGGCGCATCCTCGGCATGATGTGATACAAATAACAATTGTGTGTGTCCGTTATTGATTAAGCGATCAATCCAACGTTTAACTAATTCTCGATTTAAATGGTCAAGCCCCTGTAAAGGCTCATCCAAAATCAATAATGTTGGATGCTTCACCAGTGCTCGAGCAATTAATACCAGCCGTTGTTGCCCCCAAGACAGTGATTGAAACGGTTTATCCGCTTGCTGTGTTAATCCTAAAATTGATAACCACTCATCTGCCAGTTTCGACTGCTTATCACTAATAGCTTGATATACGCCAATTGAATCAAAATAGCCGGAAACTAATACATTTTTGACACTTGAACTAACACGATAGTCCAGGTGTAAACTGCTACTCACATAACCAATATGACGTTTAATATCCCAAATCGTTTCACCGGTTCCCCGTTTACGACCAAATAAAGTCAGATCATTATTATATCCCTGCGGATGATCACCGGTAACTAAACTTAACAACGTTGACTTACCCGCACCATTAGGGCCAACAATTTGCCAATTTTCATGAGCTTTAACTTGCCAGTTTAAACCTGCTATGATGACTTTGTCGTCATATTGAACATGTCCATTAATCAGATTAATACGATCTAAGGTATCGGATAGCGGTACAGGTGATTGCTCGGGATCGGGCAAATCTGCGTTAGGCAAACTTTCAAGATCAGCCAGTAGTTTTACTGTTTCATCGTCTAATATTGTGTCTTTTAGTCCAAATTTCAATAGCTGGCAATCGGCTAATAAGCCAATATAGTTAACAAAAAGAGGGATTTCATTAAAGCGGTTTAAAATCAATATGATAGTAATGCCTTGCTTAGATAACTCGCTTAACTTTTCTGCTAAATTTTCTCGGGATAATTGATCCAGTCCATCAAATGGCTCATCTAAAATTAATAATTCAGGCTTTGACATTAATGTTCGGCATATTAAGGTTTTACGTGTTTCACCGGTGGATAGGTATTTAAAACGTCTATCTAAAAGATGAGCAATGCCAAATTGTTCTGCTAATTGCTGACAAAGTTTATCATCAACTGTTTTTTCTTGAATAATTTGCGCGGTAGTGAGTCCTGTATCATCCTCCCCTTCACTTAACATATCGGTATTATTACGTTTCCACTCCTCATCAATCAGTTTTTGTAGCTGTTCAAAAGAGATATGCGCTGAGGATTTAAATTGATTGTTAACCTGCCCGGACAATAATGGTTGTTCAGAAGCTAGCGCTTTTGCCAGTACTGATTTGCCACTGCCATTACGCCCAACAAAAGCAACACTGGTTCCTTTATCGATTGTTAAAGATTCGATGATAAACACTTTATAATCATTGATTCTATAGTGTGCATTTTCAATATGTAACATAACTACCTCAATAAACTAAACTAATGTTGCGACAATAATGTGTTGGGGATCAATAGATAACGTGATTTGTTTGCCTACCGTTAAAGCGAGAGGTTCAATTTCACAGGTTAATTTACTGGCATAGAGCATTAAACCCGACGGTAATGAAATAGCAATTTCGCTCCACTGCCCCTCTTTGGTTATTGTTTCTACTTTACCGAGTAAACAATTTTGGTAGCTATCATTAAATTCAATTAAAGGCGCTTTAATTAATAAAAGAACAGATTTATCAATGCTTAATTTCAATCGTTCAATACTTTGCTGGGTGATATAAGCTTTTAACTCTGTCTGTTTATCATTCAACTTAACATCGATAAAGCCAGCAATAGTGTTCGTTTCAATCTGCTGCACGCTACCATATAATTGATTACGCGCACTGGTTTGTAAGGATAACTTTGCCGTTGTCTTTAAAATATCATCAAGCGGTATCTCATCATCACTTAATATTTGAAAAGCGTTATGCTGAAGTTGTGTCAGCAGATCATAAAGTTGAATAAACCTAACGCCATAAGCGCTTAATTTTGTCCCGCCACCATTTTTACCACCAGTTGCGGTAATCAGAAAAGGTTTAGGGGCTAATTGATTGATTTCATTGATAGCATCCCAGGCAGTTTTGTAGCTGATGCCAATTGATTTTGCCGCCTGACTTAAAGAGCCTGTGTGCTCTATCGCTTTTAGTAATGCAATACGTCTTGCATCAGTAAATAATTGCTGATTGAGTTTTAATGTTAAAAATATTTCTGGCGAGAACATCTTGCTAACCCTTGATAAGCTTTACAGCGACTTTTTGCCTACAGATTAATCTATTTTAGACGCTTTTTGCCTAGGGTTCAAAGTCTGTACTTGTTGTTGGTCATTATATGATAATTTGGTGAATATTGTTTTATTTATTCAATTTGATTAACTATTGATCTTTAATTGTACTTTATAAATTTTTTTGATAGCATCGTTATGTATTATTTTATATAACGATGCTATGGTTAAGTGATTAATCAATTTTATCGTTAAATTGTTGTCATCATGGAATTTGTGAGGGATTAAATGAAAAAATTAACTGGATTTATTTTTGGATTGACAGCTTTGATACTGTCGTTTTCGGCTCTAGCTACACAAAAAGTAACGGTTTTTGCCGCTGCTTCGTTAACTAATGCTATGCAAGATATTGCTACAGCCTATAAAGCAGAGCATCAAGATGCAGAAATTGTCTTTTCATTTGCTTCCTCTTCAGTTTTAGCTAAGCAGATTGAACAAGGTGCCCCTGCCGATATTTTTATGTCAGCAGATCAAAAATGGATGACATATCTTATCGATCATCAGTTAACCAAAAATAAAGAAGATCTATTAAAAAATAGTTTAGTTCTTATTGCACCAAAGCAAGCGAAAATTGATCAAGTCGATATTAATAAAGATACTAATTGGCAAGCCATTTTACCCAAAGGCGAAAGATTAGCTATTGGTGATCCTCAACATGTGCCAGCCGGACTTTACGCTAAAGAGTCGTTAACTCATTTAGGTGTGTATGATAAGCTAGCGCCACAATTTGCCCCTGCCAGTAATGTCCGTGATGCATTAATGTTAGTTGAACGCAATGAAGCAGCTTTAGGTATTGTTTATAGTACGGATGCTAAAGTAAGTGATAAAGTGAAAATTGTTGGTACTTTCCCGGCTGATACTTTTGAATCGATTGAATATCCTATAACAATGTTAAAATCGGAAGCTAATGATTTTTATCAGTACTTAAAATCACCACAGGCTAAGGCGATTTTCGAAAAATATGGATTTATCACTAAATAATCTATTTTATTATGATATTAACGCAATTTGAATGGCAAACCTTACTGCTAAGCTTGAAAGTTGCCGGTGCGGCAATTTTATTTAGTCTGCCACTAGGCATTTTAACAGCTTGGATTTTAGCCCGCTGTCAATTTTGGGGAAAATCTCTCTTTGATAGCGTTGTCCATCTACCTTTAGTTTTGCCACCTGTTGTGTTAGGTTATCTGTTACTTTTGACAATGGGGCGTCATGGGGTAATTGGCGAGTGGTTAAATCATTTTTTCCATATTAGTTTCAGTTTTAATTGGCAAGGTGCAGCGTTGGCCTCTGCAGTAGTTGCTTTCCCGTTAATGGTACGGTCTATACGTTTAGCCATTGAATCTATCGATATTCGTTTAGAAAATGTAGCACGTACATTAGGCGCCAGCTCGTTACGTGTATTTGTTACAATCACCTTACCCCTAGCTTTTCCCGGTGTTTTAATGGGTATTGTTCTTGGGTTTGCTCGCTGTTTAGGTGAGTTTGGTGCGACCATAACTTTTGTCTCAAATATTCAGGGCGAAACACGAACTTTACCATTAGCTATGTATACCTTGCTGCAAATGCCTAATGGTGAATCAGCCGCACTGAGGTTGTGCATTATCTCGATAGTGTTATCACTGGTTGCCCTATTCCTATCTGAAATGTTAAACCGCTGGCATAAAAAGAAGCTGGCAGGGTGATCGGTTATGTTAAAATTAGCAGTGAGCAAACAACTCTCTTCATTTATTTTTGAATTTAACCATACCATAAACTGTCAAGGCGTTACCGCTGTTTTAGGCGTTTCAGGTGCGGGAAAATCCACCTTAATCAATCTTATTAACGGGTTAATCAAACCCGATCATGGCTTTATTCAGCTAAATGATGAAATATTAGTTGATATTGAACAACGGCAGTTTATCTTACCGAATAAACGAGATATCGGTACGGTTTTTCAAGATGCTTTACTTTTTCCCCATTTTACAGTTTCAAAAAATCTGACCTATGGCGCTAAAGGGATTAAGTCACCCAAATTTGATGAAATTGTTGATGTGCTCAATATCAGCTCCCTATTAGATCGTTATCCGGCAATGTTATCAGGTGGTGAAAAACAGCGTGTTGCCATTGGGCGAGCATTACTTACTAATCCCAAATTGCTGCTAATGGACGAGCCACTATCAGCATTGGATATGCCACGTAAAAGAGAATTATTGAGTTATATTGCCAAATTGGTTAGTGATTTTAATATACCTATTATCTATGTCACTCATAATATCAACGAAGTGAAGTGTATAGCAGATGAAGTCGTCATTTTAGATCAGGGGCGATTACTTAATTTTGGAAAAACTGATGATATATTGCAAAGTGATTATTTAAAAGCGTGGTTGTAAAGCGATACAGTTTCGCTGTTACTCTCTTGCTTAATGTACGAAACACCGTCATGCCAAGCGCCTAGAACGATTCTGCTAGCTTGACGACCATTAATTAAAAAGTGATGCGTAGCAGGTTTATGGGTATGGCCATGTATCATAATATTGGCTTTATGCTGTTTCATCATTGCTTCAACCGCTTGCTGGTTAACATCCATAATGTTTTCAGACTTGACTTGATTATGCGCACTGCTTTCTTGCCGTAATTTTCCGGCGATTTTCGTGCGAATCGTGCGTGGTAACAGTAAAAAGAGCTTTTGCAACCACTTATTATGCATCACCTTACGGAATTTTTGATATTGCCGATCGTCAATACAGAGTAGATCACCATGCAAAAAAAGGATATTTTGGTTTTGATTATCAATACAATTTACATCAGGCAATATCGTCATATCACACAATTTGGCGTACTTTTTTCCTAACAGAAAATCACGATTACCATGGACAAAAAATTTTTTGATATGGCGTTCTGTCAGAGATTGTAATGCGTCAGCCACTTTTTGATGTAACGGTGTATTGACATCATCACCAATCCAATAATCAAATAGATCGCCGAGTATGTAGAGTTCACAATGATCGGGGAGCTGCTCTAAGAAAGACAAAAAGCCTGCGGTGATATCGAAACAACCGCAGGCAGATGTATTGTCAGCAAGATGAATATCTGCAATAAAAAAGCGTGTTGGATTATTCAACCGTAACACTCTTGATTAAAACCTCTTCCACAGGAACATCAGAATGCATACCGGAACGCCCTGTTTTGACAGCTTTAATTTTATCAACGACATCCATACCATCTACAACTTCCGCAAAAACGCAGTAGCCATAGCCATTGACATCAGATGAATGGTAATTGAGGTAGTCATTATCGACCACATTGATAAAAAATTGCGCCGTAGCAGAATGTGGATCAGAAGTACGCGCCATAGCTAATGTACCACGATTATTTTTTAAACCATTATCAGCTTCGTTTTTGATTGGCGCTTTGGTTTTCTTTTGTTGCATATCCGGCCCGAAACCACCACCTTGAATCATGAAATTATTAATCACTCGGTGGAAGATTGTATTATCGTAAAAACCCTCTTTGCAGTATTCAATAAAATTTTTTACCGTTTCCGGTGCTTTATCTTCATGGGTTTTAATTTTGATATCACCGTATGAAGTGTGAAATATAACCATAAAATGTTCCTTATTTTCATTTTTATTTTATTTTACATCTAAAAAATCTGAAATCTTGTGACATGGTATTGCCCTATCGACTAACTAAACTTTTCACAAGCTTCGAATGTATTACTCATCAACATCGCTACCGTCATTGGGCCGACTCCACCAGGAACTGGGGTAATCCAACCTGCACGCTTAGCAGCTTCGTCAAACTCGACATCCCCCACTAATTTACCATTGGCTAATCGGTTAATGCCAACATCGATAACAATTGCACCCGGCTTAATCCACTCGCCTTTCACGTAATTGGCAATTCCCACTCCGGCAACAACAATATCAGCATTGCTGACATGTTTTGCTAAATCAACAGTGCGAGAATGAGTGATAGTTGTTGTACATCCTAACAATAATAACTCCAGTGCCATTGGGCGCCCGACGATACTTGAGGCACCCACTACCGTTGCATTAAGACCCGATAGGTTTACTCCGGTTGATTCTAACATTTTAACAACACCATAAGGGGTGCATGGGCGTAAAATAGGGTCTCGCTGTAATAAATGACCAATATTATAAGGGTGAAAACCATCGACATCTTTACGTGGATCTATGCGTTCAAGCACCTTAGTTTTATCAATATTGTCCGGTAATGGGAGTTGAACTAAAATACCATGTACCTCAGGACGTTGATTAAGTTCATCAATTAGCGCTAATAAATCAGCTGTTGTAGAGCTTGGAAAATCATAAGCAAATGAAGCAAAACCAACATCATCACAAGCTTTTTGCTTATTGCTGACATAAATTTTAGATGCAGGGTCGGAGCCTACCTGTATAACCGCTAGCCCCGGAGGAGTTAATCCTTTTTCAACACGTGCTTTAACTTTACTCGCTATGTCATTGCGGATTTGTTGCGATAACGCTTTTCCATCAATTATTTGTGCACTCATAAGTCTTCATTTCTATGTTTACTGAAAATATTATTCTCGCAAAAGTTTTTATTAATGTCTATTCAGTTATGGTTGATTGGTTAAGTTCAGTCAATATTTGTTTATAATTTTGGTCAAAATTGGTTATAACTGAACAAATATTGGCTTCAAAAGCTTTAAGTTTAGGCTTTTGCGCCTTCCATTCGTTTTTGGAAATCTCTTTAATTGCACCCATATTTTTGAAAAAATTAAAATGCAAAATACTGCCACCGACCACATTATAAAAAATACGTTCGCCAATATCTTGTCCTTCTTTTTTTAGATTATTAAAATTTTCATAATGAAATTGAGTATTACCTTGCTCAGTGATAATGGCTGTATGAAGCAACTTGACCAAGCGTTTATACAATTTATTTAATTCACTTTTCAGCTCACTATCATCACTTAATTGATTTACTATAGCTTGATCAAAACTTGTTTTTATCTCAAGTAAAAGGTCTAAAGATTGTTGTTCAAGCTTAGGTAGCTGAATCCGAAAATCCTTTTGAAATTGGATTAATTTTTTTTGTAAGGCACGATTTGGCGTTATCGATTTTTGATTTAATATTACATTACCGTTTGGCAAAATAATCAAATCATCCTTTTTATTGTAAATATGCACACTCTCTTTGCTGATAGAGATGTCATAACTGGGTTTAACAGCACACTCTTTTTTAGCAGCATAGACACTCATGGGTAATAACAAAACGATTAATAATATTTTTTTTAACATATTTATATCCAATTAGTTAATTACAACCGATTATAGCTTTCGCTTATCAATAAGCATAATAAATAATATTTATTTTTGCTATTTCAAGAAAAGTTTAGTTATAACAGGCTGACTAAAAAACAGTCTTTATTCTCTAATAATATAATCATATTATAAAAATAATGTTGCTGGCTGTTTCAAAAGTGCGATGAAATATATGAAAAAATAAGCAATCTAATTTTGGTGATCCACCTTAAAGCCTTTTTAACTTTCCAATTTGATTATCAATAGATATAATCTATTTAAACAAATATGTTTAACAACTTTTTTTTCTTTAAAACTAAAGTATAGTGAACATATCATTAATATCAATGAAAGAGGTGACAAATGTATACTGTAATTTTTGGTCGTCAAGGCTGTCCGTATTGCGTACGAGCGAAAGAGTTAGCCGAAAAATTATCGCAAGAACGTGATGATTTTTCTTATCGTTATGTCGACATTAATGCAGAAGGCATTACTAAAGAAGATCTTTCTAAAAGTGTGGGCAAGCCAGTTGAAACTGTGCCACAAATCTTTATTGATGAAAAACCAATTGGTGGATGCACTGACTTTGAAGCTTATGCTAAAGAGCATTTAGGTCTTTTCAAAGAGTAATCTTTCATCATCAAATTCTATTTAAAAGCCACTTAATTGTGGCTTTTTTTATCGCCCCGGTAACTTTTTCCATGTTACTTCGTTTCGTAAATAGGTGGGTTCAGCATCCTGTACATTTAGCCACTCATTGTTTTGCCATTTTTGTTCAGCAATGACAATCAAATCTTGAGCATCGGGCAGTAAAACATCACTTTGTTTAATGTTCGTTAACATATCCGGATAAGTTTGCCAGCCAGTACCTGCACAATAAGTTGAGCTGGTTATCGTTTGTATTTTGTCACCGACTTTTTCAGGTGCAACAACGCAAGGAGTGATAACCGCTTGCCATTGATCATCGATATAATGGTATTGTCCTAAGTAGACCTCGTTCATTCTGGCATCGATTGCTGCAATTACATCGGTTGCTTGTTTGTTACGATATGCCCCTTGAGCTAAAGTCATTAACGTTGATACGCCTATCATTGGTTTATCAAGCCCCAATGCTAAACCTTGGGCAACCCCAATGCCAATTCGAACACCGGTAAAACTTCCGGGGCCTTGGCCAAAAGCAATAGCATCAACTTGAGAAAGTGAGCAGTCAGATTGGTGCAATATTTTATCTACCATAGGGAGTATTTGCTTAGTATGGTCTCTGGCTGAGATCATAAAATCTGAAGTGATTTCATTACGATAAAGTAAAGCGACCGAACAAGCTTCAGTTGAAGTATCAATTGCTAATATAGTACTCATTTTTTTCCCAAAAATTTCTGTCTTTTGTTAGTTCTTTGATAATAAGAAATTAATTACTTTATTTATATCTCGTGTTCTGGGTGAAGGCGGTAAACTATTAATAAATGTTGCACCGTATGGTCGCATGACCAGACGATTATCACAAATAATAATTGCACCACGATCATTATGGTGACGTATCAAGCGCCCGACACCTTGTTTTAAGGTGATCACCGCTTCTGGTAGTTGTACATCATTAAACGCATCGCCACCTTGCATTTGACAATCCTCCATACGCGCTTTAATAAGTGGATCGTCCGGAGATGTAAATGGTAACTTATCTATGATAACACATGATAGGGTATCGCCTCTAACATCTATCCCCTCCCAAAAGCTACTGGTTGCGATTAACAGTGCATTACCGCTGGCAACAAACTGATCTAATAATTTTACTTTGCTGGTTTCACCTTGAACCAGTACGGGTAATTGGGTCAGCTCTCTAAACTGCTTAGCCAATGCATTCATCATTGCATAAGAGGTACATAAAAAGAAACATCGCCCATTATTTGCTTCAATCACCGGCAATAGAATATTGACCAGTTTTTCCGCATTACCTTGTTCATTAGGTGAAGGAATATAGCGAGGCACACACATTATGGTTTGATGAGCATAATCAAAAGGGCTTTCTAATATTAATGAGTCAGCATTGGTTAAGCCTAAACGTTTAGTAAAATAATCTAATTGATTATTGACTGACAAAGTAGCAGAGGTAAATATCCAACTGCCTTTTCGTTCCGCTAATAATTCGGTGAACTTATCGGCAACCGATAATGGCGTTAACGCAAAGAGAAAGTAGTTAAGACTACTTTCATACCAATAACTATAGCCGGTGGTATTGATCTCTTGAAGTCGTTTTAACAGCAAAGTATAT